>NZ_FMCH01000578.1 GCF_900091855.1 Streptomyces sp. DvalAA-14
CCGGCGCCGCCCCCGGTCCCGCGCGGCACGAACAGCAGCGTGCCGCTGCGCGGCCTCGGCAGCATGGACCGGGTCACCAATCTGGACCTCAGCGGCTTCCACGGCATGCTCGACTCGATGGGGCACCGCGCCTTCGGCGGCGACTGGAAGAACGTCCGGTCCGGGGTCTCCTCCTGGTACCACCTCAACCGGGTGCGCGGCGCGCTGCCCGGCATGACCCAGCACAGTCCGCTCATCCGCACCGAGTTGTCCGGGCCGGGCTCCAGCACCAAGACCTCGCTCACCGCGGACATCGAGCGGCTCACCTTCCGCCGGGTGATCACGCCGCTGTCCAGCCCGAGCACCGAGGTGACCCAGGGGTCGGCCACCACGACCACCCGCAACCGGCAGTTCGGCGAGCAGGCGGCGCTCGGCGGCCGGGGCGGCGACGTGGCCGGCGGCCCGGTGCTCGGCGAGGTGATCGGCGGCGTCACCAAGACCCTGCGTGACGGCGACCGGGTACGCAACCAGGAACGCGTCGTCGTCGCCACCAAGTTCGACCAGCCGATGGCGATCTTCGACGGCTGGGTGCGGCTGGACGGCACGATGACCGGCTCCAAGTCCACCGTGCACGAGTCCGGCCTGTTCCCGGTGGAGATCGCCATCCCGCTCACCGAACTCCAGGGCTCGCGCGACCACGACTCGGTGCTGCCGCCGACCTTCACCCGGGACCACCCCACCGGTTTCGTCGACGAGCCGCGCCCCAAGCCGGCCCCCGACCCGGTCGACCTCACCCGGCCCGCGAATCCCGACACGCGGACCGGCTTCGGCCACCAGGGACCGCGCACCGACCCGCGCGGCAAGGGCCTGTTCAAGAACCTCTTCACCGGCTCGAAGGGCGCGGTCAACGCGACCACCCCGCGTACCTCCTCGGGTCCCGTTCGCCCCGACGCGATCGCGCCGAACCGCACGTCACCCGTGTCGGCGGCCAAGCTCCAGGCGTCCGCCCAGGGCCCCGACATCATCGAGACGCGCGAGGACGCCGACCGCCGCCCCCGGACCGTCGGCGAGACCCCCGCGGTGCTCACCGACGCCGCCGACGGCACCGCGCCCGCGCGCCGGACCGATCCCCCGCCGCCGCGACTGGACTGGACCCCGCCCCCGGCCACGAAGAATCCGCCGCTGCCACCCGCCCACGCCGCGGAGGAAAGCTGGCACCCCTCGGACATGCTGCTCGGTGTCGACCCGGCCAGCGGCCTGTTGGAGGCGATCCGGCACGATCTCGCCCCGGCCCTCGGCAGCGGCCTCGACCACGCGATGACCGGGGTCTCCGACCAGTTCGGCCCGCATGTGCTGTCCGCCCGGCTCACCCACGAGTCCGGCCGGGAATGGAGCCACGACATCCCGGTGACCGGCGGCCGGCTCACGGTCAAGGTCCGGCCGATCCGTGAGCAACAGGCCGAGTACGTCGGCACGTCGAAGAAGTTCGAGACCGACATGTCCACCGAGTCGCAGTCCTCCACGGCGCACATCCACGACAACGTGCTGCGTACCGTCGCCGGCGGCCGGCTCCAAGTCCCCATCCCGCACGGCTCGGTGACCGTGCAGGTCACACACAGCGGCTCGGTGCGCCCCAAGGACACCGTGGCGGCCGTCGACCACGGCGCCGGCCAGCTCACCGACGCGGGCGGCGAGGGCACCACCGGGGAGACCGAGGAACGCATCCCGCTGCGGGTCAAGACCGTCGAACCGCACGACCTGTTCCGGCAGCCGATCCGGTTCGAGATCAGCTACGAACAGCACTTGGGCGCCAACCTCCTGCGGGGCGTCCCCGAGGCGCCCGAACCGGTGCGGCTGCACGGTGTCTTCTCCTATCCGAAGCACACCCCGGCCGCCACCGAGGCCGCCGACGGCCCGACCGACGGCGCCGCGCCGCACCCGCGGATCGAGGTCGAACAGGTCGTACTGAAGGTACGGCCGCATCCGGCACCGAACCCGGTCCCGGCACCGAACGCCGCCCCGTTGCCCGCCCCGCCGACTGGCGGCGCCGACCGGCGCACCCCCGACGAGGACCTGGTGGCCACCCACATCCTCGACGCGATGGCCGGCCGCGGCACCGAGGTCTTCGGCGACAAGTGGCCCCGGGTCCGGGCCGAACTCGCCCCGCACGTCAAGACGATGGCCATCCAGCGCGGTCTCGGCGACCACAGCCGCGGCAGCACCAGGACGATCACCCTGACGTCGGTGAGCGGCGGCCGGGTCGTGCTCGGCGCGCACGTCGACACCATGGACCCGGCCGACTCCAACGCCACCAGCGAGTTCTACAGCGGCGGCCAGCAGGTGCAGACCTCCGGCGTGTCCAACACCAAGTCCAGCAACTGGCAGGGATACGTCCAGGTCCAGGGCGATGTGCTGCCCAGCGGCGACGCCGTCAACCTCTCGCTGCTCGGCCGGGTCGACGGCGGCGTCGGCAAGGAGACGCTCAACACCCGTACGGAGAACTCGGCCACCGGTCTGCTCTTCCGCAAGAAGGTGCCCTCGCTCACCCATGTCGGCACCGCCACCGTCGAGGCGGAGATGAGCCGGCCGACCGGCCTGTTCGGGCTCGGCGAGCAGCGCATCAGCCGTACCGGCACCGCCCAGGTCGACTTCATCACCCGCGAGTCGCCGACCGACCGGCAGGATCACGCCCGGTACGCCCCGCGCCCGGGGATCATCCAGGACGGGCGGAATCCCCACCGCGGCCCCAACCCGCCCGAGCGCGGCCTCAGTCCCCACAGCATCGTCCGCAAGATCACCGACGGCGCCGCCTTCCGGACCCGGACGCTGCGCAACCTCCGGCAGGAGTTGGGCCGGCTGAAGATGTCCCGCCTCGACGGGCATGTGACGAAGTCGCTCAGCGACACCCGGCTGGAGCGCAGCCTGCCGGCCATGACCCGCGACGGGGCGGAGGTCGAGCTGTTCCGGCACGGCTCGCTGCGCATCACCGGCCGCGCCGATGTCCGGCGGCTCGACTACCGCACGATCGAGCACGAGGGCGGCAACGCCAACGTGCTCAACGAGGTCAACCAGATCGGGGTCAACCAGCCCATCCGGGCCCGTGATCTCGGCCTGCGCTTCCTGCTGGGGCCGCACTGGAAGCTGCCCGGCTTCCAAGGGACCCTGCTGGCCGGCGGCGGCGTCAACGGCCGCCAGCGCTTCGGTTCGTCCTTCGCCCAGGCGGCGAGGTCGCCGCCAACGCCAAGTTCGCCCGCCCCTACGCCATCTTCGACGGCAGCACCCGGATCATCCTCACCGCACACGACGGCGCCACCGCGCATGTCCTCCCGGGTGTGGACGTGCACGGCCCGATCATGATCCCGCAGTCCGAGACCCACCCCGTCGAGCCGCCGGCCCCACCGGCCTCTCCACCCAATTCCCCGCCCAAGTCCCCGCCCGCGCCACCGAAACCGGACGGCCCCTCCACCTCGGCCACGGTCCCCGAGCGGGACCCGGCCCTCCCGGAGCAGGACAGGCAGCCGGACAAGCAACCCGACGAACTGCCCAGAGAGCAACCCCAGGTGCCACCCCGGACTCAGCTCGACGAGCAGATCGTCGTCCCGCACAGCACGGAGACCTCCCGCGATCTCGACGCGGCCCTCGCCCGGCTGCGGAACCTCAACCGGCAGGACTCCGACGACGAGGAGGACGAAGGCGACGCCGATTCCGACTGGGACGACGAGCCGCCGGCGCCGCGCAACGCCGTGCTCGCGCCCGCGCCCACGCACAGTCTCGACACCGCGCTCGCCCGGCTGCGGCAGCTCCACCAGCGGGAGTCCGACGACGAGGACGAGGACCACTCCGGCTCCGGCTCCGACTCCGACTGGGACGACGAGCCGGCCTCCCCGCCGGCCCGGCAGCCGATCCCCTATCGCCTGATCGTGCGCACCCCGCCACCCGACGCATCGGAGCCGGTGCGCGACGCGACGCCGGAGCCGCACGAGCGGCACACCGACGACGAGCCGTTCATCGCCGGCGACCACCACAGCGTGGCCGAGCGGCACGACGAGCACGGCGCGGACGACCACCACGCCCAGGAGGCCGCCCCGCAGCATGTGCCCGAGCCGCCGCTGGCCTCCCTTCCGGCCGGGCCGTTCGAGGCGCGGACCCTCTGGCCGGCCGACCCGCCGCCGGACCTCGACCTCGTCGTCAACGGAAACACGTACCACCCGCTGTCGTACGAACGCGACGACCCGGCGACCGACCCCGCGGACGTGTGGCAGCTGCGGATGGACGCCCACGAGGACCAGGCGGAGCGGGCCGCGCACCGGCTCGACCTGATCCTCGAACGGGCCCGGCAGACCGTGGCGACGCGCGATCCGGACGATCCGGAAGCCCAGCGGGCCAACCGGCTGCTCAGCACCGAGTCGAATCTGCGCTACGACGGCTGGCGGCCCGAGTACCGCAGCGAGTTCCTCCAGATGCAGATGCGGCTGGACGAGAGCGGCATCCTGGACGGACTGCCCCGCCAACTGGTGGTGAACGACCGCTGGTTCACCGAGGAACTTCGCGACGAGCCCACCCCGTGGGCGCTGGTCTCCCCGGACGACCCGACCGGACCGATCGGCGGATCGCTGCGCGGCGGCGGCGAGGCGAGCGTGTCGCAGCGGTTCTACGCCTGGCTGGACGAGAACGGCGGCGACAGCAGCATGCTCGGCGAATGGGCGGCCAGCCAGGGAGGCGGCTCGATCACCTCCGAGGCACAGCGGTTCAAGGTGCTGATGAGCTTCTTCCGCCCGTCCCGCGATGAGGACGGCTACTTCATGAACCGGCTCAACAGCACCTTCCACGACCCGGAACTCGACCTGCCCCGCCTCGGCTTCCCCGCCGCCTATCTACGGAGCGTGGCGGCCCAGCACGCCTTCACCCACGAGATCCTGCGCCGGGTGGACATCCCCAACGTGGACCGGCAGCGCGGTGTCGTCCAGCTGATGCGGCTGGAAGGCCGCAACCTGCTGCAGGACTACAACGAGGGCACGACGATGACCCCGAACGCCGAGGTCCGGATGCGCCGGGGCCCCGCGGAGTCCTTCAGCCTGATGGCGCCCTACAAGGACCCCACCGAGGAGCACCACACGCTCGGCCCCTTCTGGGTGACCTCGCAGGAGGTGCCCCTGCACCGGATCTTCGGGACCTACTTCCAGAGCCGGGCGCTGACGCCGGACGACCCGGCGGATCGTTCGCTGTTCTACGGGGAGTCGGAGAACGAGTTCCTGACCATGGGCGAGGGCGCGCCGGTGATCTTCCACGGGACGAACACGCCCCCGGTCCTGGCGCGCCACCACACGCACGGCGGCGGCCACGGCTCGGCCGATGCCGAGTCCGCGCCCCAGGTGGAGCCCCCGATCCTGCCCCCAGTCGTACCGCAGGTCGTACCGCACGTCGTCCCTCAGGTGGTGCCCCCGACCGGCCCCCGAGTCGGGTCGCTGTCGGACCACATCACTGCCATTCTGATGGGCGACGACGAACCCGCGGTCACCGGCCCGGTGGGCGGACCGTGACCCGTATCGTGCTCCTCAGCAGCACCGAACCACCGCACCACCTGGCACCAGGACTTGAGGAGGACCGGCCGTGGCACGTCAGCTTCTGACCGTCGGCCCGGACGGCGAGGGCGAGTTCCGGACGATCACGGAGGCGCTGTCGCGGGCCCGTTCCGGCGCGGTCATCAGCGTGCGACCGGGCGGTTACGCCGAGGCGCTGACCGTGCGGACCCGGGTGACGATCGTCGCCGACGGCCCGCCCGGCAGCGTGCGCATCGAGCCGGTGCGCGGCACCGCCGTCACGCTGGCCGCGGACGCCGTGCTGCTCACCGAACTGGTGCTGCGCGGCGGCGAGGGCGACCTGCCGGTGGTCGACGCGGCACGCGGCCAGGTCGCGTTGGAGGGCTGCGAGGTCGTCGGGGCCGGCTGGACCGCGGTGCTCAGCCGCGGCGGCGGCTCGCTGGCCATGCGCAACTGCCGGATCACCAACCCGATGGGCGCCGGCATCGTGGAGACGGCCGAGGCGGGCAGCGTCATCGAGGACTGCGTGCTGGAACACCTGGGCACCTCCGCCATCGTGATCAGCGAGCAGGGCCGGGCCACCGTGCGCGGCTGCACGCTGCGGGACGCGCGCGGCAACGGCGTCCTGGCCAACGGCAATTCGCGGGGCTCGGTGGAGGACTGCGAGATCTCCTCGACGGACAAGCCCGCGCTGGCCCTCGAAGGGGCCACCGCGGTGACCGTGGCCCGCACCTCGGTGCACGGCGCGGCGGTCGGCGCGTATCTCGCCACCTCCAGCCGCACCACGCTGTCGGAGGTGCGGATCAGCGACACCGGTGGCCACGGGATCGTCGTCGCGGGGGGCAGCGACCCGCAGGTGACGGCCTGCTCGACCGCCCGCACCCGCGGCGGCGGCCTGGCGGTGGCCGGCCGGTCCCGCGGCACCTACACCGACTGCGAGTTCACCGGCGCCGCCGGACCGGCCGTGCACATCGCCGAGTCCAGCGCCCCGGTGCTCGTCGGAGCGCGCGTCGCGGACTGCGAGGGCATCGGCGTGCTGCTGGTCGAGGAGTCGGCGGCCGAGTTCGACCGGCTGACGGTGGCCGACACCGGCGGCATCGGGATCGCGATCCGGTCCGGCGCCAATCCGCTGGTGCGCCGCGCGCAGGTGATCGGCAGCAAGGGGCCCGGCGTGCTGGTCGCCGAGGACGGCCGGGGCCGCCTGGAGGACTGCACGATCGACAGCACGAAGGCACACGGGCTGCGTACCGAGGGACACGGCAATCCGCACGTCGGCAACTGCGTGATCCGCGGCGCGGGCAAGTCCGGGGTGTCGATCGGCGCCCGCGGCCTCGGCTCGCTGCGCGACTGCGAGGTCACCGGCTCGGCCGACTCCGGGGTCACGGTGGAGGACGGCGGCGAGGTGTCGCTGGTCCGGATCCGGCTGACCTCCTCGGGCAAGCACGGTGTGCTGGTCGCCGCCGGGGGCCGCGCCACCCTGAACGGCTGCGAACTGGCGGACAACGGCGGCGACGGCATCCGGGTGGACAGCACCGAGCAGGTCACCGTGACCGCCTGCACCGTCCGCGCCAGCAAAGGCGCCGGGCTGCGGGTCGCCAAGCCGGGCCCGCGGCTGGCGATCTCCGACCTGACGAGCATCGACAACCGCAACGCCGACGTGTGGCCGGGCGCCACCGCGCTCGGCACCGACGGGCAGCCCGCGGCCGGCCCGGACGGCCAGCCCGCGACCGGCGCCGAACCGGCCGCCCCCCAGGGGCCGTTCGCCGAGCTCGACGCACTGGTCGGCCTGGCCGGCGTCAAGCATCAGGTCAACACGCTGGTGAACCTCGGCCGACTCGCCCAGCGCCGGGCCCAGTTGGGCATCCCCGCGCCGCCGATGAGCCGCCACCTCGTCTTCGCCGGCCCGCCCGGCACCGGCAAGACCACGGTGGCCCGGCTGTACGGCAGCATCCTGGCCGAACTCGGCCTGCTGCCGTCCGGGCACATCGTGGAGGTGTCCCGCTCCGACCTGGTCGCCCAAGTCATCGGCGGCACCGCCATCAAGACCACCGAGGTCTTCGAACGCGCCCTGGGCGGCGTGCTGTTCATCGACGAGGCCTACACCTTGCTGTCCGACAGCAAGGGTTCGGGCGCCGACTTCGGCCAGGAGGCGATCGACACCCTGGTGAAGCTGGTGGAGGACTACCGCGACGAGGTCGTCGTCATCGTGGCCGGCTACTCCCGGGAGATGCGGGACTTCCTGGCCGCCAACCCGGGTCTGGCCTCCCGCTTCACCCGGGCCATCGACTTCGACAACTACTCGGTGGACGAACTCGTCACCATCACCGAGAACATGTGCGCCGCCCACCGCTACGTCCTCGACCCGATGGCGCTGCAGGCGCTGCATCTGCACTTCACCCGGATGAAGCGCGACGCCACCTTCGGCAACGGCCGCGCCGCCCGCCGGGTGTTCGAGGAGATGGTGGACCGGCAGTCCTTCCGGCTGGCGTCCCTGCCCGAAGCCACCGAGGCCGACCTGCTGCTGATCCTCCCCGAGGACGTCGGCGAGGAGGAGGCGGCCGAGGTCCGCGGCGGCGAGCGGGCCGCGCCGGGCGACTCCGACGTGCTGGCCAGGCTGCGCGGCATGATCGGCCTGGGCGCGGTCAAGCGGGAGGTCGGCGGCATCCTCGACCTGCTCACCACCGCGCGCCAGCGCCAGGCGGTAGGCCTGCCCACCCCGAAGGTGAGCCACCACCTGGTCTTCTCCGGCCCGCCCGGCACCGGCAAGACCACCGTCGCACGGCTGTACGCCGACCTGCTCCGCTCCTTCGGCGTGCTCCCCCGCGGCCAGCTCGTCGAGGTCGCCCGGGCCGACCTGGTCGGCCGCTACATCGGGCACACCGCCCAGCTCACCACCGAGGCGTTCGAGAAGGCGTCCGGCGGGGTGCTGTTCATCGACGAGGCCTACACCCTCACCCCGGAGAACTCCCCGCAGGACTTCGGCCGGGAGGCGGTGGACACGCTGCTCAAACTGATGGAGGACCACCGCGACGACACGGTGGTGATCGTGGCCGGCTACCCGGCGGAGATGGAGCGCTTCCTCGCCTCCAACCCCGGCCTGGGCTCCCGCTTCCCCCGCCATGTGCGGTTCGAGGACTACACCACCGCCGAGCTGATCGAGATCATCAAGGAGATGACCGGCACGGCCGGCTACAAGTGCTCCCCGGCCACCGTGGAGGCCCTGCGCGACCACCTCGACACGGTGCCGCGCACCCGCTCCTTCGGCAACGCCCGCCTGGCCCGCCAACTGGTGGAATCGATGATGACCCGGCAGGCCGGCCGGCTGGGCAGCGTCGCCACGCCCGACCTGGAGGCGCTCACCCTGCTGCTTCCCCAGGACCTCCCCTACGCCGGCGACCAGGACCCCGCCAGGGGTCTGATACGCTGATCCAGCGACGTCAAGATACCTCAGCGTGACCGATCCGTCACACAGAGGCAGCGAATAACGGTACGGAGCACGCGGGATTCTGTGTAAGAATTGTCCCGCGACAAGGCACAAAGCAAGGTCCTGTGGAGCAGTTTGGAGTGCTCGCCACCCTGTCAAGGTGGAGGCCGCGGGTTCAAATCCCGTCAGGACCGCTGCGGCTGGGTAGCTCAGTTGGTACGAGCGACCGCCTGAAAAGCGGTAGGTCGCCGGTTCGACCCCGGCCCCAGCCACCGCACGACGTAGGGCCCGTCCTCGGACGGGCCCTACGTCGTATCCGGGCTCGCCCGCTCCCCCGTCACTGCGCGGCCGGGGTGCGCCGGGGCCAGAACCAGAAGACCGCGGTGGCCACCGCCGCCCAGACGGCCAGCACCGCGAACGGAAAGACATGCTGGCGGCTGTGGAAGTACACGGCGGTGTGCTGCGCGTTGACATTGGCGCCCGGCGGCAGCCAGCGGCCGATCCTGCCCAGCACCGACGGCAGCAGCGGCCAGGAGACGGCGCCGCCCGACGACGGGTTGCCCAGCAGGACCAGCACCCCCCAGGTGGGCACCACGGCCCAGCGGCCGAACACGCTGTTGAACATCATGAAGACCATGCCGGAGGTGAACATGGTGAAGGCCAGAATCAGCCAGGACTCGGTGAACGGCAGCCGCAGCGCCCCCAGCAGCCAGTCCACCGTGGCGGCGATCGCGAATGCGCCGAGCAGCGAGTACCCCACGACGAAGGCGATCAGCTCCTGCCGCTTGAGACCCTTGGCGTTCACGCTCAGCTGGATCGCGCCGAGGAAGCCGATGATCACCGCGGCCAGCGACACGTAGAAGAGCGCCAGACCGCGCGGATCGCCCTTCTGCAGCGGGTTCAGGTCGTGCACCGCGATCCGCAGGCCCTGCTGGGCCGACACCCGGGGCGCCGTCTGGGCGAGCAGCTGGGCGACACTCGAACCCGAAGCCGAGGAAACGAACAGCTGCGGGCTGCGTCCCGGACCGCGCTCCTGGAGGATCGCGAAGACCTTCTGGTCCTCCACCGCGTTCCGGGCGCCGGCGAGGTCGTCGTAGTGGTGCAGCTCCAGCGCCGCGCCCAGCGCCTTCTCCATGCCCACCACGAACCGGTCCCGCTGCGCCCGCCCGATCGGGAGCCCGGTGACGGCGGTCGGGATGTGCCGCGGGGTGGGATTGGCCATGGCGTAGGTGTACGAGCCGGCGAAGAGCCCGGCCGCGGCGGCGATCAGCACCGCCATCACGCAGGCCGGGAGATAGGGTGAGGAGCGGAACGCCGTCCAGCGCCGCCGCCACGACCCGCCCGCGTCCATGCCCTCACGCTAGGCGCGGCGCCCCCGCCCCACCCGGCACACTGGGCCGCATGGACCACACGCAGGGCCCCGACCGGCCGACCCTCCGCCGAACCCCCCGGAAATGAGTTCGCCGCCGCCCGCCGCCGGATGCGATGCTGGATCGCGTATGTCTACCCAACCCTCCCCCGCCCCCTCCTCCGCTGAGCTGGCCCGACGCCTGTCCGCGCTGACCCTGCGCGACGAGCAGCGCCTCAGTCGCCGGCTGGACGGCGCACGCCGTGTCCGCAAGCCCGAGGCGCGGGCCGCGGTGCTCGCCGAGATCGCCAAGGAGCTGGACAAGGGCGAGCTGCGGCTCGCCGCCCGCCGGGCCGCCGTCCCCGAGGTGACCTACCCCGAGCAGCTCCCGGTCAGCCAGAAGAAGGACGAGATCGCGGCCGCCATCCGCGACCACCAGGTGGTGATCGTCGCGGGCGAGACCGGCTCCGGCAAGACCACCCAGATCCCGAAGATCTGCCTGGAGCTGGGCCGGGGCGTGCGCGGCCTGATCGGGCACACCCAGCCCCGCCGGATCGCCGCCCGGACCGTCGCCGAGCGCGTCGCGGAAGAGCTGCGCACCCCGCTGGGCGCGGCCGTCGGCTGGAAGGTCCGCTTCACCGACCAGGTCAGCGACTCCACCCTGGTCAAGCTGATGACCGACGGCATCATGCTCGCCGAGATCCAGACCGACCGCGAGCTGCGCGCCTACGACACGATCATCATCGACGAGGCGCACGAGCGCAGCCTCAACATCGACTTCATCCTCGGCTACCTCGCCCAGCTGCTGCCGCGCCGCCCGGACCTGAAGGTCGTCATCACCTCGGCGACCATCGACCCGCAGCGCTTCTCCCGGCACTTCGGTGACGCCCCGGTGGTGGAGGTCAGCGGCCGTACGTACCCGGTCGAGGTCCGCTACCGGCCACTGCTCGAAGAGGTCACCGAGAACGCGGCGGACGCCGACCGCGACCAGATCAGCGCGATCTGCGACGCGGTGGACGAGCTGCAGGCCGAGGGCCCGGGCGACATCCTGGTCTTCCTGTCCGGCGAACGGGAGATCCGGGACACCGCCGACGCCCTCGACAAGCACCTGACCCGCGGCGGCAACGCCATACGGTCCGGCACCGACATCCTGCCGCTGTACGCGCGCCTGTCCTCGGCCGAGCAGCACCGGGTCTTCCAGCAGCACTCCGGCCGCCGGGTCGTGCTGGCCACCAACGTCGCCGAGACCTCGCTGACCGTCCCCGGCATCCGCTACGTCATCGACCCCGGCACCGCCCGGATCTCCCGCTACAGCCACCGCACCAAGGTGCAGCGGCTGCCGATCGAGCGGATCAGCCAGGCCAGCGCCAATCAGCGCAAGGGCCGCTGCGGCCGTACCTCGGACGGCATCTGCATCCGGCTCTACGACGAGGACGACTTCCTCGCCCGCCCCGAGTTCACCGACCCGGAGATCCTGCGCACCAACCTGGCCTCGGTGATCTTGCAGATGACCGCGGCCGGGCTCGGCGACATCGCCAAGTTCCCCTTCATCGACCCGCCGGACAGCCGCAACATCAAGGACGGCATCCAACTGCTGGAGGAACTCGGCGCGCTCGACCCGCAGCAGAAGGACCCGCGCAAACGCCTCACCGAGACCGGCCGCAAGCTCGCGCAGCTCCCGGTGGACCCCCGGCTGGCGCGGATGGTGCTGGAGGCCGACCGCAACGGCTGCGTGGCCGAGGTGATGGTGATCGCGTCCGCGCTGTCCATCCAGGACCCGCGCGAGCGCCCCGCCGACAAACAGGCCCAGGCCGACCAGCAGCACGCCCGCTTCCGCGACGAGACCAGCGACTTCCTCGCCTTCCTCAACTTGTGGGCCTATATCCGCGATCAGCAGAAGAGCCTGTCCTCCTCCGCCTTCCGCCGCATGTGCCGCGGCGAGTACCTGAACTACCTGCGCATCCGGGAATGGCAGGACATCTACAGCCAGTTGCGCGCCGTCGCCAAGCAACTGGGCATCGACATGCGGGAGTCGGACCGGTCCGAGCAGGCCGCCGACCCGCAGCGGGTGCATGCCTCGCTGCTCGCCGGGCTGTTGTCGCACCTGGGGCTGAAGGACACCGACAAGAACGAGTACCTGGGCGCCCGCAGCGCCAAGTTCGCGATCTTCCCCGGCTCGGCGCTGTTCAAGAAGCCGCCGCGCTGGATCATGTCCGCGGAACTGGTGGAGACCTCCCGGCTGTGGGCCCGGGTCAACGCCCGGATCGAACCCGAGTGGGTCGAACCGCTGGCCCAGCACCTGGTCAAGCGCACCTACAGCGAGCCGCACTGGGAGAAGGACCAGGCCGCGGTGATGGCCTACGAGAAGGTGACCCTCTACGGCGTACCGCTCATCGCCCAGCGCAAGGTGAACTACGGGCGGATCGACCCCGAGGTCTCCCGCGAGCTGTTCATCCGCAACGCCCTGGTCGAGGGCGACTGGCGCACCCACCACCAGTTCTTCCAGGACAACCGCAAACTGCTCGGCGAGGTCGAGGAGTTGGAGCATCGCGCCCGGCGGCGCGACATCCTGGTCGACGACGAGACCCTCTTCGACTTCTACGACGCCCGGCTGCCGCAAGAGGTCGTGTCCGGCGCCCACTTCGACTCCTGGTGGAAGAACAAGCGGCGCGACGAACCGGAGTTGCTGAACTTCGAGCAGTCCATGCTCATCAACGAGAACGCGGAGGCGGTCACCAAGGCCGACTACCCGGACTCCTGGCGGCAGGGCGCACTGAAGTTCCGGGTGACCTACCAGTTCGAGCCGGGCGCGGACGCGGACGGCGTGACCGTGCACATCCCGCTCCAGGTGCTCAACCAGGTCAGCGCCGACGGCTTCGACTGGCAGATCCCCGGGCTGCGCGAGGAAGTCGTCACCGAGCTGATCCGCTCACTGCCCAAGCCGATCCGCCGGCACTACGTACCCGCGCCGAACTACGCCAAGAAGTTCCTGGACCGGGCGGTCGCCGGCCCCGACCCGCTGCCGTTCGTGCTGGCCCGGGAGTTGCGGCAGCTGGTCGGTGTGCCGGTGTCCGCCGAGGACTTCGACCTGTCCCGGGTGCCCGAGCACCTGAAGATCACCTTCCGGGTGATCGACGAGCGGCGCCGCAAGATCGCCGAGGACAAGGACCTGGACGCGCTGCGCCTCCGGCTCAAGCCGAAGACCCGCGAGGCCATCACCCGGGCCTTCGAGCGGACCGCGGACCCGGCGCTGGCCGGCCTGGAGCAGCGCACCGGCCTCAAGGACTGGACCGTCGGCACGCTGCCGCGCACCTTCGAGGCGCGCCGCTCGGGGCAGCCGGTCAAGGCGTATCCGGCACTGGTGGACGAGGGCGATTCGGTCGCGGTCCGGCTGTTCGACACCGAGCCGGAGCAGGCCGAGGCGATGTGGCGCGGCACCCGGCGGCTGATCCTGCTGAACGTCCCGGTCAATCCGGCGAAGTTCGTCGCGGACCGGCTGTCCAACCAGCAGAAGCTCGCACTGTCCCGCAATCCGCACGGCGGCATCCAGGCGCTGTTCGAGGACTGCGCGACGGCCGCCGCCGACCGGCTGATCGCCGCACACGGCGGACCGGCCTGGGACGAGACGTCGTACCGCAAGCTCTACGAGGCGGTGCGGGCGGAGCTGGTGGAACTCACCGTCCGCGGTGTGGAGCGGGTCCAGCAGGTGCTGGCCGCCTGGCACTCCTGCGAGCGGCGGCTGAAGGACACCACCAGCCTGGTGCTGGTCGCCAACCTGCAGGACGTCAAGGAACAGCTGGCCGCGCTGATCCACCCCGGTTTCGTGACCGACACCGGCCTCAAACGGCTGCCCGATCTGATGCGCTACCTGGTGGCGATCGACCGGCGCCTGCAGCAGATGCCGACGGGTGCGGCGCGCGACACCAGCCGGATGGACAAGGTCCGCGAGATCCAGGCGGAGTACGCCGACCTGCTCGCCGCCCGGCCCCCGGGCCGGCCGCTCCCGCCGGCTGTCCGCGACATCCGCTGGATGATCGAAGAACTCCGGGTCAGCTACTTCGCCCACGCGCTGGGCACGGCTTTCCCGGTCTCCGACAAGCGCGTTTTCAAGTCCCTGGACGAGGCATGGGCCCTCACCCGCCCCTGATCCGCTTCCCGTTCGACCCCACCCCCTGACCTGCTGTAGAGTCTGTCTCGCAGCGAGGTCCTGTGGAGCAGTTTGGAGTGCTCGCCACCCTGTCAAGGTGGAGGCCGCGGGTTCAAAATCCCGTCAGGACCGCATTTACGGAAGGCCCGCCCCGGTAACGGTCGCGGGCCTTCCGCACACCCGGCCCCCCGCGCAGGCCGCGCCCGCGGCGCCAGCCGCCGAACAGACACAGCAGATCCCGTCAGGACCGCATTCGCGCAAAGGCCCGCACCGGCGACGGTCGCGGGCCTTCCGCACGCCCAGCCCCCCGCGCAGGCCGCGCCCGGCGGCGCCAGCCGCCGAACAGACACAGCAGATCCCGTCAGGACCGCATTTGCGGAAGGCCCGCCCCGGTAACGGTCGCGGGCCTTCCGCACGCCCGGCCCCCGGCGGCGATCGAGGCGGCCCTCCTTTCCCATCCCCGGCCCCCGGCGCCGTCGAGGCGGGTCTTTCGCGTGTTCCGGGGCGGGGCGGTCATATGCCGCCCGCAGGAGCCCCGGCGGGGGCGATGCGACCCGGAGGCGCTCCCGAGGCCCGTACGGGCCGTACAAGTCCCGCCAGAGACGCGAGAGTTGAGCCCCGAGCCGGGGCGGCGGCCAGGGGCCCGGCGGGCGGTCGATCCCGGTGGTCGGCCGGCCCCGGCCGCCATGAACCTTCCCCCGGTGGGAGGTTCATTACCGTACGGGCCGGAAGATCCACAAGCGCACAGAGATGTGACGGGAGTCACTGAAAGTCGTTCGCCAACAAGGGAATCCCAGGCCCTCCGGAAGGGTCCCGATTTAATATGTGCCATTGCACTCATGAGGGGGACGACTCCGGCGTTGGCGAGCAGGAGCCCCCAAGACCCCACAGACCCCGCGTCCCCCGCCCCCGCAGACCGCCGCAAGCCACCCCAACGGCACAAAAAAGGGACCGCATCGAACCCGGCGGAGTCCGATGCGGTCCCGTGGAACCGTCATGCTGTGGAGCGGCAAAAAAGTGGAGCTGAGGTGCTCACCCGCCGGCCTCCCTGATGGGGGCAGGCACACCGTCGGGTGGGGCGGTCAGATGGGGTGGGGGCCCCTTAAGCCGCCCAAAAGGGCTGTCAGGCCTCGGTCCGCTGCTGCGGAATGCCCGCCAGCAGTGCGCGGACCTCCGCCTCGCGGTACCGGCGGTGGCCGCCGAGCGTGCGGATGGACGTGAGCTTGCCTGCCTTGGCCCACCGCGTGACCGTCTTGGGGTCGACGCGGAACATGGTCGCGACCTCGGCAGGGGTAAGCAACGGCTCGGCATCAGGGGTGCGAGCGGTCATGAGCGGCCTCCTCGAGAGAACCGAACCAACGCGGTTCTTTCCTCTAAATTCTGCACCTTGACCCGCGTTGCCCGAAATGGCGGACGCGGGCCGAGTCGGTAATAGGACGAACGGCTTGTCCTCGGCACTACAACTACACCATCCGTCCAGCCACGTCGGCCAAACCGATGGATTTGCCCTCTCAGGTGTTCAACCTCGACGGAAGCCGATGGACCATGCCATAGCGGACAGTCACACCAACGTGACGATCAGTCACAGCTCGATCATCCGCAACATCCCCACCTTTGAATCGAGTCCGAGGTGGACCTGATGTCCCATTTTGGCATGACAGATGGTGATGTTGGCAAGACCTAACTCATGTGCTCTGCGTCACGCTTGGGCCATTCTTGACCGTGAGGGCGCCTCATGGCCACTCGCGCCCGCGCCAACGGGCATCCGGCCCGAACGGATCACGCCGGGATCACGCCGGGATCACACCGGGATCACACCGGGATCACACCGGATCACACCGGGCTCACACCGGGCTCAGCTGGAGAACTGGAGTTCGCGTACGGCCCGCCAGCGATCGGTCAGCCGCTCGTACGCCACCCCGGCCGCCGCCGAGTCGCCCTCGCGCAGCGCGGCGAGCCCTTCGGCCACGTCCGCCGCCGAGTGGTCCTCGGCCAGCCGCTCCGCGCCCATCACGTGCACCAGCCCGCCGTAGTCGAGTTCGACCATCGAGCGCGGGTGGAACTCCTCGAGCCAGCGCCCGACATCGATTAGCCCGTCGATCAACGGGCCCTCCTCCAAGGCGTCCTTGAGCACCCGCAGTGCCCGCGCCACCCGCCGCCGGGCCTGCACCATCGGCGTCCGGTAGCGCAGCAGCGGCTCTTTGGACTCGCCCGCGCCGGCGGGCTCGTACTCCCGCTCGTCCTCACCGACCAGCGCGAACCAGCGCACCGGCACGTGCCAGGTCGCCGAACGGATCCACGGCCGCGCGTCCGGATTGCGCTCCCGCCACGACTCGTGGTCGGCGGCGGCCTGCAGCCGGACGACCGGGGGCAGCATCGCGTCCAGCACCGACTCGGGCAGCAGCGCGCCGGCCTGCTCCATGGCCAGCCAGCCGCGCAGCCGGGTCCGCCAGGGGCAGATATGGGTCACCCCGCCGATGACCGCCACGAAGGCGTCCCGGCTCTCGTGCACCGGCACCGCGATCGGCGGCACCGGCACCAGGTCGGCCAGCGACTGGCGCAGTTCGTCCTGTGCGGTGCGAACGGCACCCGCCGCCGCGTACCGGTACCAATGCGTGCGTTCGGGCTCGGGGAAGGCCGCCAGAGGCTCGTAGACCCGCAGATACGCCGCGTACGGCACCACACCCGGAGAACCGCCCACACCTGCTCCCTCGCCGCCGTACGAACCACCCGATCGTCCCACGCGGCAATGCCTCCCGGAGGTGATCCCGGCCACTGCGAGCGGCCATTCGATCCGCACCCCATGATCAGCCCCGCAGGGCCTACGCTGAGCGCAACAAGCCCTCCGCCACCCTTACGGGGGGCGTCTAGCCCGACAAGTGACCGCACTACGCATCACTGGGACCACTGGACTATGGGAGTCACCACCGTGACCGACGTACGACAGACCGGCCGGCCCGACACTGCTGTCGTGGCCGAAGGTGTTCTCGCCAAACTGTTCCGATCGGAGCAGGGCGGGCACGAGCAGGTCGTTCTCTGCCAGGACCGCGCCTCCGGCCTGCGGGCCGTCATCGCGATCCACTCCACCGCCCTGGGCCCGGCCCTCGGCGGTACCCGCTTCCACGCCTACGCCTCGGACGAGGCGGCTGTGGCGGACGCCCTCAACCTCGCCCGCGGCATGTCGTACAAGAACGCGCTGGCCGGACTCGACCACGGCGGCGGCAAGGCGGTGATCATCGGCGACCCGGACACCCTGAAGTCCGAGGAGCTGCTGCTGGCCTACGGCCGCTTCGTCGCCTCGCTCGGCGGGCGCTACGTCACCGCCTGCGACGTCGGCACCTACGTCGCGGACATGGACGTGGTGGCCCGCGAGAACCGCTGGACCACCGGCCGGTCGGTCGAGCAGGGCGGGGCCGGCGACTCCTCGGTACTGACCGCCTTCGGTGTCTTCCAGGGCATGCGGGCCGCCGCCGCGGCCCAGTGGGGCGAGCCGTCGCTGCGCGGGCGCCGGGTCGGCATCGCCGGTGTGGGCAAGGTCGGCCACCACCTGGTCGAGCACCTGCTGGAGGACGGCGCCGAGGTGGTGATCACCGATGTGCGCGCCGAGGCCGTGGACCGGGTCACCGTCCGCCACCCGGCGGTCACCGCGGTGCCCGACGCCGACGTACTGGTCCGTACCCCGCTGGACGTCTACGCCCCCTGCGCGCTCGGCGGCGCGCTGGACGACGCCACCGTGGCCGCCCTCACCGCCACCGTGGTGTGCGGCGCGGCCAACAACCAGCTCGCCCACCCGGGCGTGGAGAAGGATCTCGCCGATCGCGGCATCCTCTACGCGCCCGACTACGTGGTGAACGCCGGCGGCGTGATCCAGGTCGCCGACGAACTGCACGGTTTCGATTTCGACCGGGCGAAGGCCAAGGCGACGAAGATCTACGACACGACCGCGGCCATCTTCGAACGGGCCACGGCCGACGGCGTGCCCCCCGCGGTCGCCGCCGACCGGCTCGCCGAGCAGCGGATCGCGGACCGGACGTCGGCTGCCCACTGGCTGGGCCGGGCCACCGCCTGAGGGCCGGTTCAGCCGCCGGTTCCACCCCCGGTCTCCCCCGGCTTCCCCCCTGGTTTCGGCCCGGCGTGACCGATAGCACGACCCGATAGCAAGTTCGCGCTAGAAGAAGGTAAAATCGGGCCTGACCAGGCAGGACGGGCCTGTGAATGGTGCCTGTTCCGACGCGTGTCGTGCGGGCGGCGTACCGTGTGGCGTCGGAAGCAGGTACCGTTGAGGCCCTACGGACCGGTCTCCCCTCCGGGAGACCGCTCCGATTCATGAACGCGTGTCAAGACTCGGGGCCGTTGAGCCCCGCCGTTGAGGGGGTCGAGCCATGGGGCGCGGCCGGGCCAAGGCCAAGCAGACGAAGGTCGCCCGCCAGCTGAAGTACAACAGCGGCGGCACGGATCTCTCACGTCTGGCCGAAGAGCTGGGCGCATCGCCGTCGAGGCCGGTTAATCCGGCTCCTGTCGAGGACGATGACGACGAGAACGAAGACGACCCGTACGCTCAGTACGCGGATCTCTACAACGACGACGATGATGACGAGGACGAAGACGAGTCCCAGCAATCATCGTCGCAGCGCCGTCGCGCTTGACGCCGCCGCTGCCATGACGTCCACCCGGTCCGGGCCCGCCCGGACCGGGTTTCGTCGGCTCTCGTCGAGCGGGTGGGTCAGCTCGTCGCGTACTCCCCGGTCAGTTCGGCGGCCGGCGAGCCGCTTTCGCGTGCCCTGATCTCCCCGGCGACCCAGGCCGGTGTGCCCCGCTCGTCCAGTGCCCGCAGCGTCGCGTCCACCGACTCCGGCGGCACCACGGCGACCATGCCGACGCCCATGTTCAGGGTCTTCTCCAGCTCGGGCCGCAGCACGCCGCCCAGCCTGCCGACCAGGTGGAAGACCGGGTCGGGGCTCCAGCTGGAGCGGTCCACGGAGGCGTGCAGCCCCTCGGGCAGGACCCGGGCCAGGTTGTTGGCCAGTCCCCCGCCGGTGATGTGCGCGAAGGCGTGCACCTCGGTGGCGCGGGCCACCGCCAGGCAGTCCAGCGCGTAGATCCTGGTCGGCTCCAGCAGTTCCTCGCCGAGGGTCCGGCCGAATTCCGGCACCTCCCGGTCCAGCTCCCAGCCGGCGCGGTCGAAGAACACATGGCGGACCAGGCTGTACCCGTTGGAGTGAAGTCCGGAGGCCTTGATCGCGATCACCGCGTCGCCCTGGTGAACCCGGTCCGGGCCGAGTACCCGGTCCTCCTCCACCACGCCGGTACCGGCGCCGGCCACGTCGAAGTCGTCCGGGCCGAGCAGCCCGGGGTGCTCGGCGGTCTCGCCGCCCACCAGGGCGCAGCCGGCCAGCACACAGCCTTCGGCGATGCCCTTGACGACGGCCGCCACCCGCTCCGGGTACACCTTGCCGACACAGATGTAGTCGGTCATGAACAGCGGCTCCGCGCCGCACACCACCAGGTCGTCCACGACCATGCCGACCAGGTCGCGGCCGATGGTGTCGTACACGCCCATCCGGCGGGCGATGTCCACCTTGGTGCCGACCCCGTCGGTGGCGGAGGCCAGCAGCGGGCGTTCGTAGCGCTTGAGGGCGGAGGCGTCGAAGAGGCCGGCGAAACCGCCGATGCCGCCGATGACCTCCGGACGGGTGGCCTTGCGCACCCATTGCTTCATCAGGGTGACGGCGCGGTCGCCCGCCTCGATGTCCACGCCGGCGGCGGCGTAGCTGGCACCGGTTGTCTCAGACATGGCTGGCACTTTCGTGTCGATTGCTGCGGGGGTACCGGAGGGGCGGCTCACGGCCGACGCAGTGCGTCCGCCGCGTCCGCTCCACCGGCCAGCTCGGTCTCCAGGAGCTGCTTGCCCAAAAGCTCCGGGTCGGGCAGATCCATCGGGTACTCACCATCGAAGCAGGCCCGGCACAGATTCGGCTTGGCGATGGTGGTGGCCTCCACCATCGCGTCCAGCGAGATGTACGCGAGCGAGTCGGCGCCCATCGAGATGCCGATCTCCTCGACGGTCATCCCGTTGGCGATCAGCTCGGCCCGGGTGGCGAAGTCGATGCCGAAGAAGCACGGCCACTTCACCGGCGGCGAGGAGATCCGCACATGCACCTCGGCGGCGCCCGCCTCGCGCAGCATCTTCACCAGGGCGCGCTGGGTGTTGCCGCGGACGATCGAGTCGTCCACCACGATCAGGCGCTTGCCGCGGATGACTTCCTTCAGCGGATTCAGCTTGAGCCGGATGCCGAGCTGCCGGATGGTCTGCGAGGGCTGGATGAAGGTCCGGCCGACATAGGAGTTCTTGACCAGGCCGGAGCCGTACGGGATACCGCTCGCTTCGGCGTAGCCGACGGCGGCGGGCGTGCCGGACTCCGGCGTGGGTATCACCAGGTCGGCCTCGACGGGGGCCTCTTTGGCGAGCCTGCGGCCCATCTCGACCCGGGAGAGGTAGACGTTGCGGCCGGCGATGTCGGTGTCCGGGCGGGCCAGGTAGACGTACTCGAAGATGCAGCCCTTGGGCCGGGCCTCGGCGAAGCGGGAGGTGCGCAGGCCCTGCTCGTCGATGGCGATCAGCTCGCCCGGCTCGATCTCGCGGACGAAACTGGCGCCGCAGATGTCCAGGGCGGCGGTCTCGGAGGCGACCACCCAGCCGCGGTCCAGCCGGCCCAGCACCAGCGGGCGGATGCCCTGCGGGTCGCGGGCCGCGTAGAGGGTGTGCTCGTCCATGTAGACGAGGCTGAAGGCGCCCTTGACGCGGGGCAGCACCCGCATCGCGGCGTCCTCGACCGACAGCGGGGCGCCGTCGTCGTCGACCTGGCCGGCCAGCAGGGCGGTGATCAGGTCGGTGTCGTTGGTCGCGGCCACCTTCGCGGCCCGGCCCGGGGTCTGCGGCAGGGCGGCGACCAGCTCGGCGAGCTCGGCGGTGTTCACCAGGTTGCCGTTGTGGCCGAGCGCGATGGAGCCGCTGGCGGTGGCGCGGAAGGTGGGCTGCGCGTTCTCCCACACCGAGGCGCCGGTGGTGGAGTAGCGGGCGTGTCCGACGGCGATGTGGCCGCGGAGGGAGCCGAGGGAGGTCTCGTCGAAGACCTGGGAGACCAGACCCATGTCCTTGAAGACGAGGATCTGGGAGCCGTTGCTCACTGCGATGCCCGCGGACTCCTGTCCGCGGTGCTGCAGCGCGTACAGCCCGAAATAGGTGAGCTTGGCGACCTCTTCACCGGGGGCCCAGACACCGAAGACGCCACACGCGTCCTGGGGGCCTTTCTCACCGGGGAGCAGGTCGTGGCTGAGTCGTCCGTCACCACGAGGCACGATCACGAGTCTAGGGCAGGATTGCCCATCGGCCGAACGAGGGACGCGTCCCCGGCCGCGTTCTATGCGCGTCACCCCATGTCAGGCAAGGGGGTGTGATGTACGTCCGGCTCGGCCCGGCGCCTCGTGACGGCGCCGGAGCGCCGGTCGCGGCGGGGCGTTCGGCGGTGAATCGGCGGCCGGCCGGAAACCCTGTGTAACCGGTCACCCGCAGTGGCGGGCGGCGCCCGGCGGACCCGGCCGCCTTCATCCCATCACCGGCAGGTACGGTCCGAGGTCGGCCCGCTCGCCGCTGGCCGCGACCCGGGCGGCGGCCAGTGCCTCGGCCCAGGACTCGCGCCCGGTGGCCAGCCGGATCCAGGTCAGCGGGTCGGTCTCCACCACGTTGGGCGGGGTGCCCCGGGTGTGCCGGGGCCCCTCGACGCACTGGACGGCCGCGTAGGGCGGGATCCGCACCTCCACGCTGTTGCCCGGCGCCGCGGTGGCGAGCGCGTCCGCCAGCAGCCGTACGACCGCGGCCAGCGCCTGCCGGTCCATCGTGACCTCCACGCCGGTCGCCCGGGCCAGGTCGTCGCCGTGCACCACCAGCTCGACCAGCCGGGTCACCGTGAAGTCCAGCGCCCGCATACCGCCGAACGGACGCGTGGTGAGCCGGTCGGTCCGCAGCGCCTCCTGCTGCTGCCCGCCCAGCAGCGCCGCCTCAGCGTCCAGCGCGGCGACCGGATCGGCCGTCGTCGCGGCCGCCGTCCGGGTGGACGCGTCCAGCTGATCGGCGATCGCGGCGGTCGACCGCGCCCAGGCGTCCAGGCCGACGGGCTTCGTCCCGCGCGGCGCCGGCTGCTCGGCGAGGATCACCCGCAGCGCTTCCACCTGCCGCACGATGTGCACCACCAGCAGCCGCACATCCCACCCGGGCAGCCCACTGGGCGCGGCCCACTGCTGGGGTGTCAGCTTCGCGGCCGCCTCCCGCACATGCCCGACCTGCGCGACGAGCGCGGCCCAGGTCCTGCCGGGATCGTACGTACGGGGGCGGCGGCTCGGGGTCGGCATGGGGCGAGCCTAGACCGGTGACCGGCGCCGGGACCGGCGGTCCGCCGCCGCCCGCGCCGCCGAGCAGGTGTGTCCGCCCGGGCCACGCCCGTACCGCGCACTCGGTTCGGGCACGAGCGTGGCCCTCGGCGGGTTCGCGCCGGGATCAGGCCTGGCGCGGGCGCTCGAACGTGATGAGGAGGCCGTCGACAGCGCCGGGACCGATCCGGCCCTTCACCTCGCCGGAGGTGATGTCCTTCAGCGCCCAGCCTTCCTCGGCGTGCTTGTTGAGCGTCTTCTCCAACTTGCCGGCGTCCAGGGCGTCGCCGATCAGCGCCTCCCGGAAGGTGACGACCTTGTACTCGTACATTGCTGTGAGCCCCTCGCTGTTCCGTGTTCATACCGTCGTACGGTCTTACGCGCGTTCGCGTGCGGGGACAGCCAACCATGTCCGGGCGAACGGGAATCGCCGCCGGCGCCGGTGGGCACGCGACGGCACCCGGGCGCCGGGCGCCGGCGCGGTCCGGGCGCTCTACGTCAGCGCCTTCACCGCCACCACCGCGGCCGCCACCCCCGCCAGCAGCATGAAGGCGGCGAAGTACACCTGGCAGCCGTGGGCGCGGCGGTCCTGGGCGGGGTCGGCGGTGAAGACGGCGGGATCCGCGGGGGCGTAGTGGATCACCGGGGCGGCGCCCAGCGAGCGGCGGCGGTTCTTGATGCCGGTGGCGCACAGGCCGGTGACGGTCAGGCCGTCGTGGGTGGTGAAGGTGACCACCGGGGTGTACGTCGTCGTGCTGCTGCCGTTGTCGTCGGTGGTGGTGTGCTCCAGCACGGCGACCACCCGGCC
>NZ_FMCH01000114.1 GCF_900091855.1 Streptomyces sp. DvalAA-14
GACATGGCGGCCCCTCCCCCGTGGCTGCGGTCAGGTCCCGGACGACTCCGGGGCCGGTCCGGCGGCCTCCCGCGCCTGCGGGCGCTCGTCCCGGCGCTGGGCGTCCGGGGCGTCCGCCGCGTCCGGCCGGCGCTCCGCCGCCCTCGTGTGCCCGGCCGGCAGTCGCTCCTCCGGGGTGCGACCGGCGGGCGGGTGACCGGCCGCCGCGGCCTCCGCTGCCGCTGCCGCCTCGGCGGCCGCTTTCGCGGCCTCCGCGATCTGGCGCTTGGCGGCGGTGGCATAGATGTCGACGTATTCCTGGCCGGAGAGCTTCATGATCTCGTACATCACCTCGTCGGTGACCGAGCGCAGGATGAAGCGGTCGCCCTCCATGCCCTGGTAGCGGCTGAAGTCCAGCGGCTTGCCGATCCGGATGCCCGGCCGGATCGAGAACTTCGGCATCACCTGGCCGACCGGCTGGACCTTCTCGGTGTCGATCATCGCGACCGGGATCACCGGGGCGCCGCTGGCCAGCGCGACCCGGGCCAGGCCGCCGGGTTTGCCGCGGTAGAGCCGCCCGTCGGGCGAGCGGGTGCCCTCGGGGTAGATGCCGAACAACTCCCCGCGCGCCAGCACCGCGACACCGTCCTTCACCGCCGCCTCGCCGGCCCCGCGCGCGCCCGAGCGGTCCACCGGGAGCTGGCCGACGCCCTTGAAGAAGGCGGCGGTCAGCTTGCCCTTCAGCCCCGGCGAGGTGAAGTACTCCGCCTTGGCGATGAAGGTGACCTTGCGGTCCAGCACCGCGGGCAGGAAGAAGGAGTCCGAGAACGAGAGGTGATTGCTCGCCAGAATGGCCGGTCCCTCGCTCGGGATGTTCTCCAGGCCCTCCACCCATGGCCGGAACGCGGCCTTGATGGGGTGGCCGATAACGATCTTCATCGCACCGTAGAACAACCGATCCTCCTGTGAGCCGACACGCTGACCTTAACGCCACCGGCGGGCGGCCGGTCCGCGGCGGACCGATCCGCCGGGGCGCGGCCGGCCGGCGGGCCCGATCCGGCACGGTCGACAGGGCTTACCGCCAGCTGTCGGGGCCGCGTACGCTGAACTCCCGACCTTGCGTGTACCCGCGTACGCGCGTGCGAACAGGAGACGAACGGTGCCGCTCATGCCCGGAGCCGAACCGTACCGCCATGACGGCGGCGACATCGGCGTCCTGCTCTGTCATGGTTTCACCGGCTCTCCACAGTCCATGCGCTCCTGGGGCGCGTACCTGGCCGACCGCGGGCTGACCGTCTCGGTGCCGCTGCTGCCCGGGCACGGCACCCGCTGGCAGGACATGCAGCTCACCGGCTGGCAGGACTGGTACGCCGAGGTCGACCGGGAGTTGCTCGCGCTGGCCGAGCGCTGCTCGCGGGTCTTCGTCGGCGGGCTGTCGATGGGCGGCGCGCTGGCGCTGCGGCTGGCCCAGAAGCACCAGGGCGCGATCAGCGGGGTCATGCTGGTCAATCCCTCGGTGAAGGCGGACAGCGCGCAGCTCAAGGCGGTGCCGGTGATCCGGCACTTCGTGCCGTCGGTGGCGGGCATCGCCAGCGACATCGCGCTGCCGGACGGCGGCGAGCTGGGCTACGACCGCACGCCGCTGCACGCGGTCCATTCGCTGAGCAAGTTCTGGGGCATCGTGAGAGCCGGGCTGCCGCAGGTGACGCAGCCGCTGCTGCTGCTGCACAGCAGGGTGGACCATGTGGTGCACCCGTCCAACTCGGCGGTGGTGCTGGGCAAGGTGTCGTCCACCGACGTCACCGAGACGATCCTGGAGCGCAGCTACCACGTGGCCACGCTCGACCACGACGCCGAGCTGATCTTCACGCAGTCGTACGACTTCGTACGGCGACTGTCCGCTCCGGCGGGCGAGACGGTCAAGGAGAGTGCGGCCGGTGGCTGACCGTGAGGACGAGGGCACCGCGCCGCAGGAGGAGCCGGCCCGGCCGCCGCTGGACGAGGAGGCGGCCTGGGCGGCGCTGATCGCCGGCTACCACGCGGACCCGGAGCCCGGCGTAGAGCCGTCCTGGCCGGAGTCGGAGAACGTCGGCGACAAGGACCCCGGCCCCGAGCCGATCAACAAGGTGCTGCCGCCGCCCGACCGCAGCATCGTCATCCACCCGGTCATCTCCGGCCCGCGCAACTACGAACTGGTCGAGGACGACGACGACGCCCATTTCGTCCCGCCGGAGCCGCCACCGCTTCCCGACGCCGATGTGACCACCAAGTTCGCCTGGATCGCGGTGATCGGCGGGCCGCTGCTGCTGCTGGCCTTCATCCTGCTGCAGATCGAACTCACCTGGTGGGCCGTGCTGGTGGGCCTCGGCGGCTTCCTCGGCGGCTTCGCCACGCTGGTGGCCCGGATGCGCACCGGCGAGGACGACGACGATCTGCCGGGCGGCGGCGCGGTGGTCTGAGATCCCCCGATATCTCCTGTCCGGTATGGGGGGTACGATAGGTATTTGTGCTGACGTGATACGTCCGTAGCGGGCCGGTGGCAGGCCTACGGCGTTGCTGCGGCTCATCCATCGGCCTGTCCGTCGAGGAGGAGAGGCACCATGAGCACTGGAAGCGCGGTCCTGTCCGACCGGATCCTTTCGCAGTCCGTGGAGACGGCGACGATCCACGCGCCACTGACCGCGGTCGACATCGCCGACTGGCTGTTCACGCTTCCCGACCAGGAATACCAGCGCTGCGCGCCGCCCGACCACAAGGCGGCGGGCTACACCTCCACCGACGACGGCCGGCCGATGTCGATCAACGTGGAGATGATCGGCTCGGGCCTGGTCATCCAGCACTACGTGGCCGAGGTGGCCGAGAAGCAGCACTGCCACATGGTCTCGCTGTCCGATGTGCTCACGCCCAACGGCTGGACCACCGTCCAGGTCGTCTGGGACCTGAGCGCCAAGGACAACGGCGACGGCACCGTGACGTACACCAACAGCGTCACCAGCCGCCCGACCGCCGAATTCCTCGAATTCTGCGAGCTGAACGGCGTGTCCTTCGAGCAGGCCGCCCGGGAGCGCCAGGCGGCCTCGGGAGACCACTGCCGCCGGGAGACCCCGCTGTTCGCCGCGAGCATCGAGCGGCACGCCCGGTCCAGGCGGCCCTGACCCGCCGACCCGCCGACCGCGCTGACGGAGCCCGGCAGCCGGACCCGACAGCCGGGCCCGACAGCCGGGCCCCGCGGCGGTCAGGAGGGCGGTACGCGCAGTGCGGCCAGCACCGGCAGATGGTCGCTCGCCGCAGCGAGATCCTCCCGGGTGACGCCGCGCAGCGCGTGCGGCACCCCGCAGCCCAGCACTTCCACGCCCTCGGTGGCGAACAGCGCGTCGATGCGCTGATAGGGCCGGTCGGCCCGGGAGGTGAACTCGCCGCCCCACGGCTTGGTGGCCCACGCGTCCTGGAGGCGGTCGGCCACCCGGGTGAAGGCGCGGCCGTCGGGGCGCTCGTTGAGGTCGCCGCCCGCCACGGCGTAGGGCTCGCCGAGGCCGGTGAGCCGGTCCAGCAGCAGGCCGGACTGCTCGAAGCGCTCGGCGGGATTCAGGCTGAGATGGGCGCTGAGCACGGACAGCCGGGCGGCGCCGATCCGCAGCACGGCGGTGGCGAAACCGCGCTGGTGCAGCCCGGGGGTGTGCGGCAGCAGGACGTCCTCGGTGCGTTCCACCAGGGCGCGCAGCGACGACAGGATCATCGGTCCGGCGGCGGGGGCGCCGCCGGTCACATGGACCAGGTCCGTCGCCCCGGCGAGCCGCGCGGCGGCCTTGCGCCAGCGGAAGAAGCGCGGGGCCTCCTGGATGAGCGCCACGTCGGGGGCGCAGGCACGGATCACCCGGGCCAGCGCCGCCGTGTCGTCCCGCATGGAGCGGATGTTGTAACTGAGCACGCGGACCACCGCCGAGCCGTCCTGCTCGGTCGCCGAACTCGGCAGATCCTCCACTGTCACCCCGTCCGCTCCATCCGCTCCATCCGCTCCGTCAGCCCTGCCGGGCCAGGTCCGCCGCTCCGACCAGCCCTGCCTTGCCGCCGAGTTGGGCGGCCAGCACCTGGGCGTGCGGGCGCCACTCCCCGCCGATCAGCCAGCGCCGGAACGACTTGCGGATCGGGTCGAGGACCAGCTCGCCCTCGTCCGACACCCCGCCGCCCACGATGAAGGCCGACGGGTCGAAGAGCGAGGCCAGGTCGGCCAGTCCGGCGCCGGCCCAGCGGGCCAGCTCCCGGAAGGAGTCCACCGCCACCGGGTCGCCCTGCCGGGCGGCGGCGCTGACGTGCCGGCCTTCGATGCCGTCCGGAGTGCCGTCGCCGAGGGCGAGCAGCACCTTGGCGTTCTCCGGGGTGGCGTTGGCCCGCTGCCGGGCGTAGCGGACCAGGGCGCGGCCGGAAGCGTACTGCTCCCAGCAGCCCTGGCTGCCGCAGCCGCACAGCAGGCCGTCCGGCACCACCCGGATGTGGCCGAACTCGGCGGCGACGCCGAACCGGCCGCGGCGCAGCTTGTTGCCGATGATGATGCCGCCGCCCAGCCCGGTGCCGAGCGTGATGCAGATCACATCGGAGTGGCCCTGCCCGGCGCCGAAGCGGTACTCGCCCCAGGCCGCCGCATTGGCGTCGTTCTCCACCACGACAGGGAGTTCTACGCGCTGTTCGACCTTGTCCTTGAGCGCCTCGTGCCGCCAATTGATGTTGGGGGCGAAGAGGACGGTGGCGCGCTTGTCGTCGACGTAACCGGCGGCTCCTATGCCGACGGCCTCGATCTGATGACCGGTGCTGACCTGGCGTACCGCCTCCACGATCGCGTCCACGACGCCTTCGGGAGTCGACGGAGTAGGCACCTTGACGGTCTCGAGAATCGAGCCTTCCTCGTCGACCACTCCGGCCGCGATCTTGGTGCCGCCGATGTCGACGCCGATGGTGAGTCCCATGTGTCCCTCAGTTTTCGGTCGATCCCCGCTAAGAGAACCGTACCGGAGAGGGGGTCAATCGAGGTCGATGTGTTCAGCGGTTGAACGCGCGGAGGTGTCGCCGCTCGTCCACCGCCCCTCGGCGCGGGTCACCGCGGACCGGTAGGCGGCCAGCAGTTCGGCCCCGGCGGCGCTCAAATGATCGAAGACATCGGGATTGCGCTCGACGATGGGTTCGACAACGGAACGCACCTGGGAGATGACGCCCTGGGCGGCCAGCTGCACCGCGGGGTTGCCCAGCGCGCCCAGCTTGTCGGTGACGGCCTCGCTGACGGCCTCGGCGAGGCGGCGCAGCTCGTCGCCCGCGCTGCCCGGTCCCTGGCCCGCCTCGGCTCGTCTGCGCGCGTGCTCGGCGGCGATGTCCTCCGCGCTGGCCTTGGCCCACGCGTCGGCGTCGGGACGGTCCGTGGCTTCGCTCATGATCGGCTCCAAACGGGACGCTCCGGGTGCGGCCGCACTGATGGCTGCTTTTTCTCGGTCCCTCTTCGACGGTACCCGAACGGTCGGCCCGCGGCGGCGGTCAGCGGGGCCAGAGATCGGGGTCCGGGGTGAAGCGCACCCGCAGGCCGCCGTCGCGCAGCGCGGCGCCGGCCACCGTGCAGCGGCGCAGCGCGGACGGCAGCGGCACGATCCGCCGGAACCCGCCCGCGTCCACCACGAGTTCGTCGCCCCGGCGCACCAGGTCGAGATTCTCGCGGTCGGCGCCGGGCAGCGGCAGCGTCCACAGGAAGTGCCCCTCCTCGGCGAGCTGCTCGTCGACCGTCCAGGGCTCGCGGTCGCGGGCCGCGGTGTCGGGCACCGCCACCGCCAGCTCGGCGGGGTGGCGCGGTTCGCGCCCCAGGTGCGGGAGCTCCAGCAGCGGGACACCGTCGGCCGCGCACTGCTCGGCGAGCGCCTTGAGGTGCTCCTGCTGGCGGCCGGACAGCCCGGTGAGGAACGGGTCGGTGCCGGTGGTCGGCAGCAGCCGGTTGGCGGCGACGGCGGCGAGCCGGTGGCCGTACAGGGCGAGGCCGGTCCTGGCGGTGCGCAGCGTCCGCTCGGCGGCCGGCCCGGGCTCCAGGACCACCAGCACGGCGGTGTCCTGGTCCTCGACGACCGCCTGTACGGCGCCGAGTTCGCGGTCGGCGCGGGCGGCGGCCTGGTAGGCCCACTCGGCCGGCATCGGCACCCCGGCGAGCTGCGCCAGCACCGGCCGCAGCGCGCGGGCGGCCTGCCGGTCGGCGGGCAGCAACCGCGCCAGGTAGCGGCGCAGTTGTTCGGGCAGGGCCAGCAGCGCGACCGCCTCGCGCACCGGCGGCAGGTCCACCACCACCAGCTCCCAGGGCGACGCGTCCCCGGTGACCTCCGCCCGGCGCAGCGCCCGCAGCAGC
>NZ_FMCH01000313.1 GCF_900091855.1 Streptomyces sp. DvalAA-14
CGCGGCCCCGCTCACCCGTGCCCCGGTGCGCCTACTTCAGGCCCGCGGTGGCGCAGGCCTTGGCGAACTCGGAGGTGCAGATCTGCGCCACCGTGTAGTAGTGGTACTTGTTCACGATGTCCCCGACGTTCGCGATCGTGAGCGAGGCGGCGGTCAGCAGCTTGGACGGGATCTCCTGCCCGGAGCCGCTCTTGGTGGTGGTGTCGGTCAGGGACTTGGCGTCCTTGCCGTTGAGCAGGTCCACCGCGATCTCGGCCGTGGTGTCGGCCTCCGGCTTGTAGTCCTTGAAGACCGTCGCCGTCTGGGTGCCCTGCAAGATCCGCTGGATGGCGTCCAGCTGGGCGTCCTGACCGGTCAGCGGCACCTTGATGCCCTGGCCGGCCAGGGCGGTGGCGGCGCCGCCGGCCATCGTGTCGTTGGCCGAGTAGACGCCGGCGATGTTCTTCGCGCCGAGCTGGGTGATCGCCGCGGTCACCTTCTGGTTGGCGACCGGCCCCTTCCACAGGCCGCTCTGCTCGTAGGCGATGTCCACCTTGCCGTCCAGGACCTCGTGGGCGCCCTGCTTGAACTGAGCCGCGTTCGGGTCCGCGTCGTCGCCGTTGATCATCACGATCTTCGCCTGCGGGGTGGCCTTCGCCCCCATGGCGTCCAGCAGCGCCCGGCCCTGCAGCTCGCCGACCTTCACGTTGTCGTAGGACACATAGGCCGACACCGGGCCCTCGGCGAGCCGGTCGTAGGAGACCACCTTGATGCCCTTGGACACCGCCGTCTGGACGGACGACTGGATGCCGGCCGCGTCCTGCGGGTCCACGATCAGCACCTTGGCACCCTTGGTTATCAGCGTGCTCACCTGCTGCGCCTGGGTCTCCGGCACCCCGGCGGCGTTGGCGTAGTCGACCGTGCAGTCGGCACACAGGCGCTTGATCGCGGCCTCGATCAGCGGCTTGTCGAACTGCTCGTACCGGGCGGTGACGGTATCGGGCAGCAGCAGACCGATCACCTTGCCCTTGCTCTTGCTGGAACCGTTGTCATTGTCCTTGCCGCCGCCGGTCTTCCCGCACGCGGCCACGGCGAACGCCATCGATACCACGGCCGTGCCTACGACTACTCGACGGGTCATCGTGTTCATAGAACGTCGCCTCCACGGACGGGGCCGCAACACCGCGGCCC
>NZ_FMCH01000617.1 GCF_900091855.1 Streptomyces sp. DvalAA-14
GGGCGCGGCTGGTCACCATCACCGGCCCGGGAGGCACCGGGAAGACACGGCTGTCGCAGGAGGCCGGCGACCGGGTGGCCGGGCGGTGGGCGGACGGGGTCTGGTACGCCGAGCTGGCCCCGGTCAGCGATCCGCGCACCCTGCCGGAGGCGGTGATCAGTTCGCTCGGGCTGCGCGACACGCTGCTGCACGCCGGCAGCGCCGCCGAGGCCGCGATAGCCGCCGAGACCAAGTCCAAGGACCCGGCGCGGCAGCTCGCCGACTACTGCGCGGGCCGCGAACTGCTGCTGGTGCTCGACAACTGCGAACACGTGATCGGCGCGGCGGCGACCCTCACCGAGCTGCTGCTGGCCAACTGCCCGGGCCTGTCGGTCCTCGCCACCAGCCGCGAACCCCTGGGCGTGCCGGGGGAGTTGGTCCGGCCGTTGGACCCGCTGCCGGATCCGACCGCCCTGCGGCTGCTCGCCGACCGGGGGTCCGCCGCGCGCCCCGGCTTCTCCGTCGAGGACGACCCGGTGGCCTGCGCCGAACTGTGCCGCCGGCTGGACGGGCTGCCGCTGGCCATCGAACTGGCCGCGGCACGGCTGCGCGGCATGTCGCCGCGGCAGCTCGCCGACCGCCTCGACGACCGCTTCCGGCTGCTGACCGGCGGCAGCCGCACACTGCTGCCGCGCCAGCAGACGCTGCGGGCCGTCGTGGACTGGTCCTGGGACCTGCTCGAACCGGCCGAGCGGGTGCTGCTGCGCCGGCTGGCCGTCTTCCGGGGCGGCTGGACGCTGGAGGCCGCCGAGGCGATCTGCGCCGACCCCGCCGACCCCGACGACCCCGCCGAACTCCCGGCCGCCGGGCCCCCGCCCGCGTCGCCGTCGCCCCCGGTGTCGGCCGCACCTGCCGCCGGCACCGACCGGATCGACGCCCCCGACGCCGCCGCCCTGCTCGCCTCCCTGGTGGACAAGTCGCTCGTGCTCGCCGACCTCACCGTCGGCGGCCCCCGCTACCGGATGCTGGAGACGATCCACGAGTACGCGGCCGAGCGGCTGGACACCAGCGGCGAGCGTCCCGCGGTCGAGCGGCGGCACCTCACGTACTTCCGCGAATTCGCCCGCGCCGCCGACCCGTTGCTGCGCGGTGCACAGCAACTCCTCTGGTTCGAGCGGCTGGAGGCCGAGCACGAGAATCTGCGGGCCGCCCTGCGCCGGGCGGTGGCCGCCGGGGACGAGCAGGAAGCCCTGATGCTGGTGCTGGGCTGCAACTGGTTCTGGGAGGTGCGCAATTACGACTCCGAGCGCCGTCACTGGCCGACCGCCGTCGGCGCGCTGGGCCCGGACCCGTTCGCCGAGCCGCCCAGTCTCGTACCCCTGGAGCGCGGCCCGCTGGAGGACCCGCCCCCGCTGGAGGGCGAACGGCTGCTGGAGGCACGGCGGCACGTCCGCTTCATCGGCATGTCCGCCCGGGAGGGCGACCAGGAGTGGTGGACCGACGAGGGCATGATCCGGATCGGCAACGCCCTGATCGACACCTACCCGCCGCACCTGCCGCAGTCCGCCCGCGTCCCTGGCATCCTGCGCATGTACGGAGCCTTTTTCTCCGGCGAGTTCGAACGGCTGCCCGTCCTGATGGACGAGGTGGTCGAGTCCTGCCGCCGCCACGGCAGGACCTGGGAGCTGGCCTACGCCCTGCAGTTGCGGGCGAAGGTCAACAACGACGTGAGCGAACGGCACGACGCCGCCTTCCGGGACATCGCGGAGAGCCGGCTGCTGTTCGAGCAACTGGGCGACGAGTGGGGGATGGCCGAGACGCTGTCGGCCGAGGCCGAGGCGGCGGGGAACTCGGGCGACTGGGCCCGCGCGGCCGAATGCTGCGTCCAGGGCATCGCGCTGGCCCGCAAGATCGGCTCGCACCAGCATGTCCCGGTACTCACCGTCCGGATGGGCGACGCCCTGATCAACTGCGGCCAGTGGGAGGAGGGCGTCCGGCTGCTGCACGAAGGCATCGAGGACGCCGACCGGTTCGGCTCGGCCAGCGACGGCGCCTCCTTCTACGGCAAGATCCTGCTGGTCGGCGCGCTCAGCCGGCACGCCGACATCGACACGGCGCTGGAACTGGTCGAGGACACCATCCGGCGCAACGACAGCGGCCCGACGGGCGCGCCGGGCTTCGTACGGGGAATGCTGATGGGCGTGAAGGGCTCGCTGCTCGGCAAGGCGGGCGACGCCCGGCAGGGCATGCCGCTGCTGACCGCCGGCATCGAGGAACTGGCCGGCCACCCGCTGGCCAATGTGATCACCCCGCGGCTGGGCATCCTGCTCGCCCCGGCCGCCGCCCAACTGCTGCGCCTGCTCGCGGAGCCGGCCGACCAGGCGTCCGTCCCGCCGGACCGGGACCGGGACCGGGACGGAGGCCAAGACGGAGACCGTGACCAGGACCGGGACCGGGACCGGCGCAGGCTCCACCGCTCGGCGGTGCTGATCGGCGCGCACGACCGGCACCGCCCCTCCGCGATTCCGCCCGCCGAACTGAGCGAGCTGGCCGAGGAGAAGGCGCTGCTGCGCGGCCTGCTGGGCGACGAGGCGTACGCGGCCGGCTACGCCGAAGGCGACGGCCTCAGCACGGAGGAGGCCATCGCCTTGATGCGCGACGTGGAGTGAACGCCCGGGCCGCCGGGCCGCGTCGACCCGCCCGGCAGCCCGACTCCCCTGCGGTCAGGTCTTCTTGCGGAACCGCGCCACCGCCACCGGCGCGGTCACCACGGTGATGCCGACTGCCCAGGCCAGGGTGACCCACACCGAGTGCGCCACCGGGCCGCCGTTGATCAGCGCCCGCGCCGCGTCCGCCAGATTCGACAGCGGGTTGACTTTGGTGAAGCCCTCCAACCAGCCCGGCATCGTGGTGGGTTTGGCGAAGATCGAGCTTCCGAACTGCAGCGGCATCAGTACGAGCATGGCCACCCCCTGGACCGCCTGGGGCGTCTTCATGGTCAGCCCCAGTAGGATGAAGATCCACATCAGCGAGGCGCCGAAGACGGTGGAGAGCGCGATCGCCGCCAGCAGGTGCACGGCGTCGGTCTTGATGCTCAGCCCGAGGGCGAAGCCCATGCCCAGCAGGATCGCGGTGGCGATCATCATCCGGCCGACCTCGACCACGATCTTGGCGATCAGCACCGACGACCGGGCGATGGGCATGGTCCGGAACCGGTCCATCACCCCTTTCTTGAAGTCGTCGTTGATCCCGGTCCCGACCGCCTGGGCGATGTTCATGCCCATCATGGCCATCAGGCCGGGGACCACGTAGTTCACATAGGCGTGCTGGTTGCCCTTGCCGGAGACCGCGCCGCCGAAGACGTACACGAACAGCAGGGTGAAGATGATCGGCATCAGCAGGGCGTCGAACATCGACTCCGGGTCCTGCTTGATCTGGAGCATGTTGCGGCGCGCCAGCGCGCCGATGTGCCGCAGGTTGGCCCGCAGGCCGATCCTGCCCTCGCCGGCCGCCGCCACCCGCTCCGCGGGTGCGGTGACCGTCGCCGTCGCCGCGCTCATACCGTGGCCTCCACTTCGTGCTTCTTGTCCAGGACCGGGGTCGCGCTGTCCGTGCTGTCGCCGGGGTCCGCCGCAGCTGCGGCGCCCGGGCCGGAGCCGTTGTCGGCATCGGCGTCGGCGTCGGCGTCGGCGCCCGCGCCCTCGCCGAGGTTGGACTTCTGGCCGGTGATGGCCAGGAACACCTCGTCCAGGCTGGGCAGATGGGTGCCGATGCCGGCGATGCCGTAACCGCGCGCGCCCAGCAGGCCGACCACCGCGGTCAGTTGCTCGTCGCTGAGGATCGGTACGCTCACCACTCCTTCCGCCCGGTCGACGTGCGCGCCGGCCACCCCGAGCAGTCCGGCCTCGCCGATCGCGGTGGCCATCGCCGCGGCCTGAGCCGGGTCGGACGGCCGGATCTCCAGGGTGCGCCCGCCCACCTTGGCCTTCAGCTCCGCCACCCGGCCGTTGGCGATCACCCGGCCGCGGTCGATCACCGTCAGCTCGTCGGCGAGCTGCTCGGCCTCCTCCATGTACTGGGTGGTGAGCAGCACGGTCGCGCCGTCGTCGACCATCCGCCGCACCTCGGTCCACACCTCGTTGCGGGTGCGCGGGTCCAGGCCGGTGGTCGGCTCGTCCAGGTAGAGCACCGTCGGCTGCCCGATCATGCTCGCGGCCAGGTCCAGCCGGCGGCGCATGCCGCCGGAGTACTGCATCGCGGGCCGCTTGGCGGCCTCGGTGAGCGAGAAGCGCTCCAGCAGCTCGTCCGCCCGGGCCCGGGCCGCCGCGCGGGGCAGGTCCAGCAGCCGGCCGATCATGTACAGGTTCTCCCGGCCGGACAGCTTCTCGTCCACCGAGGCGTACTGCCCGGTCAGGCCGATCACCCGGCGCAGTTGCCGGGGCTGCTTGAGTACGTCGTAGCCGGCCACCCGGGCGGTGCCCGCGTCCGGCCGGATCAGCGTGGAGAGCACCCGTACCAGCGTGGTCTTGCCGGCTCCGTTCGGGCCGAGCACGCCGAGCACGGTGCCCTGGGTCACATCGAGATCCACCCCGTCGAGGGCTTTGGTCGCGCCGTAGTGCTTGACCAGACCCCGCACCTCGACGGCTGCGGTCCCACCGTTGTCTGTCGGTCGCTTCGTCATGCCCACAACGATGCCGGTGCCTACCGATACGGCACCGACATATCGCCGACAGCGGGGGCGGGCCGGGTGTCGGCGCCGGCCGGTGGCCGCGTCGGCCGCGTGTCGGCCGGGTGCCGACGGGTGTCTGCCGGGTGCCGGTGTGGTGCCGACGGGATCGAGGGCGGCTCGCCGCTGCCCGCCCGCTCCGTCAGGCCGGCACGCTGACCAGCAGTTTCCCCTGCGAGGTACGGACCTCGAAGTGGTTGATCGCGTTCTCGTGCAGCCCGGTCGCGCCGTGCACGGTGAGCGGCTTGGGATGCTCGGTGGTGCCGTAGCCCTCGTACGGGACGGACCAGGTGGCGACCGTCTGGTTGCTGCCGTCCTTGCCGATCGCGATCAGGCTGCAGGTGAGCGGGCCGCGTACCCCCGTCAGCCGCAGGTCGACCACGCTGCCCCAGCCCTTGTCGGACAGGCCCACGACCGCGGACGCCCCGGTGGCCGCGTTGCTGGCCGAGCGCTGGTCGGTGGAGAAGGCGGGTCCCGCCGCCTTGGGAGTGCTGTTGCCGCCGTCGGTGGCGAGCACCGCGACGGTCGGACCGCCGACCACCAGTACCGCCGCCGCGGCCACCGCCACCAGCCGTCGCCGCCTGCGTGCCTTGCGCTCCCCGGTGACCTGCCGCAGCAGCCGCTCCAGCAGGGCGTCACCGGGTGGTTCCACGAAGCCGATGCCGTCCCCGCGCAGCTCTTCGAGCACCGGGACCACGCCCATCAGCTCGTCCAGCTGCACCCCGCACTCGTCGCATCCGGTCAGATGCTCCTCGAAGCGGGTCATCTCGTCGTCCTCCAGCGCCCCGAGCAGATAGGCGCCCACATCGACATGCGGGTTCATGAGGTGGTCACCCCTCTCTCCTCCAGCGCGTTCCGCAGAGCGCGCAGTGCGTAGAAGACCCGGGACCGCACGGTGCCGGCCGGGAGTCCGAGTTCGTCGGCCGCCTCATTCACGGTACGACCCCGGAAGTACGTTTCGACGAGCGCTTCACGGTGGGCCGCCGACAGGTCCTGCAAGGCGTCCGAGATGGTCATCAGGCGCAGCGACCGCTCCAGCTCGTCCTGGGCCGGCACCTGCTCGAGGGCGGCCGGGGAGGTCTCCTGCGGCCGGGACTGCTTGCTGCGGTGGCCGTCGATGACGATGCGGCGGGCCACTGTCACCAGCCAGGGCCGCAGGCTGCGGGCGGCCGGATCCAGGCTGGCGGCGCTCTTCCAGGCCCGCAGCAGCGTCTCCTGGACGATGTCCTCGGCCAGGAAGCGATCGCCCGCGACCAGCCGGAGCACGTACGCGAACAGCGCGCTGGCGTGTTCGCGGTACAGCGCCCGCATCATGTCTTCCTCCGGCACCGCGCCCGGCGGTTCCGGCGGTCCGGGGGATCCGTCCACGGCGGCATCCTGCCCTACCTGCCGCCGCCGGTCGAGTTCGCGTGTAGCGGTCCGGGACATCAGTAGCCGTACGATCCGCCGCTCGAGCCCGATCCGGTGGTCGAGGACGTCGTGGACGGGGAGCCCGCCGTGGAGCCGGCCGAGGAAGCCGCGCCGGCCTTGGCGCCGGCCGGGGTCACCGCCCACCAGATGCCGTCGATGCCCTGGCCGTTGGTGTCGCCGGCCTTGCTGTCCTGGGCGTAGGTGTAGAGCGGCCAGCCGTTCAGCGTCAGTTGTTTCCGGCCATCGGTGCCGGTGGTGGAGCCCAGCAGTTTCTGGTCGATGCCCTTGACCGCCGAGGCGTCGGTGGCGGGGGCGGCGGGCCACAGGGTGGCGCAGGCGCCGGTGCAGTGGGAGGTCGGCGGCTTGTTCGTGTCCATGTCGAAGCGGTAGAGCGTGAAGCCCTTGCCGTTCACCACGATGGTGCCGAGGGTGGCGTCCGAGGCGGTGTGCACGCCGGCCGCGCCGGCCGCGTCCCCCGCGGCGGCCGGGTGGACGGCGCGGTGGACGGCGCGGCGGC
>NZ_FMCH01000108.1 GCF_900091855.1 Streptomyces sp. DvalAA-14
CGGTGCCGGCCGTGAGCGTGCCGCGCAGATCCGGCCGCAGGGACAGGGCGGCGGGCTGGAGATCGTTGGTCAGCGCGCCCGCCAGCGCGGTCGCGTCGCCCGCGCGCAGCGCCGCGAGCAGCCCGGGATCGGCGGCGGGGACGGGCACCTCGGCGGCCGTGTCCCCGGCTCCCTCCTCCCGGCGCAGCCGGTCGCACTCCCGGTAGACGGCCGGCGTCGACAGGCCGTCCCGCGCCGTCGCGAAGACCCAGTGGAAGGTGCCGCCCACGGCGAGCGGGGTCAGCAGCTCCCCGCGCCCGACGCCGAGCGCCGCCCCGCCGACGAAGGAGAACGGCACATCGCTGCCCAGCTCCGCGCACAGCGCCAGCAGTTCCTCGCGCGGGGTCCCGAGCCCCCACAGCGTGTCGCAGGCCAGCAGCGCACCGGCCGCGTCCGCGCTGCCGCCGGCCATCCCGCCGGCCACCGGGATGTCCTTGTCGATGTGCAGCCGTACCCGCGGCTCGATCCCGTGCAGCTTGGCCAGCGCGATGGCCGCCTTCGCGGCCAGATTTGAGGTGTCGAGCGGCACCGACGCCACGTCCCGCCCCGCCGCGGTGATCCGCAGTTCGTCGGCGGGCTCGGCGGTCACCAGGTCGTGGAGCCCGACGGCGAGGAAGACATTGGCCAGGTCGTGGAACCCGTCCGGCCTGCGTCCGCCCACGGCGAGCTGGACATTGACCTTGGCGGGCACGCGAACGGTGACGGCGGTCACGGGCGGGGGCTCCTCACGGGCGGGGCGGAACGGGGTGCGGTGGGGACGGATCGGGCCGGTGCGGGGCCGGGGTCCCGGCCGGTCGGGGGTCGGCATCCGGCGGTCGCCGGCCGGGGTCGCCAGCCAGGGTTGCCGGCCGGGGTCGGGATCGGGGGCAAAACTACTCGGGCTCGGGATCGGGATCGGGATCCGGCCCGGCCCCGTACCGCTGGTCCGCCGCCGTGGCCGCCGCCGTGGCCGCCGCCGGTCCGCCCTGCTGGGCGGCCGGCTTGTGCTCGGCGATCGCGGCGAACTCCTCGACCGTCAGCGACTCCCCGCGCGCCTGCGGCGACACCCCCGCGGCCAACAGCGCGGCCTCCGCGGCGGCCGCGGACCCGGCCCACCCGGCCAGCGCCGCGCGCAGCGTCTTGCGGCGCTGCGCGAAGGCCGCGTCCACGGCCGCGAACACCTCGCGCCGCGACGCCGAGGTCCGCGGCGGGTCGCGCCGTACGAGCGAGACGAGCCCGGAGTCCACGTTGGGCGCGGGCCAGAAGACGCTGCGGCCGATCGATCCGGCCCGCTTGACCTCCGCGTACCAGTTCGCCTTCACCGAGGGCACCCCGTAGACCTTGCTGCCGGGCCGGGCGGCGAGCCGGTCGGCGACCTCGGCCTGCACCATCACCAGAGTCCGCTCGATGCCCGGGAAGGTGGCCAGCATGTGCAGCAGCACCGGCACGGCGACGTTGTACGGCAGATTCGCCACCAGCGCGGTCGGCGGCGGCCCGGGCAGCTCCAGCACCTGCATCGCGTCGCTGTGCACCAGCGCGAACCGCCCGGCCCGCGCCGGCAGCCGAGCCGCCACGGTGGCCGGCAGCGCGGCGGCCAGGACGTCGTCGATCTCGATCGCGGTGACCCGGTCCGCGACCTCCAGCAGCGCCAGCGTGAGCGACCCGAGGCCGGGCCCGACCTCGACCACCGTGTCCTCGGGCCGGACCCCGGCGGTGCGCACGATCCGGCGGACGGTGTTCGCGTCGATGACGAAGTTCTGGCCGCGCTGCTTGGTGGGCCGGACGCCCAGCGCGGCGGCCAGCTCGCGGATGTCGGCCGGCCCCAGCAGGGCGTCGGGGTCTGTCGTACTCACACCGGCAAGGCTATCGGCCGGGGCGCCCTGCCCTTCCCGCCGCGGGGAGCGGTCGCCCGCCGCGCCTCGCGTCTCAGCCCTCCTCGCGGCTGTACCCGAACGCCCGCGCCGTGTTCCCGGCGATCGCGGTGGCCAGCGTGTCCTCGTCCTCGCCGCGGGCCGCCGCCATCGCCCGCAGCGTCAGCGGGATGAGGTAGGACGCGTTGGGCCGGCCGCGGTGCGGGACCGGGGTGAGGAACGGCGCGTCGGTTTCGACCAGCAGCCGGTCGCGCGGCGCGACGGCCACCGCGTCCCGCAGGTTCTGCGCGGACTTGTAGGTGACGGTGCCGGCGAAGGAGAGGTAGTAGCCGCGCTCCGCGCACACCTTCGCCATGGCGGCGTCACCGGAGAAGCAGTGGAAGACCACGGTCTGCGGGGCGCCCTCCTCCAGCAGGATGCGCAGCACGTCCTGGTGGGCGTCGCGGTCGTGGATGACCAGCGCCTTGCCCTCCCGGTTGGCGATCGCGATGTGGCGGCGGAAGGAGTGCTGCTGGGCGGCCACCCCGTCGGACCCGGTGCGGAAGTAGTCCAGGCCGGTCTCGCCGACGCCGCGCACCTGGGGCAGCGCGGCCAGTTCGGCGACGGCGTCGATCTGGGCGTCCAGCGCGGCCATGCCACCCGCCGGGCGGTCGCCCTGCCGGGACCAGTTGTCGGGGTCGCCGTTGACGATCCGGGGGGCCTCGTTGGGGTGCAGGGCCACGGTGGCCCAGATGTTCGGATACCGCGCGGCGGTCTCGGCGGCCCAGCGCGAGCCCTTCAGGTCGCAGCCGACCTGGATGAGCGTGTCGACCCCCACCTCGGCGGCCCGGGCGAGTGCCTCGGGGACCGCGGCGGACTGCATGTCCAGGTGGGTGTGGGAATCGGCGACCGGGATCCGCAGCGGCTCGGGGGCCGGCGGGGCGGTGTTCCGGTCGGCGGTGCGGTCCTGGTCCTTCTTCGTCGGCATGGGTCCGATCCTAGGGACGGGGACTGGTCCCTGGACCTCGGGCTCTTCACCGGCGGCGCGGTGCCGCCGTCGTTACGCCGGTTCGGCCCCTCCTTGCCGGCGGTGCGGGAAGCCGCGCAGGGAGCGCCACCACACCCGACGGGGGGCGGGCCGCTCGGCGCGGCGGGCGGCGGCCCGGCGCCCGAAAGCCTCGGTGGCTTCGGAGGATGCGCCGGAGGAACCCGCGACCTGGCCGGAACGCATGATGCGCACCAGGTGGCCGTCGCAGTTCTGGCAGGTCGGGCAGGTCAGTGGCGACGGCACTTTGACGCCGTCCACCAGGTATCTGACGAAGGGGTGCCCGTAGGTGTCGGTGTGGTGCTCGATCTCATAACTCTGCTCCCAGCCGTAACCGCAGTTGAGGCACGCGAAGGCGTACGCCTCGGTGACGTTGGGTCCCGCTATGGTCATGGCCGCTCCCGCGTGCCCTCCGGACGTCTGCCCGGACCGGGTCTTCGCCTCCCCAGCGAACGGCACCGCGCCCGCCGACGCAGGAGGAGCGTCCGACTCTTGAGCAGGATTTGGGGCGTATGTGGAAGTTGACCGCTATTGCTTTGCCAGGGCTCGGGTTTAGGCTGGTCACACAGTAGGATCGTATCGTTACACTGCGTTGTGCCCTGAGCGGCCACCGGCGTCCTGCTCCGCACCCGGCTCCGCATCCTGATCCGTACCCCGCACAGCAGCCGCACCGCCCCCGCCGCCGTGCTGAACGGCCGCACCGCCCGGACCGCCCCCGGCGCCGTGCTTGGCGGCGACCACCGCGTCGAACACCTCGCGCTTGGGCAGGCCCAGTTCCACCGCGACCGCCGCGATCGCCTCCTTGCGCCGCTCGCCGGCCGCCTCCCGGGCGGCCACCCGCGCCACCAGCTCGGCCGGCGTCAGCTCCGACGGCCCCGGCTCGGGGGGCCCCCTGGACCACGACGGTGATCTCGCCGCGCACCCCCTGCGCCGCCCAGGCGGCCAATTCCTGCAGCGGCCCGCGCTTGACTTCCTCGTACGTCTTGGTCAGCTCCCGGCAGACCGCCGCCCGCCGCTCCGGGCCGAAGACCTCGGCCATCGCGCCCAGGGTGTCGTCGATCCGGTGCGGCGCCTCGAAGTACACCAGCGTCCGCCGGTCGGCGGCGACCTCGCGCAGCCGGGACAGCCGCTCCCCCGCCTTGCGCGGCAGGAACCCCTCGAAGCAGAAACGGTCCACCGGCAGCCCCGACACCGCCAGCGCGGTCAGTACCGCGGACGGGCCCGGCACGGCCGTCACCGTGATCCCCCGCTCCACGGCCGCGGCCACCAGCCGGTAGCCGGGATCGGACACCGACGGCATCCCCGCGTCGGTCACCAGCACCACCCGGGCGCCGCCCACCAGCGCCTCGACCAGCTCCGGGGTGCGCCCGGCCTCGTTCCCCTCGAAGTACGACACCACCCGCGCCGTCACCTCGACCCCGAGCGCCTGCGCCAGCCGCCGGAACCGCCGGGTGTCCTCCGCCGCCACCACATCCGCGCCGGCCAGCTCCACCCCCAGCCGCGGCGGCGCGTCCGAGGGGTCGCCAATCGGGGTTCCGGCCAGTACGAGCACGCCTGCGGCTGAGCTGATCACGGGGTCCAGTTTCCCACCCGCGGCCCCGCTCCCCCGCCGCGTCGTGCGGCACCCCGGCCGTGCCGTCGTCCGGCACCCACAGATACGGGACAAAAGCGGGCGGGGATCGCTGCGCACATCGCATTCTCAGGCCCTTTCCCTACGATGGGCCGGTGACGAGTGAGACCGCGACCCAGGACCGTGCCGACGAGGACGTTCGGGCGGAGGCTGAGCCGAGTGCGTGGGGGCGGCGGCTGCGCCGGTTCGGCTATGCCGAGCGGGAGCGTACCGACACCCGCGAACGCCTGGTCCCGCCGTTCCCCGAGCCGGGAACGCGCATGTGGGAGGCCCTGGGCCTGGGCCCGGCCGCCGCGCACCGGCTGGCGAAGTGGTCCGGCTGGCTCGGGCCGATGCTCGTCTCCGCCTTCGCCGGCGTCATCCGCTTCTGGCACCTGGGCAGCCCGCGCGAGGTCGTCTTCGACGAGACGTACTACGCCAAGGACGCCTGGTCGCTGCTGAAGCTCGGCTACGAGGGCACCTGGCCCGACGGCAAGATCTCCAACCCGGACATCCTGGCCCACCCCCAGGTGATCCCGCTGTCCGACGCCCCCGGCTACGTCGTCCACCCGCCGATGGGCAAGTGGATGATCGCGGCCGGCGAGTGGATCTTCGGCCTGAACCCCTTCGGCTGGCGCTTCGTGATGGCGCTGCTCGGCACCCTGTCGGTGCTGATGCTGTGCCGGATAGGGCGGCGGCTGTTCCGCTCCAACGCGCTGGGCTGCGTGGCCGGGCTGCTCATGTCGGTCGACGGACTGCACTACGTGATGAGCCGGATCGCGCTGCTGGACCTGGTCATCATGTTCTTCGCGCTGGCCGCCTTCGGCTGCCTGCTGGTGGACCGCGACTGGTCGCGCGCCCGGCTGGCCCGGGCGCTCCCGGTGGACACCGACGGCTTCGCGGGCCCCGACCTGCACACCGGCGGGCGGGTCGGCATGGGCTGGCGGCCCTGGCGGATCGCGGCCGGCTTCTTCCTGGGGCTGGCAGCGGCGAGCAAGTGGAACGGCCTGTACTTCCTGGCCTTCTTCATGATCCTCACCGTGCTGTGGGACGTCGGCTCACGCCGGCTGGCCGGCGCCCGCCGCCCCCGGCTCGCGGTGCTCCGCAAGGATCTGGGCTGGTCGGTGCTGTCGGTCATCGGCGTCGCCCTGGTGACGTATCTCATCACCTGGTCCGGCTGGTTCGCCTCCAAGAACGCCTACAACCGGCACTGGGCGGACGGCCGCGGCGGCACCTGGTCGTGGATCCCCGCGCCGATTCGCAGCCTGTGGCACTACGAGTACCAGGTCTACCAATTCAACGTGGGCCTGCACACACCCCACCCGTACCAGTCCAACCCCTGGAGCTGGCTGGTCCTGGGCCGCCCGGTCTCGTACTACTTCGAGTCCCCGAAGCTCGGCCAGGACGGCTGCCACGCCACGGCCGGCTGCTCCCGCGAGATCCTCGCCCTCGGCACCCCGCTGCTGTGGTGGTCCGCGTGCTTCGCCCTCGTCTACCTGCTCTACCGCTGGGCCATGCGCCGCGACTGGCGCGCCGGCGCCATCCTCTGCGCCGCCGGCGCCGGCTACCTCCCCTGGTTCCACTACCAGGACCGCACCATCTTCTACTTCTACGCCGTCGCCTTCGTCCCGTACCTGTGCCTGGCGGTGGCGATGATGATCGGCGCGTTCCTGGGCCCGCCCTCGGCGACCGAGAGCCGCCGCATGTGGGGCGCGGTCGGCGCGGGGACGCTGGTGCTGCTGATCATCTGGAACTTCATCTACTTCTTCCCGATCTACACCGGCCAGACCATCCCGTACACGAGCTGGCAGGCCCGGATGTGGTTCGACAGCTGGATCTGACCGGGTCGCTGACCAGGTCAGCGATGTGCCGAGGGGCCCCGCCCCGCCCGGCCGCTGGCGCGCCTCACTCGCCGGTGAGGCCGTCGACCGACTCGCGCAGGAGGTCGGCGTGGCCGTTGTGGCGGGCGTACTCCTCGATCAGGTGGACGAGGATCCAGCGCAGGCTGGGCGAGAAGCCGTCCGGGGCGGTGCGCCGGGCCAACTGCCCGAGGTCGCCGGCTTCCAGCGCCTCCTCGACCAGGCCGCGGGAACGGGCGACCGTGTCCTGCCAGAGGGTGCGGAGCTGCTCGGGGGTGTCCTCGGCGGCCGAGTGCCAGTCCCAGTCGGGGTCGGCGAGCAGTTCGACCCGGTCCCACGGGGGCTGCGGCTCGCGCCCCCACAGCCAGCGGGAGCACCACCAGTCCTCGACATAGGCCAGATGCTTGAGCATCCCGCCCAGCGTCATCGTCGAGGCCGCGACCGTCACCCGCATCCCGTGCGCGTCCACCCCCGCGGTCTTCCACGCCAGCGTCGCCCGGTGGTAGTCCAGAAAGCCCAGCAGCGTCGCGATCTCGTCGCCCGCGGACGGCGGCTCCGGCCGTCCCTGCTCGTCCAGTTGCGTCATGGCCGGTGAGCGTATCGATGCGATCAGCACCCGCTCCACGCAGTCCCCTCCCGCACCCCGAGGGGAAGTCGTTGACAGGGGTTCCACTTATCGCCGGGTCAGTACAAAGCCGTGCCCCCTTCGAGACCTCCGGTGTCACTGGCGTCCCGTAGAGTCCCGGAAGCGCGTTCACTGAACGCGTTCAAGGGGAGGGGAGCAGGTCCAGTGCCCATGGCGCGGGGAGTGAAGACCGGCATTGTCGCCACGGTGTGCGCGGGCATGCTGGGGGTCGCCGGATACGGCGCCTTCAACATCTACCAGGGTCTGGACCACGCCGGCGGGGGTGGGGGCGGGGGCGGCTCCACCGGCAGTCTCGCGGCGCCGGTCAACAGCGCGCCGCCGAGCCCGCAGGAGGTCACCGAGACCGCGGACGACTTCCTGACCGCCTGGTCGTCGGGGGACATCGCGGGCGCGGCGAAGCTGACCGACTCGGTGCAGACAGCGACAGCGGCGCTCACCGCGTACAAGACCGGCGCCCGGGTGACCTCGGTGAAGGTCGTGCCGCGTCCGGCGGCCGGCACCCGGGTGCCGTTCGACGTGACCGCGACGGTGGACTATCCGGGCATCGGCCCGGAGCCCTGGACGTACAACTCGTCGCTGGCCGTGGGGCGCAACCCGCTGGGCAAGCCGGCCGTGACCTGGGCCCCCTCGGTGCTGCAGCCGGACCTCCAGGAGGGCGACACCCTGGTCACCGGGCCGGGGCAGACGCCCGGCGTGGATGTCGTGGACCGCGACGGCAAGGTGCTGGACGCGGCGAAGTACCCGTCGCTCACCCAGATCCTCGGACAGTTGACGTCCCGTTACGCCGGCTCGCTGCATGCCGGGAAACCGGGCATCGAGACGTACATCAAGGGCTCGGACGGGAGCCAGACCAAGACCTTGTACATCCTGCGCAAGGGCGTGAACGCCAAGCTGCGGACCACGCTCGACGCGGGCATCCAGGCCGCTGCCGAGCGGGCCGTCGCGAAGTCCACCGGGCCGGCCGGGGCCACCGCCCTGGACACCGAGACCGGCGGCATCCTGGCCGTGGCCTTCAACCCGCCGACCGGGACCGACCACGCGCTCCAGGATCCGCAGGCGCCCGGTTCCACCTTCAAGATCGTGACGTCCACCGCGCTGCTGAACGCGGGCCTGACGCCGGGCAGTCCGTCGCCGTGCCGCAGCGGTGACAACGTCAACAACGGCAAGCCGTACACCAACGTCACCCCGGACAAGCCCGACGCGACCCTGCAGTGGGACTTCGAGCAGTCGTGCAACACCGGCTTCATCCGGCAGGTGAACCACATCCGGTCCACCACCCTGACGACCACCGGGGCGAACTACTTCGGGCTCGGCCCGGCCTGGTACGTGGGCACCTCCACGGACGACGGCAGCATCCCGGGCGGCACCGGCGACGAGTTGACCTCGGAGATGATCGGCCAGGGGCAGGTCCTGATGACCCCGCTCAACATGGCCTCGGTGGCCGCCACCGTCCGCGAGGGCGTCTTCCACCAGCCGACGATCCTCCAGGACTCCGGCCTCATCGAGCACCGCACCCAGATCGGCACCACCCCGCTGCCGTCGGGCGTCCGGCAGGAACTCCAGCAGATGATGCACGGCACCGTCACCGAGGGCACCGCCGCCTCGGTGATGAGCGGCCTGTCCGGCAAGGTCGGCGCCAAGACCGGCTCCGCGGAGGACGGCAACGTCCAGCCGAACGGCTGGTTCACCGCCTACCGCGACCATGTGGCCGCGGCGGGCATCGTGCTGGGCGGCGGCCACGGCAACTCCTCGGCGGGGCCGATCGTGGCGGCTGTCCTGGGCGCGTCGTGAGCGCTCCCTCGGCCGGCGGCCGGACGGGCGCCGGTTCGCAGCCCCGCCCGGGCGAGGCTGCCGTTGCGCGGCCCGGCGCCGGTAAGGGCGCTCCTACGGGCACGGGCGGCCGTTGACCCCGTTGGTCGCCTCGGCGGTCCTGCTCGCGGCCGTCACGCACGCCGCCTGGAACGCCCTCGCCCACCGCATCCGGGACCAGTTGCTCGCCTTCAGCCTGGTGGGCGGGGGCGGCACGCTGTGCGCGCTGGCGCTGCTGCCCTTCGCGGCGCTGCCGCACGCGCGGGCGTGGCCGTATCTGATCGCCTCGGTGCTGATCCATCTCGCCTACCAGTACCTGCTGATGCGGTCCTTCCGGCTCGGCGAGTTCGGGCAGGTCTACCCGATCGCGCGGGGCGTCGCACCGCTGGCGGTGACCGTGCTGGCGGCGCTCTTCGTCGGCGAGGAGCCTGGCCGCTGGCAGTTGGCCGGCGTGCTGACGGCCTCGGCCGGCCTGGGCGGGCTCGCCCTGTGGGGGATACGCGGCCACCGCCCCAACTGGCCGGCCCTGACCGCCGCGGTCGGCACCGGCCTGACCATCGCGCTGTACACGACGGTGGACGGCGTGGGCGTACGCGGCTCCGGCACCTCGCTCGGCTACGTCTGCTGGCTGCTGATCCTGCAGGGTTCGGTGATCCCGGCGGTGGCGATCGCCGCCCGGCGCGGCCGACTCCTGTCCGAGCTGCGGCCGTTCGCGGTGCGCGGGCTGCTCGCCGGGGCCCTGTCCACCGCCGCCTACGGCCTCGTCCTGTGGGCCCAGACCCGCGCCGACCTCGCCCCGGTGGCGGCGCTGCGCGAGACCTCGATCATCGCCGGGGCCGCCATCGCCAGTCTCTTCTTCAAGGAGCGGTTCGGCCGGCCGCGGCTGCTGGCGGCCGTGGTGGTCGTCGGAGGGATCGGGTTGATGCTGCACGCGGGCTGACAGCGGGGCCGGGCGGGCGGCGGTGTCAGCCCGGCCGCGCCCCGCCGTTCCGCTGCCCTGTTACTCCGCCACTCCCTTACTCCGTTACTCCGTTACTCCGCCAGTCCGTTACTCCGCGTCGAGCGAATCCGTGAAGGCGGCGTTGCTCGGCAGGATGCCGCCCTCGACCGGCAACGTCACCCCGGTGATCCAGGACGCGTCCACGGAGGCCAGGAAGGTGACGGCCGCCGCGATGTCGGAGGGCTCCCCGACCCGGCCCAACGGGTAAGCGGAGGCGACCTGTTCGAGGACGGCTTCGCGGCCGTCCCAGGACGGGGTGCGGATCGTGCCCGGGGCTACCAGGTTGACCCGGACGCCGGTGGGGGCGGCATGAACGGCCAGGGTGCGGGTCAGCGAGACCAGGCCCGCCTTGGCCGCGCTGTAGGCGTGGTTGCCGAAGTAGGCGAGACCGTTGACGGACCCGATGTTGACGATCGCGCCGCGCCGCGAAGGGGCCGCGGCCAGATAGGGAAGAGCCGCCCGAGAACAGCGCATCGCCCCGGTCAGCGAGATGTCCAGATCGAGCCGCCACTCCTCGTCGGACTCGTCGCTGAAGTCCTGGTGGTGCCAGCTGCAGGAGTAGGCGTTGTTGACCAGCACGTCCAGACCGTCGAAGGCGGCGGCCGCGTGCGCGATCGCCGCGTCCACCGACCCGCGGTCGGCCACGTCGCAGACGTACGCCTCGGCCCGGCCGCCGTCCGCGCGGATCGCGGCCGCGGTCTTCTCGGCCCCCTCCCCGTTGATGTCGGCGATCAGCACCGCCGCGCCTTCCGCGGCGAATCTGCGGGCGGTCGCCTCCCCGATCCCGCGGGCCGATCCCGTCACCACCACGCCGTATGTGTCGAACCGTCCGGTCATCCGGTCAGCGTAGGCACTCGCGTACCGCCCTGACCAGTGCCTGGGCCCGGGGATCGGCGGTGACATTCTGCTGCAGGCCGTTGGTGACGTAGCCGAAGCCGATGCCGGCCGCCGGGTCGGCGAAGGCCAGCGAGCCGCCGCGCCCCGGGTGGCCGAAGGCGCCCGCGCCGAGCAACGGGGAGGCCGGGCCGTGCAGCATGTAGCCCAGCCCGAAACGGGTGTTGATCACCAGCACCCGGTCCGGGCCCTCGGACTCCACCGTGCGGGCCGCGGTGAGGGTGGCCGGTACGAACAGCCGCCGCCCGCCCTCCACTTCGCCGATCAGCGCGGCGTAGAAGCGGGCCAGCGAGCGGGCGTCGGCCATCGCGTTGGAGGCGGCCAGCTCCCCGGCCCGGTACGACGGGTCGTTCTCGTCCGGCAGCGGGGTGATCGCGGCGAAGGCGCGGCGGGTGAGCGAACCGGGGTCGGCGTAGGCGTCCCGCACCGAGCGCTTGGGGCGGGCCCGCAGACCGCCGGATACGGGCGGTGCGGGGGTGGCGGTCTCCCCGATCCGGCCCACCCGGTGCGCCTGCTCGGCCGGCAGCCCCACCCACAGGTCGAGGCCGAGCGGGCGGGCTATCTCCTCGGCGACGAAACGGCCGATCGTACGCCCGGAAGCGCGCATCACCAGCTCGCCGAGCAGCCAGCTGTACGTCTGCGCGTGGTAGCCGTGCGCGGCGCCCGGCGGGAAGAGCGGCTCCTGGGCGGCGACCGCCCGCGGCCCGGACACCCCGTCCAGCGCCTGCTCAGGTGTCAGCGGCGCCTCCAGCGCCGGCACGCCCGCGCGGTGCGCCAGCAGCTGCCGTACGGTCACCCGTTCCTTGCCGCGGGCCTTGAACTCCGCCCAGTACGACCCCACCGGCGCGTCCAGGTCCAGCTGACCGCGCTGGTGGAGCAGCAGCAGGCAGGCGGCGGCCACTCCCTTGCCGGCCGAGCGGACGGTGTGCACGGAGTCCTCGGCCCAGGGCCTGTCGCCGCCGCCGTCGAAGTCGGCCGACCCCGCCCACAGGTCGACCACCTTGCGCCCGTGCCGGTAGAGCGCGACCGCCGCGCCCCGGTCGCCCCGGCGGGAGAAGTTGGACGCGAAAGCGGCGCGGACCGGCTCCCAGCCGTCCTCCGCCGTCCCGTGGACAGGTACGTCCCCGTAGTCGTCCATCTGTGGTGCCTCCTGCCGTACGGACTCTCCCGCACCCATGGTGCCCGACGCCGCCGACAACCGGCGCCCGCCCCCGTGTCCACCGGGAACAGCGGGGGCGACCGCCGGGCCCGGGCGCCCGGCGAACCCGTGACGGGACCGCGGACCCGGTCGTGTCGACCCGGGCGCGGCCCCGTCACGGGCCCGGTGGGGGGACCCGCTGTCTCGATGTGCCAGGCGCTACGACAGCGGCGGGTACGCGTTCTGGATCAGCTGGTGGAACTGCGCCGAGAACCACTCGCCGGCCAGCGGGGAGTTCGGCAGCGCCCCGGTGGGATTGTTGCCGTTGCGGGCGTTGCCGGTGTAGGTCGGGTCGCACATCCGGTCGAAGCCCTTGCCCTGGTCGTTGGCGATCGCGGTGCTCGAACCGTCGGACTCCCCCGGCGGCTTGATCCAGGCGTAGGCGTCGATGCCCGGCTGCGGAGCCGCCGTCGGCCGCTCGCCGATACCGGCCCCGGACTGGTTGCACCAGTTGCCGGCGTGGATGCGCTTGTCGATCCGGCCGCCGTTGACGTACGTGTCCACGTCCGTGGTGGCGCCCGGGCCGGTGGGACGCGCGGTGCCGCCCCAGCCGTTGCGCGAGGTGTCGATCAGCATGCCGATACCGGAGTTGAAGCCGATCGAGACCAACTCGGTGCGCAGCGCCTGCGCGTACGACAGCTCGTCGACGTAGTCGTTCCAGTCGACCCACTTGGACTGCCGCACCGTGGTGCCGTTGACGCTGTCGGTGACCTTGAAATAGGGCTCGGTCAGCGCGCTGTAGTTCGCCGTGTTGGTGATGAAGCCCTGCACGTCGTTGACCGTCGCGCCGCTGCTGGTGGCCGCCTTGAGGAACTCCTGCGCGGCGGGGACGAAGTTGGAGTCCCAGCCGAGCCAGGCGTGGTGGGCGGCGTCGATGTAGTTGTACGTGTTCGGCAGCGCGCCCAACTTGTTCAGCGCGTAGCCGACGCCCTTCTCGTAGTTGCCGTTCGCCTTCATCGTGGCGCAGGCGTCCGTCGAACCCGCGGTACCGCCCGCGTTGGTGGTGAGGTTCGGCAGCGAGTCCGGTTCGATGATGTTGACGATCCGCAGGGAGGCGTACTTCGCGTCGGACATGATCGAGGCGATCGGGTCGATGTACTCGGTCTCGTAGCGGCCGATGTCGGTCGGGCCCAGTTCGCCGTTGGAGGCGAGCGCCGAGCAGTCGCGGCCCGGCAGGTCGTAGATGACGAACTCGACGGTCAGCGGCTTGCCGGCTGCCTGCTGGAGCGCCGCGTCGAGATGGGCTTTCAGACCCATGCCGCCGTTGACGCCCTGGATCGCGGCGATCCGGTCCAGCCACACGGCGGTGGACTGGTTGGCGATCGCCTGGCCGCCGTCGGCCGCGGCCTTCGCGGACCACTCGGGGTTGACGTAACCCTTCGCTCCCGCATAGGGGTTGTCGACGCGCGTGCCCGGGGGGCGGGGTGGTCGGGGGCGTGGTGGGCGGGGTGGTGGGCGGCGTCGTCGGTGGTGTGGTGGGGGGCGTGGTCGGGGGCGTCGTGGTGGGCGGGGGCGTGGTGCCGGTGCCGCCGCCGCAGGTGACGCCGTTCAGGGTGAAGGACGCCGGCGAGGCGTTCGTGCCGCTGTAGGAGGCGTTGAAGCCGAAGTTGCTGGAAGCGCCGGTCGCCAGGGCCCCGTTGTAGGACAGGCTGGCCGCCGTGACGGCCTTGCCGGACTGGCTGATCTGGGCGTTCCAGCCCTGGGTGACCTGCTGGTTGCCGGCGAAGGACCAGCCGACGTTCCAACTCGTCACCGGGCTGCCGGTGTTGGTGACCGTCACCGACGCGGTGAAGCCGGCGTCCCACTGGGTCTGCACGGTGTACTGCACCGAGCAGCCGGCCGTGGCCGCCGAGGCGGAAGTGGTGTTCATCGCGGCCACCACCCCGCCGGAGGCGACCACGAGGGCGCCGGCGGCGAGTAAGGCGGTTCTGCGGCGGACTGTCTGAACTGCCATGTGCGAACGACCTCCATAGGGGGGAAGGACTCCGACCGGCCGCTCCGGCTGAGGCCGGAGGCGCTGGACGGGGTCATGGGAGGTGGTGCGTTGGTTCATGGGCGAGTTACACGCTCTTCATGTGGGAGCGCTCCCATAGTGGGCAGGCGCCCTGTCCCCTGTCAATGCTTGACGCACGGGAACGGGTGGAGGAGCCCTTCCAGGGCGGGTCGGGGGCGGGCCGGCGGGACGGGGGC
>NZ_FMCH01000099.1 GCF_900091855.1 Streptomyces sp. DvalAA-14
CGCGTTGTCGTACCGGCCCGCTACGGTGAGGCGCATGGCCACCCGTAAGCCCGCTCCGAAGGACCGTCCCTCCTACCGCTGCGCCGAATGCGGCTGGACCACGGTCAAGTGGCTCGGCCGGTGCGGCGAGTGCCAGGCCTGGGGCACGATCGAGGCGTTCGGCGGCGCGCCCGCCGTCCGCACCACCGCGGCCGGCCGGGTCACCACCGCGGCGCAGCGGATCAGCGAGGTGGACGGCCGCCAGGCCACCGCCCGCTCGACGGGCGTGCCGGAGCTCGACCGGGTGCTCGGCGGCGGCCTGGTGCCCGGCGCGGTCGTACTGGTGGCGGGCGAGCCGGGCGTCGGCAAGTCCACCCTGCTGCTGGACGTGGCGGCGAAGGCGTCCTCGGCGCAGTCCCCCACGCTCTACATCACCGCCGAGGAATCGGCCTCGCAGGTGCGGTTGCGCGCCGACCGGATCGGCGCGCTCGCCGACCACCTGTATCTGGCCGCCGAGACCGATCTGTCCGCGGTCCTCGGCCACTTGGACGACGTGAAGCCGGCCCTGCTGGTGCTCGACTCGGTGCAGACCGTCGCCTCCCCGGAGATCGACGGTGCGCCCGGCGGCATGGCGCAGATCCGCGAGGTCGCCGGCGCGCTGATCCGGGCGTCGAAGGAACGCGGCATGTCCACGCTGCTGGTCGGCCACGTCACCAAGGACGGCGCGATCGCCGGACCGCGGCTGCTGGAGCACCTGGTGGACGTGGTGCTGAGCTTCGAGGGCGACCGGCACGCCCGGCTGCGGCTGATCCGCGGCATCAAGAACCGTTACGGGGCCACCGACGAGGTGGGCTGCTTCGAGTTGCACGACGAGGGCATCATCGGGCTGGCCGACCCGTCGGGGCTGTTCCTGACCCGGCGTGACGAGCCGGTGCCGGGCACGTGCCTGACGGTCACGCTGGAGGGCCGCCGCCCGCTGGTCGCCGAGGTGCAGGCGCTGACGGTGGACACCCAGATCCCGTCCCCGCGCCGCACCACCTCCGGCCTGGAGACGTCCCGGGTGTCGATGATGCTGGCGGTGCTGGAGCAGCGCGGCCGGATCAAGGCGATCGGCAAGCAGGACATCTACACGGCGACGGTCGGCGGCGTGAAGCTGTCCGAGCCGGCCGCCGACCTCGCGGTCGCGCTGGCGCTGGCCAGCGCGGCGATCGACACGCCACTGCCGCAGAACCTAGTGGCGATCGGGGAGGTGGGGCTGGCGGGGGAGGTCCGCCGGGTCACCGGCGTCCAGCGCCGCCTGTCCGAGGCCCACCGCCTCGGCTTCACCCACGCCCTCGTCCCGCCGGACCCCGGCAAGGTGCCGGCCGGCATGAAGGTGATCGAGGTCTCCGACATAGGCGACGCGCTCCGGGCGCTGCCACAGCGGGGGTCGCGCGGCTAGCGCCTCCACGCGCGGCCCGCCCGCCACCCGGCCGGTTCCCCGGCCGACCGCTCGGGGCAACCCCTCCGCTGGCTCGGGCCACCCCCGGGATGCCGAACCCGGGCCCTCCGCCGGACCCTCCACCCGGAGCGGCTTGCCCGCGCGGTTCCGCCCCCGACTTCGCCCGGGGATGCCCCAGCGCCCCTAC
>NZ_FMCH01000098.1 GCF_900091855.1 Streptomyces sp. DvalAA-14
CAAGGTCGTGTAGAGCACGCTGCCGCGGGCGCGGTCCTTCTGCGCCGGAACCACGCTCAACGCCTCCATCTCGGCATGAGCGAGAAGGCCACGCGGTGACATCGTCCCGAAGCGCTGGTTGCGTCCCCGGCCGACAATGGTCTGCGTTCCGTCAGTGAGAACGGCGCCGACGGCGATCCCGCCTTGACGGTAGGAATCCCAGGCCATCTCCACGGCTGCCCGCCATGGCACGTCGAGCATCGACCAGGACTCGTAAGCTGATTCTCGTATCGGCATGCAGTGATCCTTTCGCATCGCCATCCCCGACTACGCGAACTGCTTCACGCCCCTCGTTGTGATCGAAGCGCAGGGACTAGCAGCTGGCCGCGGGCACTTCCCCGGTGCCGTAATCGTGGCCGGTCCTCGGACCGCGGCCACGTCGTTCGTCCTCGGCTTGGCCTGCGGCGCCTCCACCTTGGGGCGGTCGTGCTGTCGGCGATATACGGCACCTATCCGGGGAAGGCCTAGTGCTCTGACCGGGAAGGTTCGCCGGGTGGGTGGTCGTGGCAGTTGGATACGCGGTGACGTTCGTCGATCCGACTGTTGGGGGTGTGGTGGCTGAGCCTGTCCGTGTGCGCAGGTTGACCGACCAGGAGGGGCAGAAGCTGCAGCAGATCGTGCGTCGGGGCAGTACCAGTTCGGTGCGCTACCGGCGGGCGATGATGCTGCTGGCCTCGGCCGGCGGGAACCGGGTCCCGGTGATCGCCCAACTGATGGCGGCCGACGAGGACACCGTCCGCGACGTGATCCACCGGTTCAACGAGATTGGCCTGGCCGCTCTGGACCCTCGGTGGGCGGGAGGCCGTCCCCGCCTGCTCAGTCCTGACGACGAGGACTTCGTCGTCGCGACGGCCACGACTCGACCGACCAAGCTCGGCCAGCCCTTCACCCGCTGGTCGATCCGCAAGCTCGCCGCCTACCTGCGAAAAGTCCACGGCCGCGTGATCCGGATCGGCAGGGAGGCACTGCGGTGCCTGCTCGCCCGACGCGGCGTCACCTTCCAGCGCACCAAGACCTGGAAGGAGTCCACCGACCCCCAGAGCGATGCCAAGCTGGACCGCATCGACCACGTCTTGGAGCACTTCCCAGACCGGGTTTTCGCGTTCGACGAGTTCGGACCGCTTGGCATCCGCCCCACCGCAGGCTCGTGCTGGGCCGGACAGGGCCGGCCCGACCGGGTGCCCGCGACCTACCACCGCACGCACGGCGTCACCTACTTCCATGGCTGCTACTCGATCGGCGACGACACCCTGTGGGGCGTCAACCGGCGCCACAAGGGAGCGACACAGTCCTTGGCCGCGCTGAAGTCGATCCGCGCCGCCCGACCCGACGGCGCCCCCATCTACGTGATCATGGACAATCTGTCCGCCCACAAAGGGGCGAAGATCCGCACCTGGGCGAAGAAGAGCCGCGTCGAACTGTGCTTCACCCCGACCAACGCGTCCTGGGCCAACCCGATCGAGGCCCACTTCGGACCGCTGAGGCAGTTCACCCTCGCCAACTCCCACCACCACAACCACACGGTCCAGACCCGGGCCCTGCACGCCCACCTGCGCTGGCGCAACGCCAACGCCCGCCACCCCGATGTCCTGGCCGCGCAACGCAGGGAACGCGCACGCATCCGCAGCGAGAAAGGCATCCGCTGGGGCGGCGGACCCTCCCTCGCCGCGTGATCAAGCCATCCGAAAATCTGCCCGGCCCACCGCACCAGCCCTGGACAATAAGGCCATGCGCATTCGAGAAGTTCGCTTCGAAGAGTTGCCCCTGCTCCAGGACATCGAGAGAGCGGCCGGACGGTGCTTCCGCGACATCGGCATGCCTGAGATCGCAGACGACGAGCCGCTGCCGCTCGACGAACTCGCTCGATACCAGCAGGAGGGGTCGGCCTGGGCGGCCGTCAATGAGGCCGATACTCCAGTCGCCTATCTCATCGCTGACCAAGTCGACGGGAACCTGCACATCGAACAGGTATCGGTGCACCCCGACAGCGGGCGTCAAGGCATCGGCCGGTTGCTACTGGATCACCTCGCCGAACGTGCGGCAACCCACAACGTCCCAGCCCTGACGCTCACCACGTTCGCTGACGTGCCGTGGAACGCTCCCTACTACCGGCGCTGCGGCTTCCAGCCGCTTGACGACAACCTGCTCAGCCCAGGTCTGCAGAACATCCGGGCGCGGGAAGCGGCTCACGGCCTGGACAGGTGGACGCGGCTCTTCATGTACCGAGCTGTGTGACCGCGCCCTCACACCCATGAATAGCCGTGATGCCGACTGCCAGCGCCAACCCGGTGAACCATTGCGGTCAGAGCACTAGAGAGGTCAGCTCGCGGAAGACCTGTGCAGGCCGACGTCGGCCCTGGTGCTGCGGTGCGGTCGTCTATGCTTCCTTGTGTATGATTTTGATTGATGATCTTTCCCTGATCCAGCAACTGGCCGACGCCGCCGACAGCGTCTCTATGCGGTACTTCTCTGCTGGTGGAGTGGTGGCGCAGGAGAAACCGGACGGCACCCCCGTCACTGAAGCCGACCGGGAGGTCGAGCAGGCGCTGCGAGTTCAGCTCGCCAGTGCTCGTCCGCAGGACTCCTTCATCGGCGAAGAGTCCGGCAACCACGGAACCGCAGCACGTCGATGGGTGATCGATCCCATCGACGGGACCGCCAACTTCGCCGCAGGTCGATCCGAGTGGAGCTCGCTCATCGCGGTCGAGGCGGACGGGGAAGTCCTCACCGGAATGATCACCGCACCGGCTCTGGAGCGTCGCTGGTGGGCATCCCGCGCCGCTGGCGCCTGGACTAGCTCCTGCCCTGGGGGAGTCTTGGGTGCTCGTCAGTCGCTGGAGGTAAGCGGGACCAAAACGCTCGATGAAGCCACGGTGGCGATGTGGCCCGTAGCCGCACACGTCCCCGCGCGACGTCTGGTCAGCGCCACCAAGCTGATCAGTCGATGTGCCGACGGTGGACCACTGTCGAAGTGGAGCAGGGTATGCCAGGGAGCGATGCTGGTTGCCGCCGGAGAGGTGGATGTCTTCCTGCACCTCACTGCGGGTCCTTGGGACATCGCTGCGGCGGTACCGATCGTGGAAGAGGCCGGGGGGAGGTTCAGCGATATGCACGGAGTCCGCAGTATTACCTCAGGTGCGGCCGTGTTCACCAACGGACTCCTCCATGAGGACGTGCTCGCCCATCTTGGACGCCACGGGTACTGACGCGCTGCCAAGACACGGGCGTGAGGAGCACGAGATCCTCGGACGCGTACGTCTTTGCTGAGAGCGGACTTCGTGCGGGGTCAGTTATTGATCCTGGTCTCCAGGTAGGCGGTCCAGTTGGTGCCGGCCAGTTGAGCCCAGCGTTCGGCGGTGTGAATGTGGATGCCCAGGATCTGGGCCAGGATCGGTGCGGGGATGTCGTCAGCGAGGGCGACGAGGGCGGTGTTCCGGCTTGCGCGGACGTCGATCCCGTGGCCGACGAGACGTTGGCCGAAGTGGTTGGGTGTTGCCGGGCGGCCCGGGAGCGTGCTGGGGAAGAGCCATTCCTCGCGGGGTGTGCCGGGCTGGGTGGCGCGGTAGCGTCTGGCCGACTCTGTCTGGGTGAGGAGGAGTCGGTGAAGGCTGGGTGGCAGGAGGGCCGGCTGGTCGCCGCCGAGGTCGATGACGGCTCCGGCCTCCGTGGTGCGGATGTGGGCGGGTGTGAGGTGGACGATCCGGGTGACTCTGACGCCGTAGAGCAGTAGGAGTGCTCCGGCGGTGCGGACGTCCAGGGGCAGTTCGTGGTCGGTGAGGCAGCGGGTCAGTGGGCGACGTGGTCGTCCTGGTCGAGGAAAGTGGCAGGGGCCGCATATCGGGCGCCGCGGATATGCAGACCGGCGGTGAGCCTAGCGTTGTTGGTCCATTTCAGGAAGTCCCGCAGCCGCAGCCGGGTGGTGGCACCGGTCGTGGTCCATTGGTCGACATCGCTCTGCATGGCTTCATGGAGGGAGGTGCCGCGTTCATCGAGCCAGGTCAGGAACTCTGTCGCGCATCGCAGTTGGAGCCGGGCGTGCGAGGTCGTGGAGTGGCTGGTGTGGGCGATTTTCTGGGTCCTCTGTCGGAGTCGTCGCAGGACGACCCAGTGGGCGTAGGGGTCGAGGACGAGTCGGTGGTGTTCGGGTGCGGTTTCGAGTTGGCGGCGGATCCAGGTCTCGGTGGCCGCGAGGCGTTCGTCGCGTTCCGGCAGGACTGCGGCCTGGACCAGGAGGTTGCGCAGGAAGACGTTTGAGGTGCTGTTGGGGAGGGTGTCGAGGAGCTCGTGGGTGAGTATGTGGCCGCCGGCCAGTAGGTCGCGCAGGGTCGCGGCCCCGCTGGCTTCCTTGTGGAGCCAGTGGATGACCGCGGGTGGGTTGCTGACCTGCTGGAGGGCGTGGATCACGGGGGCCAGGAAGGTCTCGGCGGCGTCCCCGAGGACGGCCTTGGCCTCCGTCGGGATCGCGCAGCGATAGCACTGGTTCTTGCGGTAGTTGTCTCCGCTGGTGCCGCAAGTCGCGCAGGCGTAGTCCTGGCCGGTGCCCGCGCACGGGCCGCAGATACGCACGTTGTGGCTGTTCAGGCCGATGAGGGGCCTGGAGGTGCCGCAGCTCGCGCATATACCGGGGTGGCGCTTGGTCAGTTGGTAACAGCGCGGGCAGACCGGGCCCAGGGGCCAGCGGGCTTTCACGTCGGTGAGCTTGCCGCAGAGGGTGCAGGTGTCCTGCGAGCGTGGCGTGCAGGACAGGCAGACGTAGCGGCCGGTCCGCACTCCGCGGCAGGTTCGCAGTTTGCCGCAGGCCGTGCAGGTGCGGCGCGGGCCGTTATAGCACGTCCCGCAGAGGTCGGGCTGTCCGTCGCGGGCGCGCAGGACGACGGGGCGCGTCTGGCCGCACCCGCCGCAGGGCCGCGGTGCGCGTTCGCGGTGGTAGCAGGTGCGGCACAGGGGTCCGGCGTCGGTGTGGGCCTTGGTGGGACGGAGCTGGCCGCAGGAGCTGCAGGTGCGCTCGGGGGTCCGGTAGCAGCGGTCGCAGACCCCGGTGCCGTCCTCTCGGCGGCTGACCGCCGGCCGCACCCTGCCGCAGACAGTGCAGGCTTCGCCTGGTTCGGCGGCGCGGTTCATGACGGTCCCGGCCGACGGATTGTGGTGCGGCGCGCTCTCGGTGCGGCGGTGCCGGTCGCGGTGGTGCCGGTCTTGTGGACCTCCTCGTTGACGGCGACCACTTCGATGAGTTGCTCGACGCCGCAGCCGAGGATGTCGCACAGGGCCGCGAGGGTATCCATCGACAGGCGTTGGGGCGGCTGGGTGACCAGTCGGAACACCTGCTCGCGTGAGAGGTGGATGCCGCGCTCGGCCAGCAGCGGGAGCAGGTCCGAGGTCTGGAACATGTCCTGAGATGCCATGAGTTGGCGAAGATGCCAGTTCACGCTCATCTTTTTGATCACGGCTGTTCCTCCCAAAGGTCGGCGAACCGGGCCTTCAACGCCCGTTCCACCAACCGGTTGCGGTACTCGTCGGACACGCCGGTGTAGATCGCGGTGGTGGAGGCGTAGGAGTGCCCGGCCTGCTGCTGGACGAACAGTTCCGGGTAGCCGAACTCGACCAGATGCGTGATGTAGGAGTGCCGCAGGCAGTGCAGGTCCAGTTCCTTCGGCAGGCCCGCGCGGGCCCTGGCCGCCTCGAATGCCTCGTCCAGTCGTCGGCGCGAAAGCCGACTGCACCGCTCGGTGATCCACAGCGCCGGATGGCGCTTCGGCGAGAACGCCGGGCGGACCTCCTGCAGGTAGTGCTCCAAGACCTCAACGATCCAGTCGAACTCCGGGACGGCCAATACCGTCCTTCGCTTGGGCGGCGATCCCCTGGATGCCTTGCCAAAGCGGACGAACATCGCGCCGAAGCGACCGAAGTCGGCCGCCCTCGGGTTGCGGCGCAGGTCCGCCAGGTCCAGGCAGCACGCCTCCTGCCGCCGGAGCCCGAAGGCATACACGGTCTTCAGGACCGCCGAGTCCCGCATCGCGGCCAGCGCGCCCTTGCGATGTTGGGCCTGGATCTCCTCCACCTGGCCGTCTGCTGCGTCGAACAGTGCCTGCACCTCGTCATACGTCAGCGGCCGGCGGCGCGGATCCCCCTCGAACTCGGCACAGTGCACCACCGAGTTCCACTCGTGGAAGATCTGCGCGGGACTCGCCTCGAACATCTCCCAGCAGCGCTGCGGCCAGCCGTACCGGGCGTCCGTCACGTACTCGCAGAACATCCGCAGCGCCGCCTGGTAGGTCCGGGCACTGGAGACCGAGAAGGTGTCGTTCGACGAGCGCAACTCTTCCATGAACGCCTCCGCCTCGGCGGGAGTCCACTGCCACGGGTACTGGTTGGTGAACTCTGCGAAGCGACGGACGAGCCGCAGCCTGGGCCTGATTGTCCCCGCCTCATTGAGGAACCGGGCGCGTTGCTGCAGGCGCCAGCCCTCGATCATCGCTCCGAAGGCCGCGGTCTCCGGGTCCAGGTGCGTGACGCCATCGGCAAGCACCAGGTCCACGTTGCCAGCCAGTTCAGACGGCCCGTTCCTCATGTTGCATCTAACGCAACATCGTTGCATCGGTCACGGCCTGCTGGTCAGAGGCAACGCTCAAGCCATAACCTCGCTCTGTCCGTCCGGGCCGAGCTGCACTTCAGCCAGTTGCACGGGCATGACGAGATGTTGCATCCGATGCAACTCCGCTCGTTAGGCGTAGTACCTTCCCGCGAACAAGCCAACGAGCCGGCGCCCTTTGGCCCGGTTGTAGCCGCCGACGTAGGAGAGGGCGGCCAGGAGGTCGCGGGCCTGGTGCGGGTTGATCACCGACCGCGGGTCTACCGACCTGGCCTGCTTCGGAACCCGCCACCGGATCCGGTTCAGCGGATGACTGCCCAGCTCTCCCTGCTCCATCGCGTAGTACAGGGCGTTCACCAGGACTTTGCGCTTGCGCCGCACCGTCTCCGGCGCCGCCGCGTTCCCGTCACGCCGCAGACGCAACGCCTCGAGAACACTGCGGGCCACGACCGGGTCGTGCAGGTCCACCAGCGGCCTGGAGGCCTTCGCCACCCACGCCAGGACCAGCCGCTCCCGGGCGGGGATGTCGTGCTCGCTCGCACCCGGGCCCAGGAACGCCCATGAACGCAGCGCCCGGTGCAGCACATCCTCACCAGGCCGGCCCGGCACGTCCCACAGCATCGCCCTCGTGACCAGAGCCAGCGCCTCACTGGTCTCGTTGCGCGTCGTCGCCGCCCGCCCCACCCAATGGTCCCGCGCATAGGTGACAGCGAACGCGTACCAGGTCAGCTCCGACGGCCCCCGAGACCCGTAGGACCCCGGGCCGGGCGGGG
>NZ_FMCH01000044.1 GCF_900091855.1 Streptomyces sp. DvalAA-14
GGCGCCGTCATCCACGCCGCCGGCACCAACTCACTCACCGCCATGTCACGCATGGGCTCCCTCGCCAAGCGCGCACCCGACGCGATGTGGACGATGGGCATCGCCCTCGCCGCGCTCGCCGCCCTGCCCCCGCTGTCCGGCTTCTTCTCCAAGGAGTCCGTGCTGCGCGCCGCCGAACACGCCTCGGCCGGGCACACCGCGCACATCCCGGCCTCCGTCGGCTGGACCGTCCTGGTCGCCGGTCTGGTCGCCGCCCTCCTCACCGCCGCCTACGCGGCCCGCCTGTTCCTGCTCGCCTTCCGCGGCGCCGGCCCCGAAGTCGCCGACCACGGCAGGCAGCCCGCCCTGATGACCACCGTGCTGTGGGTGCTGGCCGTCCCCACCGTCGCCTTCGGCGGCCTCGCCTACCGCGAGCTGCCCGACTGGTTCGGCGGGGCGACGCTCGCCCCGACCCTCATCACCTCCGTCCTCGGTACCGGACTGGCCCTGGTGGGCGTACTGATCACCTACGGGGCCTGGAAGGCGTCCACCGCCACCCGCCAAGCCGTCCCGCTGGGGGCGGTGTCCGCCGAACCCGCGGGCGCCGAACCGGAACTCGTCGAGATCGAGGCGATCGCCGCACACGCGGCGGTCTACGGCGACATCGCCGACGCCGACGACCCGGGCGACCCCGGCCGGCTGCTGCTCGGCCCGCTCCACCGGCACGCCGCCCGCGGCTTCCACCTCGACGCCGTCTACGGCGCGCTGTTCGTCCGCCCGGTACTGGCCGCCGCCGAACTGGTCCGGCTGCTGGACCGCGACGTCGTGGAGAACACCGTGCGCGGCGCGGCCGGCGTCCCGCGGCTGCTCGGCGCGGCCGTCCGCAAAGCCCAGACCGGAAACGTCCAGACCTACCTCAGCGCGCTGCTGGCCGGTGCGGTCGTCCTCGCCGTCCTCGTCGCCGTCGGAGCGTGAGATCCCGTGAACGACACCGCACTGCAGTACATCCTGGCGGCGATCGTGGTGCTGCCGCTGCTCGGCGCGGCCGGCGCCCTGCTCCCGCCCCCTCCCGGCCTGCGCGGCCGCGGCCCCGACCAGGCCGTACTGCGGCACGGTGTGACCGTCACCGGCGCCGTCCTCGTCCTCGCGATCGTGCTCGCGGCCGGCTTCGACCACGACCACCCGGCGAAGATGCAGGCCACCACGGACCTCGACTGGATCCCCGCCCTGCGGATCCACCTCCACCTCGGTGTCGACGGCATCTCACTCCCCCTTCTCGTGCTCAGCGCGCTGCTGACCTTCCTGTGCGCGCTCTACTCCTACTTCCGGATGCCCGCGGGCCCCAGCCCGAAGGCGTTCGTCGCACTGCTCCTGCTGCTGGAATCGGGCACGCTGGCCACCTTCACCGTGCTCGACCTGATGCTGTTCTTCCTGGCTTTCGAGACGGTCCTCATCCCGATGTACTTCCTCATCGCCCGCTGGGGCGGCGGGGACCGCGAACGGTCGGCACTGCGCTTCATCGTGTACACCGTCCTCGGTTCGGTGATCATGCTGCTCGGCCTGCTTCTCATCGGCGTAAAAGCGGGCACATTCGACATGGTGGCACTCGCCACTGACAATGGGTCGTCGCTCAGTCACTCCACGCAGATCATCGCGGTGCTCGCCATCGGTCTCGGCCTCGCCGTGAAGGCCCCGATGTGGCCGCTGCACAGCTGGCTGCCGGACGCCCACACCGCCGCCCCGACCGTCGGATCGGTCCTGCTGGCCGGCGTGCTGCTGAAGATGGGCACCTACGGCCTGGTCCGGATCGCGCTGCCGATGGCCCCCGAGGGCATGCACGCCTTCGCCCCCTACCTGGGCGCCCTCGCCGTCGTCGGCATCGTCTACGGCTCGCTGGCCTGCCTCTCCCTCGCCCGGCAGGGAAACGGCGGCGACCTCAAACGCCTGATCGCGTACTCGTCCGTGGGCCACATGGGCTTCGTCCTGCTCGGCATCTCCTCCATGAGCCCCACCGGCGTCAACGGCGCCCTGTTCGCCAACATCGCCCACGGCCTGATCACCGGCCTGCTCTTCTTCCTGGTCGGCGCGGTCAAGGACCGCAACGGCACCACCGACCTCGACCAGCTGGCCGGCCGCGGCGGCGCCGCCCTCTACGGCCGCGCCCCCCGGCTGGGCGGCCTGCTCGCGTTCGGCGCCGTCGCCTCCCTCGGCCTGCCGGGCCTGGCCGGTTTCTGGGGCGAGATGCTGGCGATGTTCGGCGCCTTTAAACCCGCCGCCGGCCTGTCCCGCCCCGCCTTCCTCACCTTCACCGCCGTCGCCGCCTTCGGCACCCTGCTCACCGCGGCCTACCTGCTCACCGTCGTACGCCGGGTCTGCATGGGCGACCGCACCACCGCGCACACCCAGCCCCAGCTGGCCGACGTGCGCGGCTACGAGTTCGCCGCCTGGACACCGCTGGCCGCCCTCACCCTGGTGGCCGGACTGTGGCCCGCCGTCCTGCTCGGACTCACCGACCCGGCCGTCCGCTCCCTGCTCGGAGGCAACTGATGCCGTCCCTGGTGCAGTCCGTCGACTGGACGGCGCTGACCCCGGTGGTGATCCCGGCCGCCCTGGCCGTGGTCGTCCTGGTCGCCGACCTCTTCCTCCCCCCGGAGCGCAAGGCACTGCTCGGCTGGGTCACCGCCGCCGGCTTCCTGGCCGCCGGACTGACGCTGATCCCGCTGCGCGACGGCCACCGCAGCACCTTCTGTCAGACCGGCGGTGCACAATGCTCCTACGCCGCCGATCACTTCGCGCTCGTCATCCAGGTGCTGGTGCTCGGCGGGGCGCTGCTCACCGCGCTGCTGTCGCTCACCGCCGAGACGGCCGACGGCGGCGAGGCCCCGCCGCCGGGCGAATACTGGTTCCTGCTGCTGTCCTCGGCCGCGGGCGGCGCCCTGCTGCCCGCCTCCCGTGACCTGGCCACCCTCCTGGTCGCGCTGGAGGTCACCACGCTGCCCGCCTTCGCGCTGGTCGCCCTGCGCCGCGGCGACAAGCTGGCGAGCGAGGCCGCGCTGAAGTTCTTCCTGTCCTCCGTCACCGCGACCGCCGTCTCGCTGCTCGGCATCAGCTTCGTCTACGCGGCCACCGGCACCCTGAATCTCGCCGGGGTCGCCGAGGGCCTCGGCCACCCGCACCCCGGCTTCGGCGGGACCGCCACCGGCCAGCTGGACCACCTCGCCAAGGCGGGCGTCGCCCTCACCCTGGTCGGCTTCGCCTTCAAGCTGGCCGCCGCCCCCTTCCACTTCTGGGTGCCCGACACCTACGCCGGCGCCCCGCTCCCGGTCGCCGCGTACCTGTCGGTCGTCGGCAAGGCGGCCGGCTTCTCCGGGCTGATCCTGGTCACGGTGGTCGCCTTCCGTCCGTACGCCGACGTATGGGGCCCGGCCATCGGGGTCCTCGCCGCGCTGACGATGACCGTCGGCAACGTAGGGGCGCTACGCCAGCGGCCGGACAGCGACCGCAGCGCCGTACGCCTGCTCGCCTGGTCCTCCATCGGCCAGGCGGGCTACCTGCTCGTCCCGCTGGCCGCCGCCTCCTCTGCCGACAGCCCCGCGCACGCGATCGGCACCACCGTCGCGTACGCGCTGATGTACGGCGTGGTCAACCTGGGCGCCTTCGCGGTCGCCGCGCTGGTGACCCGCACCGCGCCCCGCGGCCGGATCACCGACTACCGCGGCCTGTACGCGTCCCGCCCGCTGGCCGCGCTCGCCCTCGGCTTCTTCCTGCTCTGCCTGGCCGGGCTGCCGCCGGGCGTGATCGGACTGTTCGCCAAGGTCGCGGTCTTCTCGTCGGCGGTCGGTGAGCAGCACGGATGGCTCGCGGTGATCATGGCGGTCAACGTCGTGATCGCGCTGGTGTACTACCTGCGCTGGACGGCGCTGCTGTTCGCCGGCCGCGAGACGGCCGGGACCGTTCCGGCGCCCGCGCCGACCGGCGACCCGCTGAGCGGGCCGGTGACCGGAGCCCTGGCCCGCACCCCCGTCGGCCTCGCCGCGGCCATCGCGCTCACCGCCGCCGCCGGCATCGCCCTGTCCGGGGCCCCGCAGATCGTGCTGCGCTACGCCCAGGGGACGCTGCTGTAACGACAGGGACGGTCGCGCTGCGTGCGCGCCAGGGAACCAGGGGCGCTCAGGTGGCGTTGCCCTGGGTAGGAGGTTCTCCTGAAGGGGGAGGTCCCCCCGCCGCACACTCTTGGAGGGCGCACCGTGCACCGCCGGCACAACGGGCTGAAGACCGCCGTACTCCTCGGCGGTCTGTCCGCACTCATCCTGGTCATCGGCAGCTTCTTCGGCCGGACCGGGCTCATCGTGGCGCTCGTCATCGCCCTGGGCACCAACGCGTACGCGTACTGGAACAGCGACAAGCTGGCGCTCCGCGCGATGCACGCCCGCCCGGTCAGCGAGTTCGAGGCGCCCGTGCTGTACCGGATCGTGCGCGAACTGTCGACCGCCGCCCGGCAGCCCATGCCCCGGCTCTTCATCTCGCCCACCGAGGCCCCCAACGCCTTCGCCACCGGCCGCAACCCGCGCAACGCCGCGGTCTGCTGCACCCAGGGCATCCTGGGCATCCTCGACGAGCGCGAGCTGCGCGGTGTGCTGGGCCACGAGCTGAGCCACGTCTACAACCGCGACATCCTCATCTCCTCGGTGGCCGGCGCGCTCGCCTCGGTGATCGTCTTCCTGGCGAACTTCGCCTGGCTGATCCCGATCGGCCGTTCGGACGACGACGACGGCCCCGGCATCATCGGCGTGCTCATGCTGCTGGTCCTCGGCCCACTGGCCGCCTCCCTCATCCAGCTCGCCGTCTCCCGCTCCCGGGAGTACGAGGCCGACGCCTCCGGTGCCCGCCTGACCGGCGACCCGCTGGCCCTGGCCTCCGCACTGCACAAGCTCGACGCCGGCAGCCGCCAGCTCCCGCTGGAACCGAAGCCGCAGCTTGAAACCGCCAGCCACATGATGATCGTCAACCCCTTCAGGGCGGGCGACGTATCCAAGCTGTTCTCGACCCACCCCCCCATGGCGGAGCGCATCACGCGCCTTCAAGAGATGGCAGGCGGTTCACGATGAGGACGATTCTCAACGTCATCTGGCTGGTCCTGAGCGGGCTCTGGCTGTGCCTGGCCTACTTCCTGGCCGGGGCGGTGCTGTGCGTCACCATCATCGGCATCCCGTTCGGCATCGCCGCGTTCCGGATCGGTGTCTACGCGCTGTGGCCGTTCGGATACACCGCCGTCGACCGCCGCGACGCGGGCACCGGCTCCTTCGTCGGCAACGTGCTGTGGCTGGTGCTGGCCGGCTGGTGGCTGGCGCTGGGCCACATCGTCACCGGCGTCCTGATGTGCCTGACGATCATCGGCATCCCGTTCGGCATCGCCAACTTCAAGCTGATCCCGCTGTCGCTGATGCCGCTGGGCAAGGAGATCGTGCCGACGGACGAGCCGTTCGCGGTGCGCTGAGGCATCCCGGTCCCGGGGCCGTCCGGCCCCTTCGGGCCCCGCGGCTCATCGCATCTCCCCGGTGCGCGAGGATGGCTGACGGCGTGGGCTGTCCAACGCGCCAGTCGAGCCAAGGAGATGGCGATGAGCCTGCAGGTCGGCGACAAGGCACCGGATTTCACCCTTCCCGATCAGTCGGGAACACCCGTCACACTCAGCGACAAGCTGGCGCAGAAGGCCGTGGTCCTCTACTTCTACCCGAAGGACAACACCCGCGGCTGCACCGCCGAAGCGTGCAGCTTCCGCGACAGCTATGAGAGCTTCACCGACGCCGGCGCCGAGGTGATCGGGGTCAGCTCGGACAGCGTCGCGTCCCACGAGAAGTTCGCCGGCGCCAACGCCCTGCCGTTCGTGCTGCTCGCCGACACCGACAAGGCCGTCCGCAAGCAGTACGGCGCCACGACGCTCGGCGTCGTCCCGGGCCGGATCACCTTCGTCATCGACCAGGAGGGCGTCATCCGCCACACCTTCTCGTCGATGACGAACGTGGGCGCCCACGTGGACGAGGCGCTGGCCGTGGTGAAGGGCCTGCAGAGCGCGTAAGCAGCCGGCCGGGCCGGTCGGGGGCCGTCGGGGCCTCGGGGTCGGGGGCCGGCGGCTGGGGCGGAGGACGAGCGACCGCCCCAGCACCGGGACGCCGGCCGGCGGGTCACCGGGCCGCAGAGCCCCGGACTACCGGTAGTTGACGAACTGCAGCGCGAAGTCCAGATCCTTGCCCTTGAGAAGGGCCTGGACCGCCTGCAGGTCGTCCCGGCTCTTGGAACTCACCCGCAACTCGTCCCCCTGGACCTGGGCCTTGACGCCCTTCGGCCCCTCATCGCGGATGATCTTCGCGACCTTCTTGGCGTTGTCCTGCGAGATGCCTTCCTCGATCGACGCGAAGATCTTGTACTCCTTGCCGCTGAGCTGCGGCTCGTCCGCGTCCAGGGCCTTCAACGAGATCCCCCGCTTGACCAGCTTGGTCTCGAAGACGTCCAGGATCGCCTTCACGCGCTCCTCGGAGTTCGCCTCCATCAGGATCTTCTCCCCCGACCACGCGATCGACGCCCCGACGTTCTTGAAGTCGTACCGCTGCGAGATCTCCTTGGCGGCCTGGTTGAGGGCGTTGTCGACCTCCTGCCGCTCGACCTTCGAGACGATGTCGAAACTGGAGTCGGCCATCTTCTTCGGGCTCCTTGCCTGTGTTCTCGGCGTTCCATCGTTTCCATCACACCCGCGGCCCACCCCGGGGCCACCCCGCCAGCCTAGCCACCCCACCCACCCTCAACCCTGATCAATCCAGTGGCGAACCACCCCTCCGCATCAGGTATCGTTTACCCCGTCGCCAAGACCCCCCGCCCCCAGCGGGACCTGCCCGGCGTCAACCCCATGGCGGTATGCCCGAGTGGCCAATGGGAACGGACTGTAAATCCGTCGGCTCTGCCTACCGTGGTTCGAATCCACGTGCCGCCACACCTCGAAGAGGGCCCCTGACCTGCGCTTGCGCGGGGCGGGGGCCCTCTTTCGTTGTGCGGACGTTCGGGCTTCCGGGTCAGTGTGGACGCAGGACCATGAGCGAGCCTTCCAAGGTCGCCACCATGGCGAAGGAGAAGCGGTCGAGCTCGAGGCAGAGCGCGACGTCATCAGGATGGGCTCCTTGGCGTACGCCCTCGGCCAGTTCGGCGGCGGCGCGCGACTCGGCAGCGCGGCGGAGGAAGTCTGCCGCGTCCGTCCCGGTCTCAGTGGCCCGCCGGGCGATGTACTGGGCGCACGCGAGATCCTCGTCGGCCTGCCCGTCCTCGCCGGTGACGACGAACGTGACACGTTCACTCCCGCGGGTCCGCAAGAGCTGAGCCGTTGCTTCCGCCACCACGAAGCCGGCGCACAGCACCAGCGACGCCTCCTTGACCGCGAGGGCGCCGACCGTCCCGGCGGTCGTCTTCTGCACCACGGTCCGTCCGGCGAGGTCGACGGACCGCAGCAGACCGGGGGAGTTGACGGTGTCGAACCCGGGCGCGGGCGGACCGTCCTTGAGCGTCACCCAATCCGGGTGGCGAGCCTTCAGTGCCTGGGCTTCGTCCAGCGACCCGGCGAGAATGATCTTCTCCGCCCCCCGGGCAAAGGCCCATGCAGCCACCGTAAAGGCACGCATGACATCGACGACGACGGCCACGGGCGGGGCTTCGGCTTCGGCTTGGGCCAGCTCGGCGATGCCGAGGAAACGGGCGTCCATTCCGGTCATGATCGGGGATGCCCGGCCCCAAGTCGACGGGTCCCGTAGATTCCGGGTGGGGGCCTGCCCGGGGTTCTCCGGAGCGGGGGTGGTCATCGGTGACCGTGGAACTGATACCGGTGAAGGCGACGCCGAGGTCGTTGGCGTGGCAGGGCGACGCGTTGGTCTCCGTGGTCGGGGGCGGGCGGCGCTGGGGCCCCGACCGGAGCGAGAGCAGGGCGCTCTTCGAGTGGGGTTTTCCGTTCGACGCCGGGACCACTTCGGTGACAGGGCCGTACTCCGCGGTGTACCAGGAGCGAGGCACCAAGGGCGTGTTGCTCGAAGGCGGGCGGAGCCTGCGGGAGCTGAACCGCAGCTATTACCGCGCGCTGAACACCGACTACCCGCTCGCGCTGGGCACGTTGGGCGACGGGCGCGACGTTCTCGTGCACTGCCCCGAGGAGTTCAACGTGCTCCAGATCGAGGACGCGGCCACCGGTGAGCGGTTGACGACCGGGAGCCGTGAACCCGAGGACATCTTCCACTCCCGGCTGAGCCTGAGCCCGGACGGCCGCCACCTGCTCTCGGTCGGCTGGTTCTGGCAGCCCTTCGGAATTGCCATGGTGTGCGACACCGCGCTCGCCCTCACCGACGCGAGCACCCTCGACGGCGACGGCTTGCTGCCGTTGGCGGCCGTGTCGGGCGGTGAGGTGACGGCCGGTTGCTGGCTCGACGCCGACCGGCTCGTCCTGGCGACGGGGGCGGAGGAGTGGTACGACGCCGAGGAGCGGGCGACGGCGCCGCCGCCACCCGCGCTTGCGCCGCGCCATCTCGGTGTCTGGTCGATGGCCGAAGGCAACTGGCTTCACCGCAACGCGGTCCCCGACGCCGACCCGGGTGTGCTGCTCCTGCCCCGCGGCGATCAGGTCGTATCGCTGCACGGCCACCCCCGGCTGCTCGACGCGGCCACCGGGCGCATCGCCGCGGAATGGCCGGAGGTCCCCGTACCCCTCAAGGCCACCTGCTTCGGCTACAGCCGCACGCCCACACCGGTAGCCGCTCTCCACCCCGACGGCACTCGCCTGGCCGTCGCGCAGGCGGAGAGCATCGCCCTCATCACGCTGCCGTGAGCCAACCGGCTGCCGCGCCTCGGGCGGTCGCGCACCGGCCTGCGGCGCTGCCTCATCGCCAACCGACCCGATTCTCGCCCGACAAGTGACGTATGCGTCGTCGGGCGTACCGTGATGGCGTGGCGAGCGAAGATCTGGGACGGACGCTGCGGCGGCTGCGCCGCTTGGCCGACCTGACACAGGAGGAACTGGCGGAGCGTTCGGACGTGTCCGTCGACGTGATCCGTCAGCTTGAACAAGGACGGAAGCAATCAGCGCGGCTTCCCACCCTGCACGCACTGGCGAACGGTCTGGGCGTGGAGCTCACCACGCTTCTCGGTGACCCGCCGGCTGTCGCCTCCGGCGAGAACGACGGGCCACGTTTCGTCGCCGTACGGCGAGCGATCATGCCGGTGCTGTGGGGGTCACTACCGGTCCCTGCCGGTTCGGACTTCTCCCTGACCCGTTTGCGGGATCGGATCGCCGATGCGTGGACGCAGTATCACGCAGCCGAATTCGACGCGGTGATGCAGGCGCTCCCCGACCTGATCTCCGAGGCACACTCCGCCTCGCTCTCCGGCAGCGACGAAGACCGCGAAGGCGGGTTCGCGGCCCTGGGAAAGGCGCTGCAGCTCGGTGGGCACGTTGCTGTTCGCATGGGCAAGACGGATCTGGCGCTGACGAGTCTGGAGCGCGCTATAGGGGCCGCCGAGCAGTCCACCGATCCGCTGCTTGCGCCCATGATCGTCAATTCGATCGCGTGGACCTACCAACGACAGGGGCGCCTGGAGGACGCGTTGGGCATCGCGCTCACTGCTGCCGACACGATGAAGAAAGCCGATCACACGGCCACCGCCGACGGGCTGAAAGTGTGGGGCGGACTGACCATGAGCGCCGCCACGTCCGCCGCGAGAAGCGGCGACTACGAGCGTGCGGCGGCGATGATGGAAACGGCCGAGGTCGAGGCCGCTCGGGTTTCCAAGCTGCCCGCCGGTAGCGACAACCGCATGATCAGCGTATTCAGCCCGTCGTCGGTTCGCATCGAACGCATCCGCCTAGCAGTCCAGTACGGACACTCCTCCGAGGCTTTGACCTTGGCGAAGGGCACGCGTCTGTCGAAGGACACGCCTCCGTCCTGGCGTACGTGGCTACTTCTTGACGTGGCCCGGGCCCACTCGGACGTCGGCGACGCACCGGGGGCCGTCAAGACATTGGAATCACTGCGCCGCGTCGCGCCGACCTGGATGCAGCATCACACTTTGGCGGTTGCCATCGTGCGGGACTTGTGGGCTCTCCCCAACCGTCCGCCGGGACTTCGCTCGTTGGCCGAGTTCTTGGGTGTCGCCGATTAACGTTCCGAAAGTGGGACGCCACGTCACTGTTGGTGCCCTCTGCGCTTCGCGAGTCTGGGCAAGAGGACCCCGGGGCCGTGGTCACGGCGCGGGGTTGTGGCCAAGGCTGCCCAGGAGCGCCGGTATGACAGAGTCTGATCCGAACCCGTCCGCGTGCACGGAGAGCGTCGTCACGAGTGCGGCGATCGCTCGAGAACATCCGACCGTTGTCGTGAAGTCATGGCCGCCCACACCTCGCTCGGTGGGCAGGGCGCGCCACTTACTCGCCGGCAACTTGGACGCCTGGGGACTGTCCCACCTCGCGGATTCCGCCCAGCTGATCCTCTCGGAACTGATCACCAACAGCGTCCGGCATGCGCGCCGGCCTCACGGGCGCTTGATCAGCACACGGTTCGAGCGGCTTGAGCACGGGGTGCGCATTGAGGTGCACGATGCCAGCGAGGCCGAGCCGGAGCGCCGGGAGGCATCCTGGGATGAGGAGTCCGGGCGCGGACTATCTCTCGTGGACGCGCTCACCGAGGGGCGCTGGGGAGTGGCTGACCGGGAAGACGTCGGCAAGATGGTGTGGGCAGTCTGCGTCGCCTGGGAGCCCGGTGTGCTCCCCGCACCTGTCGGGCTGGACTCAAGGCGTGCGCTTTCCCGGTAGGGGCCGTCGCCCCGTCAGCAGGCCCGTTCGTATGCGATCTGGGCGACGGGATTGCCGTCGCCGTAGTCGAAGGTGCGGGTGGTGCCGGACTCGGTGAAGCCGCACTTGGTGTAGAAGCGGCGCGATTGCGGGGTGTCGCGCAGGGTCCACAGGTGGACCCGGGGGTAGCCGTCGTCGTGGAGTTGGCGCAGGGTCCCGGTCATCAGGGCGGCGGCGATGCCGGTGCCCCAGCCGTCGGGGTGGCAGTAGAAGCTGAAGATCTCCGCGAGACCCGGCCGGGTCGGGGACGGGCGCAGGAAGGACAACGCCAGGGGGCGGCCGCTCCGTTCGGCGAGCAGGATCGTTCCCGTTCCCGCTGCGATGCGCTCGTGCCATCCGGTGCGCCTGCTCCGGACGGCCCGCGCGGCGAACTCCGGCTGGAAGAAGGGGGCATGGGACGCTTCCCACGCCGCGGCGTGGATCTCGCCGAGCGCGTCGCCGTCCGCTGGGCGGGCACGACGGACCTCGATCATCAGCTCAGCCTACTCGCGGGCAACTGGCAAAGCTGGCGGCGTTGTTGAGGCCGGGCCGGGTAGCCGAAGCAGTAGGGCGCGACCCAGTGCCCCTGACCGGCGGGGAGATGACGGCATGGCTCAGGAAAAGGGTACGGGCAAGGGCCGGCGGATGCTGGACTCGTGGTGGGGGGCGGCGCTGTTCGCCGGGGTGCTGTGGCTGGTGTTCGGGCTGCTTTCGCACCGCGGGGTTGCCTCGGCGATCGTTTCGGCGGTGATCTACGGCGGCTTCATGGCTGCTTCCTACGGGATACGGCGGCGCCGGGTGAGCCGGGCGACCGGGGTGGAGGCGGACGAGCTGCCGCGGCTGGCGCGGTTGGCCCGGCGCGGTCAGGTGCCGGAGGACCCGGAGCAGCGGCGGCAGATGCGGCGGTTGGTGCGGTGGCAGCTCGGCCGCCTGCACGACATGCGCCGCGCGGTTCTTGCCTTCGGGCTGCTGTTCCTCGTCTTCGTGGGCAACACGGTGCTGTGGTTCGCCACCGGCCACGCGGTCGCGGGCCTGTGCTGGCTGGCCGGTGGCCTGGCGGTCCTGGCGTTGGCCTGGTGGAGCCGCCGCCGGACCGAGGCCCGGCTGACCCGCACGGACCGTCGGCTCAACGCCCTCGACCACGGGCAGCCGGCGTAAGTTCCGCCGCACGGTGGCCCGCTCCTCGCCCGTTCCTCGTCGGCCGGCGTCGGCGGTACAGGTAAGGTCCGGGACCGTGCCCTTCCCCGATGAGACCGGCCCGGTCGTCGTGCTCGACTACCGGGCCGAGTGGCCGGTGGAGTTCGAGCGGCTGGCCGAGGTGCTGCGCCCGGCGCTGGGCCGGCCGGTGGTGGCGGTCGATCATGTGGGGTCCACCTCCGTGCCGGGGCTCGCGGCCAAGGACTGCGTCGATGTACAGGTACGGATGAGGTCGATCGACGAGGCGCGGGACGTTCCGCTGCTCGCGGCGATCGGCTTCCGCTGCCGACCGGAGCCGTGGAACCGGGTGGAGGTGTCCGCGGGGCGGCGATGCCGCAAGCTGGTGTTCGCGCCGCCGGTCGGGGCGCGGCGGTGCAATGTGCACCTGCGGGAGAGCGGCGGCCCCAACGCGCGTTTCGCCCTGCTGTTCCGGGACTACCTGCGGGCGGACGCGACGGCCCGGCGGGCGTGGGGGGCGTTCAAGCAGCGGCTGGCGGTGAGCGCGCCGGATCTCCTGGACTACGGACAGATCAAGGCCCCCGCCACCGAGGTGTTGATGGCGGGGGCCGAACGCTGGGCCGCCGCGACCGGCTGGCGGGTCGGCGGCGGGTAGCCCGCCCGGCCGCTGGGCCGCTGGGCCGCCGGGCTGCCGGGCCGCTGGGAGGCTCGCACGCACCTCTCGCCCGGGCACCGC
>NZ_FMCH01000074.1 GCF_900091855.1 Streptomyces sp. DvalAA-14
TTGCCCCTCCCGGTGGTGCCCGGACCACCCGCCCGTCCCGGGCCCGGCGCGCAGTTCCCCGCGCCCCCAGGTCCACGCACCCCACCCCAAGCGGCAACCCAGCCCCGGACCGCCCGGGCTGCCCCCTCCTACCCGTGCCCGGACCACCGCCCGCCCCGCGCCCCTCGCCCAGGCACCCCCACCCAGTCCGCCCCCCGCAGGGGTCAGAGCTTTTGGACCGGGGCGTAGCGCAGGAGCAGTTGTTTGGGGCGGTCGTCGCCGAAATCGATCGTGGCCTTTTCGTCGCCGGGGCGGCCCGCGACCGCTACCACCGTGCCGAGGCCGAACTGGTCGTGGGTGACGCGGTCGCCGACGGCGAGGGAGATCACCGGGCGGTCGCCCGAGGAGCGGCGGGTGGCGAAGCCGCCGGTGCTGCCGCGGCCCGCGGCGCCGCCCCGTGCGGACAGGGAGGAGGACAGGGAGGCCGCCGCCTTCGACACGGGCCCGGAGCCGGCTCCCGCCGAACCACCCGTGCGCTTCCACTCGATGAGCGCGGCCGGGATCTCCTCCAGGAAGCGGGACGGCGGGTTGTAGGCCGGCTGGCCCCAGGAGCTGCGCATCATCGAGCGGGTGAGGTAGAGCCGCTCGCGGGCCCGGGTGATGCCGACGTAGGCCAGCCGGCGCTCCTCCTCCAGTTCCTTGACCTCGCCCAGTGCCCGCATGTGCGGGAAGACCCCGTCCTCCATGCCGGTGAGGAAGACCACCGGGAATTCGAGGCCCTTGGCGGTGTGCAGGGTCATCAGGGTGATGACGCCGCCGGACTCGGTGTCGTCGTCCGGGATCTGGTCGGAGTCGGCGACGAGTGCGACCCGCTCCAGGAACTCCGGCAGCGTGCCCGGCTCGCCCTCTCCCCGGTCCTGTTCGAACTCCAGGGCCACCGAAGCGAGTTCCTGCAGGTTCTCCACCCGGGTCTCGTCCTGCGGGTCGGTGGACGCCTGCAACTCGGCCAGGTAGCCCGTGCGTTCCAGAACCGCTTCCAGGACGACGGCGGGCCCGGCGCCCGATTCCACGATCGTGCGCAGCTCGTCCATCAGGGTGTTGAACCGCTTGACGGCGTTGGCGGAACGGGCCGCCATGCCGTAGGCCTCGTCGACCCGGCGCAGCGCCTGGGGGAAGGAGATCCGCTCCCGCTGGGCGAGGGCGTCGATCATCGCCTCGGCGCGCTCGCCGATGCCGCGCTTGGGCACGTTGAGCACGCGGCGCAGCGGGACGGCGTCCTCGGGGTTGGCCAGCACCCGCAGGTACGCCAGCACGTCGCGGACCTCGCGCCGCTCGTAGAAGCGGACACCGCCGACGACCTTGTACGGCAGGCCGACCCGGATGAAGACTTCCTCGAAGACGCGGGACTGGGCGTTGGTGCGGTAGAAGACGGCGACGTCGCCGGGGCGGGCGTCACCGGCGTCCGTCAGCCGGTCGATCTCGTCGGCGACGTACTGCGCCTCGTCGTGTTCCTGGTCGGCCGCGTAGCCGACGATGACCGGGCCGTCGCCGGACTCGGTCCACAGGTTCTTCGCGCGCCGGCTGGCGTTGCGTTCGATGACGGCGTTGGCGGCGGACAGGATGGTCTGGGTGGAGCGGTAGTTCTGCTCCAGCAGGATGGTGCGGGCCTGCGGGTAGTCCTCCTCGAACTGGAGGATGTTGCGGATGGTGGCGCCGCGGAAGGCGTAGATCGACTGGTCGGCGTCACCGACCACGCACAGTTCGGCGGTGTCGTCCCCGGTGCCGACCAGCTCGCGCACCAGGGTGTACTGGGCGTGGTTGGTGTCCTGGTATTCGTCGACCAGGACGTGGCGGAAGCGCCGCCGGTAGTGGTCGGCGACGTCGGGGAACGCCTGGAGCAGGTGGACGGTGGTCATGATGATGTCGTCGAAGTCCAGGGCGTTGGCCTGGCGCAGCCGGGCCTGGTAGAGCGCGTACGCCTCGGCGATCTTCTTCTCGAAGGCGTTCTCCGCCTGCCCGGCGAAGGTTTCCTCGTCGATCAGCTCGTTCTTCAGGTTGGAGATCTGGGCGCTGAAGGCCTTCGGCGGGAACTGCTTGGGGTCGAGGTCCAGATCGCGGCAGACGAGTGCCATCAGCCGCTTGGAGTCGGCGGCGTCGTAGATGGAGAAGGACGAGGTGAAGCCGAGCGACTTGGATTCGCGGCGCAGGATCCGGACGCAGGCGCTGTGGAAGGTGGACACCCACATCGCGTTCGCCCGCGGGCCGACGAGCTCCTCGACGCGTTCCTTCATCTCGCCGGCGGCCTTGTTGGTGAAGGTGATGGCGAGGATCGAGCCGGGGTGCACCTGGCGGGCGCCCAGCAGGTAGGCGATGCGGTGGGTCAGCACCCGCGTCTTGCCGGAGCCGGCACCGGCCACGATGAGCAGCGGGCCGCCGGCGTGCTCGACCGCGGCGCGCTGCTGGTCGTTGAGCCCCACCAGGAGCTGGGCGGGGTCGGTGGCGGGGCGGGCGGCGCCGTCGCGGTAGTGGCCGTCACGCGGCGGCGGCCCGTCGAAGCGGTCGCCGAACAGATCGTGCGGTACGTCCTCGGCCGGCGCCCCACCCGCTTCGTCGTCCGGCTCCGGCGGCTCGGGCGCCGCGGAATCGGCCGGGCCGTGCACGGCGTCGAGACCGGAAAGGAAGCTGTCGTCAAAGAGGCTGCTCATCGCCTCCCGAGTCTAGGCGCCCGCACCGACACCTTCCCCCCGGTTCGCCCGAGCGCGCACCGACACTCACCCCGGTTCACCCGAGCCCGCCGCCGGGACCGGGCAAGCCCGGGCGGGCCGGGGCGAACCCGGGCGCGCCGGCCGCCGAAACCGGCTGCGCGACCGTAGCGCCATTACCACGTTCCGTAACCAATCCCATCGCTCGGCAAAAGATTACGAAAAGGTATCGGGCCTATCGGACACGCCCCTTCCCAGCGGCCCTGACCTTTGGCTACGGTGCCGCACCAGGCAGAGCGTCCGGAAGGAGTCCGCCCGGCATGGCGACACACCGTAAGGCCCGTCCCGCGATACTCAGCACCCCCGGCCCGCGTGCGGCCGTGGGGCTGACGACCGCGGCGCTGGCGACCGTGACCTTGATGACGGAGAGCGCGAGCGCCACCCCCGCTCCCGCGAAGCCGGCCCAGCCGTCGATCGCGGCCGTGCAGGCGAAGGTGAACACCCTGCTGCATCAGGCCGAGGTCGCCACCGAGAAGTACGACGGCGCCAAGGAGAAGGCGGAGCAGCAGAACGTCGCCGCCAACAAGGCGCTTTCCGCGGCCGCGAAGAAGACGCAGGCGCTGAACGACTCGCGCCGGGTGCTCGGGGAGTACGCCGCCGCGCAGTACCGGGACGGCGGCGACACCACCACCAGCCGCTATCTGATGTCGCCCGACCCGCAGTCGGTGCTGGAACAGGTGCATCTGACCGGCATGCTGGCCAAGCGGCAGAAGGCGGCCGTGGCCACCTACCGGGTGCAGCAGGCCGCGGCCACCCAGCAGCGGATCGAGGCCGGCAAGAGCCTGGCCACGCTCACCGCCCAGCAGGCGCAGCTGAAGACCGCCAAGGCCGATGTGCAGGCCAAGCTGAGCCAGGCCCAGCACCTGCTGAACAATCTGACCGCCCAGGAGAAGGCCCGGCTGGCGGAGCTCCAGGCGCAGCAGGAGGCGGCGGCGCGGGCGAAGGCGGCCAAGATCGCGGCGCAGGAGAAGACCAAGAAGGTCGCGGCGAACTCCTCGATCGCCGATCAGGCCATCGCCTTCGCGCGGAGCCAGCTGAACAAGCCGTACGTATGGGGCGCGACGGGGCCGGACTCGTGGGACTGCTCGGGGCTGACCCAGGCGGCGTACAAGGCGGCCGGGATCACCTTGCCGCGCACCACCTACGACCAGGTGGACGTCGGCACCCGGGTGTCGGAGGCGGACCTGCAGCCGGGCGATCTGATCTTCTTCTACAGCGATGTCAGCCATGTCGGGCTCTACATAGGCGGCGGCAACATGATCCACGCGCCGCACACCGGTACGGTCGTCAAGATCGCGCCGATCACCGAAATGCCCTTCTACGCGGCCGTACGCCCGTATTGATCCACCGGTCGGTGGCGTGCGGGGCCGCGTCGGCCCCCCGCAACCCCGCAGAATCCAACAGAACCCGTAAGATCACAAAGCGATTTCAGTCACATTGCGATCCAAACTTCCCACGAAGTGCAGAAGTTGACTACGGTAGCTCGCTAGGTGGCTTGATTCCCCGCCGGTGCCAGTACCGGCAGCACGTCACCTCCGCTCAATCCGGCCTCGGCCGGAGCCGGGGACCCACTCAGTAATCCGGGGTGAATCGGGACGGACGCCGGGAGGCGTCGGGACCGTAGGGCGACCTTTCCGCCCGAACCCGTCAGCTAACCCGGTCGGCGGCCCACGGAAGGAGTCGCCTCCTTGGCGTCGCACCGCAAGCCGCGTACCCATCTCCTCGCCTCGGCTGCCCCGCGCGCCGCGGTGGGAGTCACCGCGGCGGCCCTCGCGTCCGTCACCCTGCTGAGCGAGAGTGCCAGCGCCGCCCCGGCGCCGGCCAAGCCCTCGATCAGCGAGGTCAAGCAGCAGGTCGACACCCTCAACCAGCAGGCCGAGGTGGCGACGCAGCAGTTCGACCAGGCCAAGGAGAAGACCGACACGCAGCGGGCCAAGGCCAATCAGCTGCTGGAGCAGGTCGCCCGCAAGACGCAGACGATGAACGACACCCGCCGCGTTCTGGGCCAGTTCGCCACCGAGCAGTACCGCGACGGCGGCATAGGTGCCAGCACCCAGTTGCTGCTGTCGGCCAACCCGGACTCGTTCCTGCAGCAGACGCACATGATGTCGCGGCTGTCCCAGACGCAGGAACAGGCGCTGAAGACCTTCCGGGTCCAGCAGGAGCAGGCCAACATCCAGCGGGCGCAGGCCACCAGCAGCCTCAAGGCGCTGACCGACGCGCAGAGCAAGCTGGCGGTCCAGAAGAAGAACGTCGCCCAGAAGCTGGCCGCGGCGCAGAAGCTGCTCAACAGTCTGAACGCCGAGCAGCGCGCCAGGCTCGCCGCGATGAACACCCCGCCGAAGTCGAAGTCGACGGCCACCTACGCGTCGACGTCCTCGTCGTCGTCCTCGTCGGCGTCGTCGTCCTCGTCCGCCCCGAGCTACAACGGCCCCGCCTCCGGGCGCGCCGCCGCGGCGGTGCAGTTCGCCCTGTCGCAGCGCGGCAAGCCGTATGTCTCCGGTGGCACCGGCCCCAACGCCTACGACTGCTCGGGCCTCACCCAGGCCGCCTACCGCGCAGCCGGCATCAGCATCGGCCGCACCACCTGGGACCAGGTCACCGACGGCACCGCCGTCTCGGAGTCCGATCTGCGCCCCGGCGACCTGGTGTTCTTCTACTCCGGGATCAGCCACGTCGGCATCTACCTCGGCAACGGCGAAGTGGTGCACGCGCCGCACAGCGGTGCGTCGGTGGAGATCGCCCCGATGAGCTGGATGCCGTTCGCCGCCGCCCGCCGCATCGCCTGACGAGGGCGCTCCGGACCGCCTTGCGGGCGCCCTTCGGGGCGCCATAGCAGCCTTCGCCCGCCGGGGCGCGCGGACGGCCGCATCGGTCAGGGCGGATCCGGATACGGGCGGATCACCCGTCGAACGGCGATCGGTTGTGGTCGGGTACGGGCGACATGGGCCAGTCCCGGTCGCCCTCTGTAGCGCGCCCCCGAACGGGGTTTAGCGTCGCCTGTCAGGTGGCCGACCCCACAGCTGTCGCGAAAGCGGCGGTCCGGCCGCCCACGCCGAAGGTCCGGCGGCCGTCTGTCCCCCCGTACAGACGCCGCCGGACCACCGGTCGGTTCCGCTCCGGGCCGGCCGAAACCCTCGGACCGGCTCCCCGGAAGGAGTGACGGCCGCCATGGCCTCACACAGTCGCGACCCGCACTTACGCACCGCCCGCCCCACCCGATCCACCCGGTTTCCCCGCCTCACCCGGTCCACGATGTCCCGCGCGGCCTGCACGCTGGCACTCGCCTCGGCCGCCTCGGTCAGTCTCTTCGGGGAGACCGGCCAGGCCGAGCCGCGGCTGACGCCCGAGCAGGTCAAGGCGCAGGTCGACGTCCTCTACCGGCAGGCCGAGCAGGCGACCGACCAGTACGACGGCGCGAAGGAGCAGGCGGACAAGGCCCGTTCGGCGGTCGAGGACCTGCAGAACGAGTTGGCCCGCAAGACCGCCCGGCTCAACACCGCCCGGGACACCGTCGGTTCGCTGGCGGCGGCGCAGTACCGCTCCGGGACCATCGACGCCACGCTGCAACTCGCGCTGAACTCCTCGCCGGGCACCTACCTCGAACGGGTCTCCCTGGTCGACCGGTTGGGCGACCGCCAGGCCCAAGCCCTGGACCGGCTCACCGCCGAGCAGCGGAGCATCGCCAAGACCCGCGCCCAGGCGAAGGGCAAACTCGCCGCCCTGCGCACCGCCCAGGACCGCCTGGCCGCCCACAAGCAGGCCGTCCAGACGAAGTTGAGCCAGGCCCGCGCGCTGCTGGCCCAACTCACCGCCGCCCAGCGGGCCGCTTTTGACGCCTCCGACGCCTCGGACGACGCCGCGTCGCCGGCTGCCGCCCCTGCCGCCGCGGTGGCGGACACCACCCGTTCCACCACCCGCCCCCCGCTGAGCGCCGCCCCCGCCCCCTCCGCCCGGGCCGCCGCAGCCGTCGCCTTCGCCTACCGCGCCCTCGGCCTCCCCTACGTCTGGGGCGCCACCGGCCCGTCCTCCTTCGACTGTTCGGGCCTCACCCAGGCCGCCTGGCGCGCCGCCGGCGTCTCCCTGCCCCGCACCACCTACACCCAGATCAACGCCGGCACCCGCGTCTCCGAGTCGCAACTACGCCCCGGCGACCTGGTGTTCTTCTACTCGGGTATCTCCCACGTGGGCCTCTACATCGGCAACGGCCAGATGATCCACGCCCCGCACCCGGGCGCGGCGGTCCGGATCGCCCCCATCAGCGAAATGCCGTTCGCCGGCGCGACCCGGCCCAGCTGACGCCGTAACGCTGCGCTCGACCCCCGGCGGCGCCACGCCTGTCGGGGGAACAGCGGCCGACGAAGGGGCGGCGGCGAGGCGAGGGAGGCGGCAGGTGCCCGGACAGCGCGTGTTGCGGCAGGAGCTGAACCCGCGGCGTCATCAGTCCGGTTTCGTCAGCCGGACCGGCGAGTTGAGCGTCTTCCGGGACAATCCCGCCCGAGTACGGGAGCCTGCCGGAGAACGTCGTCGCCGCGCTGAGCGGCCACGGCCGGCTGAACGCCCGCTGAACTTCGGCAGGCCCTTTCCGTGCCCCCTGCCCTGGTCCAACTGCTCCTGGCCGAGCTGAAACCCGCGGAGGCGACTTCGCGGGGTGCCGGGCCGGCGGGTGACCACGCCTGAGGTGTGGTGGGCGCGCCCCCTGAGCGCGCCCACCGCGGGCCGGATCCTCCCCTGTTCGCTCCTCGGCGGATTCGGGCCGCGAGGAGAAGGGACCCGTTCACAGACCAGCGAAGCGCGTCCTCGGCGGTGGATCAACGGTGGACCGCGACGTATCCGGTCATGTCGCACATGGGAAGGGACAAACGCCGTCAGACGGGCAGATCCTGCGCGGCGGCATACGCCACGAACGAGCCCCGGGATCGGGAACGCCTCGTACCAATCGACGACCACGGCGTCAGCTTCGTACCGCATGTAGTCCTGCGAGTAGGACGCATACGGGTCCGGCTTCAAAAACGCGAACCCCGCCACCAGCGCCCCCTGCGCCCCGGACAGGTCGTCGGCGACTTGGAGGAGCCGCACTGCTGCCCAGCGAGTTGCTGACCAACGCGGTGCGTCATTCGCGTGCCCCCGGTCGGCAGATCAGCGCGCGCTGTCGGCTGGGTTGGAGCTCACGCTGCCGGTCGGGCCGAAGTGAACCGCGGGCCGGGCGGGCGCGTCAGGGCAGGTGCCGGATGTCGTCGGCGCCGGTGTCGGCGCGCAGGCGGGCCGCCTCCTGGCCGGGCGGGACGCCGAACAGGCGGCGGTATTCGCGGTTGAACTGCGAGGGGCTGTCGTAGCCGACGAAATGGCCGACACCGGCCACGTCGCCGGGGTGGCCGACCAGCAGGGAGCGGGCCTCTTGCAGCCGGATGCGCTTCTGGAACTGCAGGGGGCTCATGGTCGTGATGGCCCGGAAGTGCCGGCCGCCACAGGATCTCCCGCTCGATCAGCGGGGCGAGTACGGGGGCGTCGGCCGGGTGGTCCAGCAGCCGCAGCATGCGGGCGACCGGATCGAGCAGATCGGGGCCGAGCCCACCGGTCGCGACAGCGGGCAGGCCGGCTGCGGTGCGCGACCACCCGCCGTCCGGGGCCTCCAGCAGCAGCGGGGCGATGGCGGCGGGGCGGAGTACCAGCCCCATGCCCAGCGACGGCGTCTGCGGGCTGAGGTCGATGTAGTGGCCGGTCACCGGCAGCGCGGCGGTGACGACGAGACACTGCCCCGCCCGGTACTCGTGGACCTGGTCGCCCGAGCACCTGCGCGTGCTGGACGAGGTCTCCGCGCCCACGCTGGACTACCCGGCCTCGATGCACGGCGCCCAGCGCGCGGTGCTGCAGTTCGCGGGCAGCACCGTCGACGGCGAGCCGTCCGCCGTGTATCCGCCGCTGCTGCAGAGCGCCGTGCGCTACTGAGCCGGCGTTCGCCGCTGAGCCGCCGGCGCGGGCCGAGGCGCCCGGCCGCGCCGAAATGGCCGGGAACGTGTCCGGCGCCGTCCGGCCGAGGTCACGGTTCGGCCTAGCGCGGGCAGAAGGGAAGCAGAAGGGAAAGAGAGCGGCGTAGGGTCGGCTGTCGTTCGCAGTGCGCGGGGGAAACGGGAGAGGGAAAGCGGACCGGCGGGAGGTCGGAGATGCAAGCCCTGACGGCCAGTTGGGCGGGGTGGGTGGCGGCGTACGAGCAGCACTGCAAGGCGTTGCCGGGGCCCACGCACACGGTGTGCCCGAATTGCGGGGCGGACGAGCTGCGGGTGATGTTCGCCGGGCGGACGGAGCGGCGGACGGGCTATGCCGCGTTCTGGTGCGAGGGCTGCCTGGTGGGGATCCATCTCGGGCGGTGCGCGGTGCCGGAGGGGGCCGCGATGGAGTCGCTGGACACGCCGGTGGAACAGCGGGCGGTGCGGGTGCCCAATTACACGATGCTGTGGCCGGACGAGGCGGAATGACGCCCGGGGCCGGGCGGCGCGCTCAGACCAGCCGCCTTGCCGTCGCCCACCGGGTCAGCTCGTGCCGGTTGGACAGCTGCAGCTTGCGCAGCACCGCCGAGACGTGCGACTCGACCGTCTTGACCGAGATGAACAGCTGCTTGGCGATCTCCTTGTAGGCGTAGCCGCGGGCGATCAGCCGCAGCACCTCGCGCTCGCGCTGGGTGAGCCGGTCCAGGTCCTCGTCGACCGGCGGGGCGTCGGTGGAGGCGAAGGCGTCCAGCACGAAGCCGGCCAGCCGGGGGGAGAAGACGGCGTCGCCGTCGCGGACCCGGAAGATCGAGGTGACCAGGTCGGGGCCGGTGATGGTCTTGGTGACGTAGCCGCGGGCGCCGCCGCGGATCACGCCGATCACGTCGTCGGCCGCGTCGGACACCGACAGCGCCAGGAAACGCACCGGGTTGTCGGGGTCGGCCATCAAAGCGGCCGACCGGCGCAGCACCTCCACCCCGCCGCCGCCGGGCAGGTGCACGTCGAGGAGGACGACTTCCGGCCGGGTCGCGGCCACCACGGCGACCGCCTGGTCCACGTCCGCGGCCTCGCCGACGACCTCGACCCCGGTCTGCTCGGTGGCGCCGATCTCCGCCTGCACGCCGGTACGGAACATCCGGTGGTCGTCCACCAGCACCACCCGGACCGGCCGCCCCGCCCCCTCGGAAGCCGGACCCGGAACCGATCCCGTCCCCATATCAGCGCTCATGCCGCCGCCACCCTCTCCATCTCCAGCTCGACTTCCGTACCCCCGCCGGGCGCCGGGCGCAGCCGCGCCTGCCCGCCGTTGCGCTGCATCCGCCCGATGATCGACTCCCGCACGCCCATCCGGTCGTCCGGTACCTGGTCGAGATCGAAGCCGGCTCCGTGATCGCGGACCGAGACGAAGACCTTGGTCTCCTCGACCTCCGCGTACACCTGGACGGCGTCAGCGGCCGGGACCACGGCGTCGGGGGATCCCGTGGAACTGCCACCGTACTTGGCCGCGTTCACCATTGCCTCCCGCGCGGCCTGGATCTGGGCCGCCAGCCGCTCGTCCAGCGGGCAGTCACCGACGCACACCACTTCCACCGGCACGCCGTGCGCGTCCTCCACCTCGGCGGCAGCGGCGCGTACGGCGTCGGCCAGCGTCGTCGGCTCGTCGTCGCGGCCGGTGCCCTCGGGGCGGTAGAGCCAGGCCCGCAGTTCGCGTTCCTGGGCACGGGCGAGCCGGGTCACCTCGCGGGGCTCCTCGGCATGCCGCTGGATCAAGGTCAAGGTGTGCAGCACCGAGTCGTGGACGTGCGCGGCGACTTCGGCCCGCTCCTGGGCGCGGATGCGCATCAGGCGTTCGGCCGACAGGTCCTGCGTCATCCGGATCAGATACGGGCCCGCTATCAGGGCGACGCCGACCAGGACGGCCAGCGCGGCCTGCAGGATGCCGCCGAGGTGGCTGCCGGAACCGCGGACCACGATGAAGCCGGTGACGCCGGCGATGACCAGGCCGACCCCGGCCGCCGCCCGGGCCAGCGGCCAGAACCGCTTGCCGTGGCTCATCTCCACCCAGCGGGCCTTGCGGGCGTTGTCCGCCTGCCGCCAGACCAGGGCCACGCCCAGGGCGATCACCAGCAGTGGCCACACCGCGCGGTTGGCGGCGCCGAGGTTGAGGTTGTCCACCAGGATGCCGGTGCCGACCGCGAGCGCGATCAGCGCGATGATCTGGCCTTTGTCGGGGCGCTTGCCGGCCAGCCAGGAGCGCGCGTCCCGGGGTTCCTTGGCCTCGGCGACGCCGCCCACGCCCAGCGGCACGAAGAACCAGAAGACCGCGTAGAGCAGCAGGCCGATACCGTTGAAGGCCGACAGGACCAGGAAGAACACCCGCACCCACAGCACCGGCAGACCCATGTGCCCGGCCAGCCCGCGGGCCACTCCGCCGACCATCCGGCCCTCGGAGCTGCGGTAGAGCTTGCGCATGCCGGCGACCTCGGGGTCGGGCGGGGACAGGAACGACGCCCCCTTGGGTGCCGAGGACCCGGGCGGGGCGCCCGGGCGCGTCCCGGTGGGCGGGCTGGTCGCAGACATACCCCGATCGTCACACAGGCGCCGCACCGGGAGCATCAGGGTTGACCCCGGAGATCCCGCCCCCGCCCTTCCGCCGGGCCCGCCGGCCCAGCCAGCCGCTGCCCGATCCCGGACCATCCGCCTGTCACGGCTGGTCGCGCGCTCCCCGCGCCCCCGACCAGCCCCGCGGGCCCGGCCCCGCGCCACCGAACCAGCCCCGCAGGGCCCTCAGGGGACGGATCAGGGACGGACCAGGGTCGGACCCGGTCCCCACGGGGCGGCCGACCGGTCACCATGGTCGTATGACGGACCAGCCCGCGGCCCCCGCCGCCCCGGACGCCCCGGACGCCCCGGAGGACGCGGTGCCGGATCCCGGCGCCCGCAGGCGGGAAGGCGGCGAAGAGACCGACGCCCGCCCCGGGTTCGCCCGCAGCCGGAACCAGAAGGTGCTGGCCGGTGTATGCGGCGGGGCCGGGCGGTACTTCGACGTGGACCCGGTGATCTTCCGGGTGGTGCTGGTCGTGCTGTCCCTCACCGGCGGCATCGGCCTGATCGTCTACGGCATGGGCTGGCTCGTCATCCCGCAGGAGGACGAGCGGCAGAGCGAGGCGCACCGGCTGCTGTCCGGCCGGATCGAGGGCGCGCCGATGACCGCGGTGCTGATGGCGCTGGTCGGCTGCGGCCTGTACGCGTCGACGATCGGCAACGGCGACAACCAGGCCTTCTCGGTTCTCCTGCTGGCGGGGACGACCGGCGCCGTCTACTGGTCCCAGCGGCGGCGCGGGACGCCGGAGGCGGTCTCCCCCGACATGGCCAACGCGGTGGCCGACGCGCCCCCCGCCGTCCAGGCCCCGCCGGACCCGGGCAGTTCGCCGTCCTGGTGGCGGGAGCCGCTGACGAAGGAGCCGGCCTATCTGTGGGGGCCGGACGACGGGCCGTACGGCCAGGAGGACAAGATCGCCTGGCGGGAACGGAAGAAGGCGGCCCGCCGGGCGAAGGGCTCCTGGCTGTTCGGCTTCACGGTCTGCCTGCTGGCCGTGGTCGCGGCGGCCGTCGGCGTCGGGGCGTCCTGGCAGTACCAACCGGCCGGCACCAGCCTGGAGATCGGTCTGACCGCCGCGCTGGGCGTGCTCGGCGCGGCGTTCGTGCTCGCCTCGTTCGCCGGCCGGGCCCGCGGCGGCACGGTCTTTCTGTCCCTGCTGACCGTCGCCGGCCTGATCGGCGCGGCCACGCTGCCCAAGAGCGGCCACGGCCTGGGCAGCACCACCTGGCGGCCGCAGACGCCGGCCGCCGTCCAGAAGCTCTACCAGCGCGGCGCCGGCACCGGCACCCTCGACCTGCGGGGGCTGTCGCCGGCCGGCGGCACCGTCGTCACCGCGGTCAGGATCGGCGCCGGGGAGGTCGTGCTGCGGCTGCCGCGCGACGCCGTCGTCGTCATCGACTACAACCTCGGCCTCGGCCAGGTCCTGCTGCCCGGCGAGAGCGACGGTCACGGGCACCTCGGGCGGCACCGGCACCAGGTCCTGACCTACCGGCCCCCGGCCGGCACCGCGTCCGCCGGCACCGTCGACCTCGATGTCGATCTCACCGTCGGCCAACTGAAGGTGATCCGATGAGGCGCCACCGTTTCGAGCCGGCCGCCCTGATGATGGGGCTGGTCCTGCTCGCCATCATGACGGGCTTCATCCTCGACGCCTGCGGGGTGCTGGACCTGTCGGACCCGCACCGCTCGATCCCGGCGGCCGGCTCCGCGCTGGCCCTGGCCGCCGTGACGGCGCTCGTCACACAGGGCGTTCGGAGCGTACGGAACCGGGCGCGCCGGCGTCGCTGACGCCGTCCACCCGGGTCGAGCCCGCCACCGCCGGCCGGCCGGCCGGGCCGGCCCCGCGCCGCTGCTTGATCAGCGCGTCCAGCGACAGATAGGGCGTGCCGGCCAGCACCAGCGGCAGCCACGCCATCAGGTAGGCCAGGTCGTTGCCGTAGTAGTACGGCGTCGTGGACCAGCTCACCGTCAGCCACAAGCTGAGCGAGATGAGCGCACCGCCGAGCGCGGCCACCCGTCCCAGCAGCCCGAACAGGATGCCGAGACCGGCCGCCAACTCGCCCAGAGCGATGGCGTAACCGAAGCCGTGCGGCGCCTTGAGCGCCAGGTCGATCATCGCCGGTATCGCGGCCTGGTCGTGGGAGCCGTGCAGGATCTGCACCAGCGAGCCGTTGGCCGAGTCGGTGAAGAAGGTGTTGCTGGTCAGCTTGTCGAGTCCGGCGTAGATGAAAGTCACACCGAGGAAAATCCGCAACGGCAGCAGTGCGTAGCGACGAGCGGTTTCCCGCCACACCTCAAGCATCGTCTCCCGCCTCTCCCGCCGTCCGTGCTCCCGGTGGGAGCGATGGGTCGGAACGGCCGCGTTCACCGGGATATACGTACACCGCTCGGCTGTGTTTCAGCGACCGGCCGGAAATTCCGGGCCCACCCCCGGCTCAGTCCCGGGTCACTCCCACTCGATGGTGCCCGGCGGCTTGCTGGTGACGTCCAGCACGACCCGGTTGACGTCCTTGACCTCGTTGGTGATGCGGGTGGAGATCTTGGCCAGCACGTCGTAGGGCAGCCGGGACCAGTCGGCGGTCATCGCGTCCTCGGAGGAGACCGGGCGCAGCACGATCGGGTGGCCGTAGGTGCGGCCGTCGCCCTGGACGCCGACCGAGCGGACATCGGCCAGCAGCACCACCGGGCACTGCCAGATGTCGCGGTCCAGGCCGGCCGCGGTCAGCTCCTCGCGGGCGATGGCGTCGGCCTCGCGCAGCAGGTCGAGCCGCTCGCGGGTGACGTCGCCGACGATCCGGATGCCCAGGCCCGGGCCCGGGAAGGGCTGGCGCTGGACGATCTCCTCGGGCAGGCCCAGCTCCTGGCCCACCATCCGCACCTCGTCCTTGAACAGCTGGCGCAGCGGCTCCACCAGCTGGAACTGCAGGTCTTCCGGCAGCCCGCCGACATTGTGGTGGGACTTGATGTTGGCGGTGCCGGTGCCGCCGCCGGACTCCACCACGTCCGGGTACAAGGTGCCCTGCACCAGGAACTCCACCGGCTGGTCGTCGGGCGCCTCGGCGACGATCTCGGCCTGCGCCTGCTCGAAGACCCGGATGAACTCCCGGCCGATGATCTTGCGCTTCTGCTCCGGGTCGGACACGCCGGCCAGCGCGGACAGGAACCGCTCGGCGGCGTCCACCACCTTGAGCTGGACTCCGGTGGCGGCCACGAAGTCCTTCTCGACCTGCTCGGTCTCGCCCTTGCGCATCAGGCCGTGGTCGACGTAGACGCAAGTGAGCTGCGAACCGATGGCCTTTTGCACCAGGGCGGCGGCGACCGCGGAGTCCACTCCGCCGGACAGGCCGCAAATGGCCCGGCTGCTGCCGACCTTCGCGCGGATCAGCGCGAGCTGCTCGTCCACCACGTTCGTCGTCGTCCACGACGGCGTGATGCCGGCGCCGCGATAGAGGAAGTGCTCCAGGATCTGCTGGCCGTAGGTGGAGTGCAGCACCTCGGGGTGGTACTGCACGCCGTAGAGCCGCTGGGCGTCGTTCTCGAAGGCGGCGACCGGCACGACGTCGGTGGACGCGGTGACGGTGAAGCCCTCGGGCGCGGCGGAGCAGGCGTCGCCGTGCGACATCCACACCGACTGCTCGGCGGGGGTGCCCTCGAAGAGGGTGGAGCCGGGTTTGGAAACGGCCAGCGCGGTCCGGCCGTACTCGCGGGCGCCGGTGTTGTCCACGGTGCCGCCGAGCGTGGTGGCCATCAACTGGAAGCCGTAGCACATGCCGAAGACCGGCACCCCGGCCTCGAAGATCGCCCGGTCGAGCGTCGGGGCACCGTTGGCATAGACCGAGGAGGGGCCGCCGGACAGGATGATCGCCCGCGGCTTTCTGGCCAGCATCTCCGCCACCGGCATGGTGGACGGCACGATCTCGCTGTACACCCGGGCCTCGCGGACGCGGCGGGCGATGAGCTGGGCGTACTGCGCTCCGAAGTCGACCACGAGGACGGTGTCGGTGACGGTGTCCGGGGTCGGGTCGGGGGCGGCTGGGGTCGCTGATGCCACGGGCGGCCTTCCGGCGGTTGCTGCGAGGGGGGTCCGGCATCGAGTCTACCCGGGCTGGACAGGGCCCCCGGCGACCCCTTGCGTGCCTGCCGGTGCGGTGGTCCATACTGAGCGTCATGCAGATGCACGCCTTCGCGTTTACCTATGGCACCGGCCGGTCCGGCTGCCGTGGTCGCGTCGCGTTGTAACTGCTGACAAGCGACCTACCAGGCGCCCCGGGCCACTCGGCCCGGGGCGCCTGTCGCGTCCGGGGGTCCGGGGGCCCGGCCGTCCGACACCCCGAGGAGCAGCCATGACCGAGAGCGCGACCACACCGACCGAGGCCGTCCGGCCCGAGCCCGCGCGGCCGGCGGTGAAATCCGGGCCCGCGCGGCCCGAGGCCGCCGCCGCGGCGGCCGACGCCGAGTCCCTGATCGCCGGCAAGCGGCGCCGGATCGACGATCTCGACGCCCGCATCATCGCCCTGGTCGGCGAGCGCATGGCGGTGTCCGCGGAGATCCAGACCGCCCGGATCGGCGCCGGCGGCCGGCGACTGCACCTGAACCGGGAGATGGAGGTGCTGCGCGGTTACGGCGAGGCGCTGGGCAAGCCCGGCACGGCGCTGGGGATGACGCTGCTGGAACTCTGCCGCGGGCGGGTCTGAGCGACGGGGCCGAGCGGGCGGGTGCCGAGCGGGCGGGTGCCGAGCGGCGGGTCCGAGCGGCGGGTTTTGAGGGCCGGACGGCGCCGGGAGGCGGGTCACCCGCCGGTGCGCCGGACACCCCTTTCAGGGGGATCACCCGAACGGCACGTGACCGCCTCGCGGCCCCTTCGTTGATGGGAGTGTCCGTGCCAGCCAGGGGCGGTCACCCAACACCACGCGTGGAACAAGGACACCGCCCAGACGCAGCTGGGCGGGGTGCAGCCGGTGCGATGAGGCGGGTGCAGTCGTGCACCCGCCGTGGGACCTCGCATCGGTGACCAGTGGCCGGACGGCAGGGGACAGCAGCCCGGTCACGACTCAAAGAGGCGGTCGGCTCTCAGGGACGCCTGGGACCGGCCGCTCTGCGGATGACACATTACCGCGTTTTCCGGGCTTTTTGGACGGCAAGCAGGCCGAGAAGTCGACCCGGGGGTCCGCGGCGGCGTTTGCCACCGCGGCGCTCATGCCGGTCAGCGGACCGTCAGGACTCCGGTCCCGTCGGCCTGGGCGGCACCGCGGGCACGGGAAGAAAAGGCACCCGCAGCGCCCCGAAGGCGTGTTCCGGCACCGCCGGGGCGACCGGCTTCACCGCGGCGATCCTGCGGTAGGCCGCACCCTGCTCCGGACGCGGGTCCGCCTCCCCCTTGTTGGGCCACAACGCCATCGCCCGCTCCGCCTGCGCGGTGATGGTCAGCGACGGATTGACACCGAGATTCGCCGACACCGCCGAGCCGTCCACCACCGAGATGCCCGGGTGCCCGTACAGCCGGTGATACGGATCGATGACGCCGTGCTCGGCGTCCTCCCCGATCGGGCAGCCGCCGAGGAAGTGCGCGGTCATCGGCCGCTGGGTCGCCTCGCCGACATTGCTGCCCGCGAAGCCGCCGATCTCCGCGGCGATCAGCCGGGCCGCCTCCGCGCCCTCCGGAATGTGGGTGGGATTCGGCGCGCCATGGCCCTGCCGGGCGGTCAGCAGCCCCTTGCCCGGGCCTTTCTTCTTGCGGAAGGTGGTCAGCGAATTGTCGCTGGTCTGCATGACCAGACCGATGATGGTCCGCTCCGACCACCGGTAGTTGGACAGCGACCGCAGGGTGAGCAGCGGGTGCCGGACGTTGTTGCCGAGGAACTCCAGCCAGCGCGGCAGCCGGCCGCGGTACGGGGCGGCCAGCATGGACAAGGTGCCCATCGCGTTGGAGCCGCGGCCGTAGCGGACCGGCTCGATGTGGGTGTGGTCGTTGGGGTGCACCGAGGAGGTGATCGCCACGCCCCGGGTGAAGTCCAGCGGGCGGCCCGGGTGCCGCCTGCGGTAGCGGCGGTCCGAGGTCTGCGCCCCCACCAGGGCCTCGGAGTTGGTCCGGGTCAACTCGCCGAGCCGCGACGAGATCCCGGGCAGGCGGTGGCCGTCGCGCATGGCGTGCAGCAGCGTCTGGGTGCCGTAGGTGCCGGCCGCGATCACCACCTGGCGGGCCCGCAGCACCTGCCGGTCGCCCTTCTTGCGGCGGTCGGTGGGCACGGTGGTGACGCGGTAGCCGCCCCCGGCGCCTCCCCCGGCGCCGCCGGTCCGGCCGGGACCGCCCGCCGGGTCCTCGGTGAGGTCCACCACGGTGGTCATCGGGTGGACGACGGCGCCGGCCCGCTCGGCCAGGTACAGATAGTTCTCGTTGAGGGTGTTCTTGGCACCGTGGCGGCAGCCGGTCATGCACTCGCCGCACTCGGTGCACGCGCTGCGGGCCGGACCCGCCCCGCCGAAGTACGGATCGGGCACCTCCTGGCCGGGCGCCGCCCGCACCTGCCCCTCGGCGTCCTGGCCGTCCCCGAAGAACACCCCGACCGGCGCCAGGTGAAAGGTGTCCCCCACCCCCATCTCCTCGGCGGCGGCCCGGAGATGGACGTCGGAGGGGGTGAGGGTCGGATTGAGCCGCACCCCGAGCATCCGCCGCGCCTGGTCGTAGTACGGCGTCAACTCCTCCTGCCAGTCGGTGATGCGACCCCACTGGCGGTCCCGGAAGAAAGCGGCGGGCGGCACATAGAGGGTGTTGGCGTAGTTCAGCGAGCCGCCGCCGACACCCGCGCCCGCCAGCACCAGCACATTGCCGAGCACATGGATGCGCTGGATCCCGTACAGGCCGAGGGACGGCGCCCAGAGGTAATTGCGCGCGTCCCAGGAGTTCTTGGGCAACTCGCCGCGCTCGAAGCGGCGGCCGGCCTCCAGGACGCCCACCCGGTAGCCCTTCTCGGTCAGCCGCAGCGCCGCGACCGCGCCGCCGAAGCCGGAGCCGACGACGAGCACGTCGTAGTCGTAGCCGTCTTCCTGTGCCACGGGGACCTCCCGGTGTCGGGGTGCGGCGCGGGGCGCGCTTCAGGGTGGTGGTGTGCGGGCGGGGACGGGGCGAGGACCAGGGGGCGTCAGCGGATCCGCAGGGTCTTCATCAGCCGCAGCGAGTAGTCAGGAACGCCGCGTACTTCTCGTCGTCCATGCCGAACCCCGGGCCGAGCGGCATCAGTCGCTGGGTGGCGACGGTCTGCGCCTCGGTGTATTTCCATATGCCCTCCGAGCCGTGCCGCCGGCCGAGCCCGGAGTCCTTCATGCCCCCCATCGGGGCGCGCACACTGCCGTACGCGGAGCCGTAGGCCTCGTTGACATTGACCGTGCCGGAGCGCAGCCGGGCCGCGACGCGGAAGCCGCGCCGGGTGTCCTTGGTCCAGACGCTGGCATTGAGGCCGTAGTCGCTCGCGTTGGCCCGCTCGACCGCCTCGTCCTCGTCGCGGAAGCGGTAGACGGAGACCACCGGTCCGAAGGTCTCCTCGGTGCAGACCGCCATCGGGGGCTCCACGCCGTCGAGCACGGTCGGCTCGTAGACGTAGGGGCCGACGTCGGGGCGGGGCCGGCCGCCGGTCAGCACGGTGGCCCCCTTCTCGCGGGCCTCGTCCACATGCCGGCTGACGGTCGCCAACTGCCGTGGGCCGGCCAGCGATCCCATGTCGGCCCCGAAGGCGAGCCCGGTACCGAGCCGGAGCGCTTTGGTGCGGGCGACGAACTTCGCCAGGAACGCGTCGGCGACCGACGCGTCCACGAACAACCGCTCGACGGAGATGCACAGTTGCCCGGCGGAGGAGAAGCAGGCCCGGACCGCGCCGTCGGCGGCCTTGTCGAGGTCGGCGTCGCGCAGCACCAACAGTGGGTTCTTGCCGCCGAGTTCGAGGGACGCGCCGATCAGGCGGGCGGCGGCGCGCCCGGCGATCTCCCGGCCGGTGCGGGTGGAGCCGGTGAAGGACACGTAGTCGGCGTGCTCGACCACGGCCGGGCCCACCACCGGACCGTCGCCGATCACGATCTGGAAGACGCCTTCGGGCAGCCCGGCCTCGATCAGCTGCTCGCGGGCCCACAGCGCGGTCAGCGCGGTCTCGGTGTCGGGTTTCATCACCACCGCGTTGCCGGCCGCCAGGGCCGGCAGGGCGTCGCCGACGGACAGCTCCAGCGGGTAGTTCCACGGCGCGATCTGGCCGACCACACCGCGCGGCTGGCGCAGCTCGACGGCCTTGGTGAGAGCGGGGAAGGCGCCGAGGTGTCGTTTCGGCCCCAGATAGGCGGGCGCCTTGAGGCCGTAGTGGCGGGCCTCCATCGCCACGATCTGCACCTCTTCGTGGGCGTGCAGCCGGGTCTTGCCGGTTTCCAGCTGGATCAGGTCGAGGACCTCCGCCTGGCGGCGCAGCAGCAGGTCGTGGAAACGGAGCAGGACGGCGGCGCGCCGGCGGGGCGAGGTGGCGGCCCAGGGGCGCTGGGCCGTACGGGCGCGGGCGAAGGCCTCGGCGACCTCCTCGGGCGAAGCCTCCGGCAGGTCGGCGAGCCGTACGCCGGTCAGCGGAGTGTGGCCGGCGGTCCGGCCGCTGCCGATGACGCCGCGGGTCAGCCGGGCGAGGAGGG
>NZ_FMCH01000592.1 GCF_900091855.1 Streptomyces sp. DvalAA-14
GGCCGCGGCCGGACGGCCGGATCCGGCAGCGCCGGCGGCCGGAGCGCCCGCACCGAGCGCTCGCCGTACCGCCGCGACGCCGCGTAGCGCGAGGCCGCGCAACGCCGGGACGCAGCAGGAGCATCCGGGGGCGGTCCTCCGCCCCCGGATGCCTCCGGCTCTGCCGCTCAAACGAGAGCAGGGCAGATCAGGTCACTGGCCAGGTACGCTGGCAGAGCCGAGGACATCTCGCATGCCGGACCATAGACGGTGTCATCCTGCGGTGAGTGGATACACCGGGTCCACGCACCCGGGGACAGGCCATGTGCCATGACCAGTGATTCCGCGACCATGCACGCAACATCCCCGCCAACGCCCGGCTCGCTGCCGAAGGCGCTGCTGGATTCCTCGGACGGAACCCTCGCCGGCACCCCCGCCGACGCGGGCAGCGACTTCGCCCGGCTCGCCAAGCGGGTGGCCGTCTCGGGCCTGCTGAGGCGGCGCCCCGGCTACTACACCGCACGGATCGGCGGCATCGCCGCACTGTTCGCGGGCACCTGGGCCGCGTTCACGTTCATCGGCAGCTCCTGGTGGCAGTTGGCCACCGCGGCCGTACTGGGCGTGCTGTTCGCCCAGATCGCGCTCGTCGCGCACGACATCGCCCACCGCCAGGTGTTCCGGCTGCGGCGGCCCAGCGAGGTGGCCGGCCGGATCGCGGCGAACCTGTTCGTCGGCATGAGCTACGGCTGGTGGCAGGACAAGCACACCCGCCACCACGCCAACCCGAACCACGAAGAGCTCGACCCCGACGTCAACCCCGACATCCTGCTCTGGTCCACCGACCAGGCGCGCGCCGCCCGCGGCGTGCCGAAGCTCATCGGCGGCAGCCAGGCGTACCTCTTCTTCCCGCTGCTCACGCTGGAAGGGATGAATCTGCACGTGGCCGGCGTACGGGCGCTGTTCCGCCCGGCGTTCAAGCGGCGCGGCCTGGAAGCGGTCCTGCTGGGCCTGCACGTCGCCGGCTATCTGACCGTCCTGCTGCTGGTCCTGTCCCCTCTGCAGGCGCTGGCGTTCATCGCCGTCCACCAGGGCGTGTTCGGCGTCTACATGGGCTGCACCTTCGCCCCGAACCACAAGGGCATGCCCACGCTGAAGGGCAGCGACCGCCCGGACTTCCTGCGCCGCCAGGTGCTCACCTCGCGCAACGTACGCGGCGGGCTGTTCACCGACCTCGCGCTGGGCGGTCTCAACTACCAGATCGAGCACCACCTGTTCCCGAGCATGCCCACCCCGCATCTGCGGCGGGCCCGCCCCATCGTGCAGGCCTACTGCGCCGAGCTCGGCATCGCCTACGCCGAGTCCGGTCTGTTCTCCTCCTACGCGCAGGCGCTCCGGCACCTGCACCGCGTGGGCGCACCGCTGCGCGCGGCTCCGTCGGCCTGATCCGACCTGAGCCCAGCACCGGCTCGACTGGCCCGGACCCCGCCTCGAGCCGCTCCGCCCGCGCCGTTTCCGGGTGTCACCACCGCCACGAACGTGAGAGTGTGGCACCTCCGGCTTCACCCCTCCGTCCCCCTTGCTGAGGCATGATGCGCGTCACCATCGCTCGCCGACACTTCTACTTCCACCGGAACGAGGTGGAGGAGGCGATGAACGGTGTCACTCCCGAGCCCGTTACGGGGGTATCGGTCGAGATCGGTGGCGTCAGCTACCCGATCATGCAGGTGGGCGCGGTGATCACCCGCCAGGACCGGCGGGACTTCAGCTCGGGCGAAGTGCAGCGGGCGATGGCCGCGCTGGGCTTCCCCTGCCGGACGACCGCGGAGTGACCGGGCGGGTGGCCGGTTGAGCCTGGGGTGCCGCGTTCTCGCCGGAACGAGCCCCGCACCCCGGCCACCCGGGTCCCGCCCGCCCGCCGTTCGACGGGAGTACGGTGGCCCCACCGATGGCTCCCCGCACCCCGGTGTCCGCGCCGGGGTCGTCCTCGGCGAACGCCGACACCGGGCGCGCAGCGCCGGCCCGGGAAGAGACCGCGTGATGACCGAGAAGACGTCCGAGAAGACACCGTCCGCCGAGCCGCTGCCCTCTCCCGGGCTCGCCGAGGTCCGTATCACCGCCGACTCCCCGGAGACCGCGCGCCAGGTCGCCGCGGCCCTGCGTCGCCTCTTCGACGCTCCCGAACAGAGCAGCCACCCCGCCGGCCCCGACGGCAGCGGCACCTGTCTGCTGCTCACGGTGGACACCACCCGCGCGGCGGGCCAGCAGCAGCCCTTCCGCCCCCATCTGGTGCCCGACGCCCGCCACAGCCCCTGACCGGGACCCGGCGTTACCGGGGCCACGGGGGGGCTGCGGCGAGCAGCGGCGGTCAGGACCGCGGGACTTACCGGACTACCGGACTACCGGACCGCGCAGCCCACCGCGCCTACGGCGATGTCTTGTGCGAAGGCATCGGACCCAGCTGCGTGAAGGCGTTGGTCAGACCGCGCTTGAGCAGCTTGGACACCGGCCGCTCGATCAGCCGGTGGATGAGGTAGGCGAACAGCAGCCCCGCGGCGATCAGTCCGGCCACGAGCAGCCGCGGGTCGGCGCGGTCGCGCAGGTGGTGGATGGCGATCGTGCCGGCCGTGTAGTGGATCAGGTAGAAGGGGTACGTCAAGGACCCCGCGGTGGCCAGCCACTTCCACTGGATGCGGTCGGTGAAGCCGAGCGCGACGCACACCATGAACAGCAGGAACACCGTGTAGAGGACCAGTGCGCCCCGATAGCTGGAGACGTGTTCGACGGTGCTGATCCGCCGGCTCAGTTCGTCCTGCGCCATCAGCCAGGTCAGCGCGAGGATCCCCCACAGCAGCAGGTCCTGGCCGAAGCGGTACATCAGGAACAGCGCCAGGCCGGCGATGAAGTACCAGGCTCCGTCGGGGTCGGCGATCAAAACCAGCAGCGGGAAGCCGGACACCGGCGCCAGCATGGCCAGCGCCCCCCACACGCAGCAGAAGACGACGACCTTGCGGTAGGTGAGCCCGGCGGCGACCACCACCAGGAAGATCAGATAGAAGCGCAGCTCCGACCAGAGCGTCCAGTAGACGCCGTCCACGCTGGCGATGTGCGAACCGGACTGGAGCATCGAGAGGTTGAAGAGCACCTCGCGCATCGAGGGCTTCGTCCACACCCCCGGCAGCGCGGTCAGCACCACGGTGCTGAACAGCACGCCGAACCAGTAGGCCGGGTAGAGCCGGATCACGCGTGACACGAAGAAGTCCCGGGGCCGGCGCCCCCAGCAGGACATGCAGATCACGAAGCCGCTGATGACGAAGAAGATCTCGACGCCCTCCCACCCGTAGGCGGCGACCCGGAAGACGCTGGGCATGATGTGGGATATCGGCCGGTCCCATATCAGGTTGTGCGGGCGGTTGACCCGCGCGGTGCCCACGTAGTGGTGCAGGGCCACCGCCATCGCGGCGAACAGCCGTATCGCGTCGATGATGTACAGCCGGGCCCGCTTGGGCGGGGCGGGCGCGGGGGGCTGGGGCTGGGCGGCGGCGGGCTCCGGGAGCGCGGTGGGCGGCGGCGCGGTGGGCGGCAGTTGCGCGTCCCAGGACGGCGACTGGACCGCGGTGCGTTCGGACACCGTCACCGGGGCGGTTCCCCCGCTCGTGATCTCCCGGGCCGGGGCGGCCGGCTGCTGCGCCGGCAGGATTCCGCTGCCCCCGGGTATGGTCACGGAGCTCTGCGGCCAGTCGTCAGCCCCGCCCCTCTCCGCATGCCTCATCTGCCGTCCTCGTCAGTAAGCGGCGGTTGCTGTGTCTCCCCCGACGGAGCCGCCATCCCCCAAGAAACCATCAACCTACGGGCATCGCGCGGCATCGAACCGGACAGAAGCCGGAATTCGAACAGGGTTAACGGAGACTTGACCTTAGGAACACTATTGCCGGGCGTCAAGTTCATCTGAAAGTCACCTTCGGTCCATCGCCGAAGGCCGCCCCCGGCCCGCACGCCCCGCCCGTCACACGAGGTGAGCGGCCGTAGGATCATGGGCGGACGCGGGCCCTGTCGGCGGGCGCCCCGCGCGGGACACGGCACGGAAGGCGGCCCGGTGCGCGAGCACACGATCAGCGGCTATCTGGAACGGCTGGCGGCGCGCGAACCCGCCCCGGGCGGCGGCGCGGCAGCGGCCCTGCACGCGGCGCAGGGGGCGGCGCTGCTCGGCATGGTCGCCCGCTACACCACCGGTGAGAAGTACGCGCAGTACGCCGGACAGGTCGCGGAGATCATCACGGAAAGCGACCGACTCCGCGAGCAGGCAGTGGAGTTGGCGGCCGAGGACGCCGCGGCCTTCACCGCGGTGACCGAGGCGTACCGGCTGCCGCGCGCCGACGACGAGCAGAAGGCGGTCCGCTCCCGGGCCGTCGCGCGGGCGCTGGCCGGCGCCGCCCGCCCGCCGGCGGGGGTAATCGCGGTGGCGGCCCGGGTCGTCGCCCTCGCCGAGTCCCTGCTGCCCTACGGCAACGCCAATGTCGTCACCGACATCGCCGCCGCCACCGAGGCGGCCCGGGCGGCCGCCACCACCGCCCGGATCAATGTCGAGATCAACCTCGGCGGTATCAAGGACGAGTCGGTACGCACCGAACTGGCCGCCTCCCTGGCCGAGGTGGACACGCTGGCCGCCCGGGCCGAAGCGGTGACGGCTGCGGTACGCAAGCGGATCGCCCGATGAGCGGACCGCACGAGACCGGCGGGGCCCCCGCGCCGGCCCAGGACACCGCAGCACCGGGACCCGGCGCCCGCAGCCTGACCGGGGCCGGCCGCGCCGCCGAACTGCGCGCCGAGGTGGCCGCGGCGGCCGCCGGGCTCACCGCGAACGGCACCACGCCGCGCCTGGCCGTCCTGGTCGCCACCGAGGACGAGTCGACGGCCTGGTACGTACGCTCCATCGCGCGCGCCGCCGCCAGGACCGGGATCGTCTGCGACACGGTGACACTGCCCGCGACCGCCGCGCCGGACCGGATCCGGGAGCGGCTGGCGGAGCTGAGCGCCGATCCGGCCGTGCACGGGGTGATCCTGCAGACGCCGCTGCCCGAGGGCGCGGTGGCCGCCGAACTGGCCGCCGCCATCGCACCGGACAAGGACGTGGACGGCGCGAATCCGCTGAGCCTGGGGCGACTGGCCGCCGGGCAGCCGGCTTTCGCCCCGGCCACGGCCGCCGCCGTACTGGAACTGCTCGACGCGCACGGAATCGCCCTGTCCGGCCGCAGGGTCGCGGTCGTCGGCCGCTCCACGGTGGTCGGCAAACCCCTCGCCCACCTGCTGCTGGACCGGGACGCCACGGTCACCGTCTGCCACTCCCGTACGGCGGATCTGGCCGCGGTCACCCGGCAGGCCGACGTGGTGGTCGCGGCGGCCGGACGGGCCGGGCTGATCACCGCGGCGCACGTCGCGGCGGGCGCGGTCGTGGTGGACGTGGGCACCAATCCGACCCCCGACGGCGGGCTGACCGGGGATGTGGACGCGGCGTCGGTGGCGCCCACGGCGGGCGCGCTGTCGCCCGTACCCGGCGGGGTGGGGCCGATCACCACGGCGCTGCTGCTGCGGCACACGGTCCGGGCGGCGGGCCGGGCCGGCGGGCACGGGCCGGCCGGCGGAGCCGGCAACGCCCCCCTGGGCCGTGTCTGACGCTGTCCGACCGCTGTCCGACGCCGGTCCCGCCGGGCGGTGAAAGCCGCGCGGCGCCCGGCCGCACCCGCCGCATATGCTGCACCGGAAGCACCGGAGCACCGGAAGCACCTCACGCACCCGAAGCACTGAAGGCGCCGGAGCACCGAACAGCACCGCGCCCCTCCGTCAGCCCCGAGGACCGCCGGGAACCACAGGTCCCGCCACGAAAGGCAGCCGCGCATGACTCCCCGCCCCCGTACCGCAGTGGTCACCGGAGCGAGCAGCGGCATCGGCGCCGCCACCGTCCGCCGGCTGGCCGAGGCCGGCTTCCACGTCGTCCTCACCGCCCGCCGGATCGAACGGCTCGACGCGCTGGCCAAGGAACTCACCGCGGCGGGCCACACCGTGACCGTGCACCCCCTCGATGTCACCGACCGCGCCGCCGTGGACGCCTTCGCCGCCTCCCTCGATGTGCACGCGCCGATCCAGGTCCTGGTCAACAACGCGGGCGGCGCGCTCGGCACCGACCCGGTCGCCATCGCCGACCCGGACGACTGGCGGACGATGTACGAGGTCAACGTGATCGGCACGCTCAACGTCACCCAGGCGCTGCTCCCCTCGCTGACCGCCTCCGGCGACGGCACCGTGGTGGTGCTCTCCTCCACCGCGGGCCTGGGCACCTACGAAGGCGGCGGCGGCTACGTGGCCGCCAAGCACGGCGCCCATGTGATCGCCGAGACGCTGCGGCTCGAACTCAACGGCCAGCCGGTCCGGATCATCGAGATCGCCCCCGGCATGGTGAAGACCGACGAGTTCGCCCTGACCCGCTTCCGCGGTGACGCCGACCGCGCCGCCGCCGTCTACGCCGGGGTCGCCGAACCGCTGACCGCCGACGACGTCGCCGACACCATCGTCTGGGCCGTCACCCGCCCCTCGCACGTCAACGTCGACCTCCTGGTGCTGCGGCCCCGCGCGCAGGCCAGCAACACCAAGGTCCACCGCGAACTGTGAGCCACCGCTGACGGCCGCGCGCCCCCACCCGGGCCGGCTCAGCCGAGGCCGCAGGGATGGCCCACCTCGATCTGGGCCCATCGGGCGCCGACGACGTGGATGCTGACCATGGGCGGGACGGCCAGTCCGGTGGGGACGGAGCCGCCGACGCCCGGGGCCGGCACCGGCACCGGCGGGAAGGTCGGCACGCGCGGAGTACCTGCCTGCCGGTGCGCGGCACTGTCCGGCTCCACGCGGTAGGCCGTCGCGGCGGTGCAGACGAGCTGCTGCATGGCCGGTGGGGTGAAGCGGGCCACGCCCGGTGGGACCCGGATGAGGATGGTGCCGTCCTTCGCCTCGACCTCGGGCAGGGCCGGCAGCTTGGGCAGCCGCGTGCTCAGTTCGGGTGCCTCATCGGAGGTCGGGCCCTGGAACAGCAGGTCGACGGCGGTGGCGAGGTCCGGGGGGCTGAACCGCGGCACACCGACCAGGCTCCCGGTGCTGGACAGGAAGAAGACGGTGATCCCGGCGGGCATTCCGGTCGCCGGTTCGCCGGCCTGGATCACCCCGGAGGGCGGCACCCCGCAGCCCGACAGCGCGAGGACACCGGCCAGGCCCGTCGCCGCCGCCAGGACCAGCCGGCGGGCGGACCTCACGAGGACCCCCCGGCGCCCTCGGCGGAGTGCCGCAACGGGAACTCGACGGTGAAGACCGAGCCGCCCCCCGGCCGGTTCCGGGCCCGGATCCGGCCGCCGTGCAGCGTCACGTTCTCGGCCGTGATGGCCAGGCCCAGACCGCTGCTCTCGCTCCGGGTCCGGGTGGTGTCCGCCTTGTAGAAGCGTTCGAAGATGTGCGGCATGTCCGCCTCCGTGATCCCGGGACCGCTGTCGGCCACCTCGATGACGACCCACGCGCCCCTCGGCCGTTCCTCCCGTACGCCCGCCGACACCACCACCGGCGGCGCGCCGTGCCGCAGCGCGTTGCCGACCAGGTTCGCCACCACCACGTCGAGCCGGCGCGGATCCACCCGGGTGCGCAGCGCCCCGGGCGCCGGCAGCCGGGTCTCCACCTGCTGCTGCCAGCCGCGGGAGGCGAGCGTGCGCCGGACGGACTCGGCCAGGTCGATCTCGTCCAGGTTGAGTTCCGCGGCGCCCGCGTCGAAGCGGGAGATCTCCATCAGGTCGTTGACCAGCCGGCTCAGCCGTACGGTCTCCCCGCTGATGAGCCGTACCGCGTCGGCGGTCACCCGGTCCAGGTGGGCCGCCTCGTCGTCGAGCACGTCGGTGACCGCCGACATGGCGGCCAGCGGGGTGCGCAGTTCATGGGAGACGTCCGCGACGAAGCGGCGGGCCTGCGCCTCCAGCCGGCGCAGCTCCGTGACGGACTGCTCCAGCGCGGCAGCCGTGTCGTTGAACGACCGCGACAGGTCCGCGAGTTCGTCGGATCCGTTCACCGCGAGCCGGATGTCGAGGTGCCCTTCGGCCATCCGCCGGGTCGCGCGCCGCAGCGCCCGTACCGGTCGCAGGACACCGCTGGCCGCGAGCAGCGCCAGCAGCACCGCGACGCACAGCGCGGACAAGGTCGCGTGCTCGATGGCGGTGATCATCGCCCGCACGTACGCCTGCTCGGTGTTCTGCGGCACCACCAGGTACACCGACAGGCCCGACAGGGTGAAGCCCGTATCGGTCGGACGGTAGGTGACCGGCAGCCCGACGACGAGAACCGGCCGCCCGCCCCGGTTCACCCGCTGGAAGACGGCGGCGGGCTGGGTGGCGACCTGGCGGCGCAGTTCGGGCGTCAGCTCGTCGAACCTGTCGTCCGGCAGCGAGGTGGCGCGCCGGCCGCCGTAGGTCGCCAGGACGCGCCAGCCCTGCGCCTGGCTGGACGTGGCCACCGTGTCCACCAGGAGTTGCAGATCGGTCTGGTCCGACGGTGAGGATGTGGCCGGGGCGGCGTTGTCGACGCTGTCGCGGAACTCCTTGATCACCGCGTCCTGGCTCTGCTGCAGGACCCCGGTGCGCGCTTCCCGGAAGGCGAGGGCGCCGGTGCTCAGTGCGCTGACCACGGCGACGAGGGCGAAGGCCACGACGAGGCGGAAGCGCAGGCCGCGCAGGGCGAGCAGGATCCGCGGGAGGACTTCGGAGAGGAAGTGGCTGCGGGCGCGGGGCTCGCGGGGCTCGCTGGTCTCGTCGGCGGGCTCGGCGGGGGTCTCGGCGGGTGGCTGGGCGGGCTCGGCGGCGGGCTCGGCGGGTGGCTGTGCGGGCTCGGCGGCGGGCTCGGCGGGTGCGGAGGCGGGGGCGGGGGCGGGGGAAGCGCCGGCGGAGGCGGCCGGCCTCATGAGGAGCGGAAGCGGTAACCGAAGCCGCGGACGGTCTCGATGTACCGGGGATCGCCGCTCAGCTCGCCGAGCTTGCCCCGTAGTCGTTTAACGCATGCGTCCACCAGCCGGATGTCCCCGTGGTAGCTGTGCTCCCAGACCGCTTCCAGCAGCTGCTGACGGCTGAGCACCTGGCCCGGCCGGGCCGACAGGGTCAGCAGGAGCCGCAGCTCCGAGGGTGCCAGGGCGACCGGTTCGCCGCGATGGCTCACCAGCAGCCCGGCCCGGTCGATGACCAGGTCGCCGTGCGACTCCGCCCGGGGCCGCGCGATGTCGGACGCCGACGGCTGCAACCGCCGCAGCACCGCCCGGATGCGGGCGTCGAGCACCCGGGCCTGGACGGGCTTGACGACGTAGTCGTCCGCGCCGGCCTCCAGGCCGACTACGACATCGATGTCGTCGCCCCTCGCGGTGACCATGATGATCGGGACCTGGTCGCGCTCCCTGATCCGCCGGCACACATCGAGGCCCGGTATGCCGGGCAGCATCAAGTCGAGGACCACGACGTCCGGCTGGAAGGAGCGCAGCTGCTCCAGTCCCTCCTCGCCGGTCGCGGCGGCGGCAACCTCGTGTCCCTGATGCCGCAACGCCAGCTGCACGCCCCTGCGGACGGCAGGGTCGTCTTCGACGAGCAGGACTCGGGACATGCTGGTCAGTATGCGTGAGTTGTTCGCGCGGGGGCCCTGCGGGCGGGGCCTCGGCGGGCAGCCGTTACAGAAGGATCACACCAGGAAAGATCACCTCGTTACGGGTTCGTGACATGTTGAGCCAGCGGTCATCACCTGCGGAACACAGCCTGAGCTGCCATGCACCAGGCCAGCAGACGAAAACACCCACCGGCCCCGCGCCCCGGGGCCGCCGATGCCCCGGACCGCCCGGCCTCCCACCGGGGCGACCGGCCGCGCGGCCGGCACCGGGCGTACCTGGTCGGCGCGCTGGCGCTGGTCGGCGTCCTCGGCTCGGTGCTCGTCTTCATGAACGGCGGCCGGACCGACGCGTCGGGCCGGCCGCCCACCGCGCGGGACCGGACCGAGTTCGCGGCCCCGGACCGCCCGGCCGGGACAACGCCGCCGAGCCCGACCGGGACCAGCACCGAGCCGAAGCCGAACCGGACCCCTCCCGCGCGGCCTTCCTCGACGCCGACCGGCAACGGCACGTTCACCACGGCCGACGCGTCCGGTACGTCGGTGGGCACCGGCACGATCCGCCGCTACAAGGTCCAGGTGGAGCAGGGATCCGGCGTCTCCCCCGAGGCCGCCGCGAACGAGATCTCCGGCATCCTGGCCGACCCGCGCGGCTGGACCGCCGACGGCCACGACGCCTTCCAGCTCGTCTCGGGCGGCTCCTACGACTTCGAGATCAAGATCGCGACCCCGCCGACCGTGGACAGCATCTGCGGCGCGGCCGGCCTGCACACCCACGGCGAGGTCAACTGCGACGTCGGCGACCAGGTGATCGTCAACCTCAAGCGCTGGAACACCGGCTCCCCCGAATTCCCCGGCCCCCTGCACGACTACCGCGCCCTCATCATCAACCACGAGGTCGGCCACCGCATCGGCCACGGCCACGAAACCTGCCCCGGCCCCGGCCGCCCGGCCCCCGCCATGATGCAGCAGATCGACGGCCTGCACGGCTGCGTCGCCAACGCCTGGCCCTACGACTCCCGGGGCCACTATCTCGGCGGCCCCCACGTCCCCTGACCCACCGCCGGCGGCGGGCGGGGCGGTGACGGTCAAGGTGAGCGGTCCGCCGGGCAGCGGCTGGCTGCCGGCGCCGGGCAGCCCGTAGCTCACCGTCTTGTAGTCCTGGTCCTGCAGGGTGAAGGCCAGGGTGTACGTGCCGGGCGCGGTGCCCTGCGGGAGGTTGAAGTACTCCGTCAGCGGCCCGGAGAAGGTGGTGGTCACCCCGCCGAACTGGATCGGGGCGGCGGAGCCGGTGCTGTCGACGAGATAGAGGTCGAGGGCGTCGACGCCCGCGGTGGAGGCGGCCACGTCGACGGTCAGCTCGATCTGCGTCCGGGTGTCGTCGGCCGCGACCGTGTCCGGCGTGACCGTTGCCGCGTCCACCGAGGGCAGCACGGTGTCCGGGATGTTGCTCAGCGTCGCGCCGACGGCGGGGGCGCCCAGCGACGAGCCGTAGACGGCCCGGTCACCGTTGCCGTCGGTGATGACGACGCCGGTCGGCTCACAGGTGAAGCTGCCCGGCTCGCCCCGTACCGGCACGGTGACGGTGCCGTCCGCCTGCACGGTCGGCATGGTGGACAGCTGGAGGCACTGACCGGTGTTGCCCCAGTCGGTCAGCTCCACCGAGGCGACCCCGCCCACCGCGCCGGACGGCCGCAGCGCGAACTGGGCCGTCGGGGTGGGCGAGTGCCAGCTGTCGATCCGGCTCGGGGTGAAGGCGAAGTCGCTCGCCGACAGCACCGCGTCCGAGGTGACGTGCACGGCCGGCTCGGTGAGCCCGGTGTACGCGTGCGTGACTCCGGAGTTGCTGGTCAGGTCGACCTCGCTGACCGTCCAGTCGCCCTCGGGCAGACCGGCCGGCAGCGGCACGGTCACCGAGCAGTTGAGGACCTCGTGCTGCAGCCAGTCGATGTACCCGCAGCCCTGGTAGCCCTCGCTCCAGTCCCAGGAGATCGCGAACGACCCGCTGGCCCGCCGACCGCCCGGGCCGGTCGCGATCACCGTGCCGCCGTACACGCCGGACAGATTCTCCTGGCTGTTGATCTGGTACTGCAGCGCGGTCCCGTGCTGCGGGTCGTCGTAGACCGTCGCCTGCGTGCCCTGCGCCAGGGAGACCTCGTCCAGGCTCGGATAGCCGCGGTCCGGGGTGGTGACGGCGACGAAGGTGCGCGGGAAGGCGGACAGCTGCGGCGCGGTCCAGTCGATCTGCTCGCCGGCGCCGTCGCCGCCCTGGATCTCCGAGACCGCCCAGGTGGTCTTCTTGGTGGCGCCGTACTGAGGTACGGCCACCGTCCAGTCGTACGTGGCCTTGGCCCCGGTGCTGCCGGGTCGTACGGTCACCCCGTCGACCGGGGATCCCTGGGAGTCGAAGTTCACGGCCAGTTCGGTGCCGAGGTAGGCGCCGGTGGCCGGATCCATCCGCCGCAGATGGATGTTGCCGCCGAAGCCGTCGGCATCCGGGTTGTTCGAGGTCATCGTCCAGGACAGGTCGACGGTGGCCGAACCCGAGGTGGCGTCGACGGACTTGGCACCGAACGACAGCGCCGAGATCCGCATCACCGGGGCGCCCCCCGGCGCCGCGCGGGTCTGTCCGGTGGCCGACGCGGGCAGCGCGCCCAGCAGGCTCACGACCGCGGCCGCGGTCGCCGACGCCAGCAGGCGTCCAGTTCTCCTCATGTGGTTCCCCCCACTTTTTCCGTTGGCGGTAGGTGATCATCACCACCCCCCACTACAGCGCCAACTCAGCCTGTACGCAACGAAGTTCTCGCACAACGCGACAGCGCCGCCGACCCCCGCGCCGGCCGGGCCCGCCCGGTCGCCGATCCCCGGGACCCGCACGGCCCGCGGACGGTAGCCCCGCAGCGGCTCAATACGCTTGGCTCCGCCCGGCGGAGAGCAGGTGGACGTCCCGAGCGCAGCCCCAGGAGAGGGTGACACCCGCGCCGCCGTGACCGTAGTTGTGGATGACGGTTCGTCCATTGGCGCGCACCTCGGCTTCGACGCGAACCGCCGGGCGGGTGGGTCGGGCGCCGATGCGGTGGGCGAGGACGCGGGCTTCGGCAAGCCGCGGCTCGACAGTGGTGCAGCGGCGGAGGATGGCTTCGGCGGCCTCGGGGTCGGGGCTCAGGTCTTCGCGGCCGTCGATGGCGGTGCCGCCCAGGACGACGGTGTCGCCGTGGGGGTAGACGCACAGCAGGTCGGTCGAGGTGCCGGTGTCCTCGGAGAAGAACTCGGTGATTCCGGGGTTGGCGACGACGACGTGCTGGCCGCGGATGGGGCGGAGGTCGGTGTCGTCTGCGAGTTGGCGGGAGCCGAGGCCGGAGCAGTTGACCACGACCGGACCGAGGTCGGGGTCGTCCAGGTCCGTCACCCTGCCCTTGGCGACCGTGGCGCCGATGGCGAGCAGGCGCCTGTGCAAGGAGCCGAGGTAGCTGGGCATGTCGATGAGGGGGACCTCAAACCGGTAGCCCGTCCTGAAACCCGGGGGCAGTTCGTTGGGCGCGCAGGGCCGGAAGCCCGGCCGGGTCGTCGCCCAGTCCGGCGGGGCGACAGCGTGCCGGGAGGCTTCGACACCGGAGGTGATGCGGACCCCCGTACAGGGATCACCCGCCAGCGTGCGGAAGACCTCCAAGGAGTGCCGACTCCACTCGGCGACCTTGTCCCTGGGCTCGACCAGGTAGGGCCCCCACATGGCCCCGGCCGCCAGCGAGTTCCCGCCGGGCCACTCCGCGGCGATCACGTGGACCCGTACCCCGCTCTCCGCGAGGACGACAGCGCTGGTCAGGCCGGAAACGCCGGCCCCGATGACGGTTACGTGCTCGACTCCGCTCACCGAGGAACCCCCCGGAAGTCCTCATCCAGGTCGGGCACCTTGCCGAGCTCAGTCATCGCCGGCCCCTCAGTTGTCGAACCGGACCACCAACCGGACGTTGTCGTCGTCTCGACGCCGAGCACGCAGCCGACTCCACGGCTGCGCAGCCGTTCACGATCCGACCGGCGGAGCGTGTCGGATGCTTGTGGGTCGGCAGGACCGAATCGGCAGATCACCCGCGTTGCCGCCCCGGTTGAAACTCGGGTCCAACCCCGCGGGTGCGGGGAGCAGACGAGCGGCCTCACGGTCGCGGTCGCCTCCTCCGGTACATCCCCGCAGGCGCGGGGAGCGGGTCGATCCGTGCGGATACTCGTCGCACCCAGCGGGTCCATCCCCGCGGGCGCGGGGAGCAGTCCACGGTCGTGCTGACCGCGCGCCCGAGCGCGGGCCCATCCCCGCGGGTGCGGGGAGCA
>NZ_FMCH01000041.1 GCF_900091855.1 Streptomyces sp. DvalAA-14
GCCGGACTGCTGACCGGCGCCAGGTGCCGGTCCGCGCGGGTGTCGTACGGCGGCACGGCGGTTTCGGCGGCGGGCTCGGTGAGCGCCTGCGGCAGCACGACGACGGCCATCGACCCGCCGTAGGCCGAAGCCCGAAGGGTGGCGGTGATCCCGTGCCGCCGCGCGAGTTGGCCGACGGTGTACAGGCCCATGCGGGGGTCCTCGCCCAGCGAGATGAAGCTGAACTCCTGCGGGTTGTGCAGCAGGTTGTTGGCCGCGGCGTACTCCTGCGCCGTCAGTCCCAGCCCGCGGTCCTCCACCTCGACCGCCACACCCTGCGCCACCTCGACTGCCCGGACGCGCACTTCGGTGTGCGGCGGGGAGAAGGTCACGCCGTTCTCGATCAGTTCGGCGATCAGGTGGATCGTGTCGCCGACCGCGGGGCCGGTCACGGCCACGGGCGGCAGCGGCTCGACGACCACGCGGGTGTAGCCCTCGACCTCGGACACCGCGCTGCGCAGCACGTGCTCCAGCGGAACCGCGTGTTTCCAGCGGCGCCGCGGGGTCGAGCCGGACAGAACGGTCAGGCTCTCGGCGTTGCGCCGCATCCTGGTGGCGAGGTGGTCGACGCGGTAGAGGTCGGACAGGAGTTCCGGATCCTGCTCCTTGCGTTCCATGGCGTCGATCACCGCGAGTTGGCGGTGCACCAGGATCTGGGTGCGGCGGGACATGTTGAGGAACACCAGCCGGGCGCCCTCGCGCTGTTCGGCCTGTTCCAGCGCCAGGCGCACCGCGGTCCGCTGCGCGGTGTTGAAGGCCTCCGCGACCATACCCAACTCGTCACGCCCGTAGTCGAGATGCGGCAGGTCGCTGACATCGGCCCGGCTGCCTTCGGTGCGCAGGCGGGCGATCAGCGCGGGCAGCCGGTCCTGGGCCACCTCCAGGGTGGTGGCGCGCAGGCTGGACATCCGGCCGATGAGCGACCTGGTGATGCGGAAGGACATCATCCCGACCGCGACCACCGCCACCAGGGCCAGCGCGCTGGTCAGCAGCACCCTGACGAGCAGCGCGTGGTTCCTGGCCGGACCGTCCCGGCCGACCTTCGCCAGGTACTGGTTCTCGACACCCCGCACCCCGGCCAACACCCGCCCCGCCACCGCGGCCTGGGACGCCGGGCCGCGGGGGACGTTGATCTTGCCGCCCTCCACCTCGGCCCCCGCCGGGATGTCCGACTCGAACTCGGACATCGCCGCCCAGTCGGGGCTTCCCTCCAACTTCTCCAGCGCGGCGCGCTGCTCCGCGGGAAGGTAGGGGGCCACCTCGTTGGACAGCAGCGAGTCGCGTACCGCTGTCGCGGCGAAGAGGTCGACCCGCTCCTGAGCACTCAACTGCCCCGAGGCGGTGACCCCGTCGAGAATGGCGTCCTCCTGCGACAGTGCCTCGGTCGCGCGCAGGAACGCCAGCGCGTGGCCGGCTTCGGCGGCGGTGGCGGCGTTCGCGTCGTTGGTGCTCAGCGTTCCGATGAGGTTCAGCGACGACGCGACCGCGTCGGAGTAAACGGCGTCGACGCCTGTGCGGGTGGCCTGCCCCGCGTCGACGGCCTTGCGTTCGGCCGTCAGCTCCCCGAGCTGGCTGCGCACCGTCGCCAGCTGGGCACGGAACTGCGCCGAACCGTCCTGGCCGTACGCGGCGTCCGCCTTGCGGAAGTCGGCGAGCAGGACGTCGGTCGTCCGCCGCTGGGCGTCGAGCGCGGTACGGCTGCCGTGCGTGGCGAGCAGCAGGACGGTCAGCCGGCGTTCCTTCTGGAATTCACCGATCGCCGGGGTCAGCGCGTCCGTCGTCTCCGCGGCATGCCCGACATGGGCGGCTTTGAGCCACTGGGTCAGCAGCACCGCCGATCCGCTGGCCCACAGCACGATCAGAGCCGTCGCGGGCACCACCGCGAGCGCCACGAGCGAGGCGGTGATGCTGAGGCCGAAGCGTCTGCCCGGCCCGGTCCGCGCCGTTCTGCCCCCGGCCCCGCTCACCGTGCCCTCCGGCATCCCGTGACGGGGCGAACGGCACAGACGTTTCTGCGGGGTTGGGGCACCGGCGATGTCCTTTCCAGGTCGGCGCGATGTGCGTCGGGCCCGGCGAGGCAGGCGGACGCCCGCCCGGCAGGGCCGGGGATGGGCAGAGAGGTACGGCGGGCGCGCCGGACTGACCCTGCGGAAACACGGCGGGTGGTGGGGTCTCCGCACTAGTCGAGATACGGTATGTAACCGAGATCGCCGACCAAGGTCAAGAGATCTGGCAAGGGCGACAATCCCCAGTTCCGGACGGTGAGTTCACTCTATCCCCGTAATGCACAGGGGTACCGGTTCCGGGTTTCCTCCCGGGGTGCTCTTCGGCGGTGTCCGCGGTGCGGGGGACGGGCCGCAAACCCCCGCGGCGCACCGCGGTCACCGGCGGTCACCAGCGATGACCGCGTCGGGGTCGGGAGGCCGGAACCTCTCCCGCGACGCCCGGCGCACCGAATTGCCGGCCCGGTCGTGATTTCCGGCAGTCGCGAGCAGGGGGTCGCCCCTCTCCGTATCGCGCCGCTCGGGCGGGCCGTTTTCGCCGCCCGAATCCTGGGTCGCTTGCTCCACCACGCAACGGACCCGAGGAGAGCTGTTGTACGGGCCAGGAACATATGCCGAAGCGGGATTCCCGGTCCGCGGTCGCCGGTTCGGCCCTGCTGCCGGGCGCCTGT
>NZ_FMCH01000294.1 GCF_900091855.1 Streptomyces sp. DvalAA-14
CCGCCGCCCACCCGCGTCGGCGCCCACCACCCCGTCGTACTCGGCCTCACCGCCCGGGCGGCCGGCCTCGACCCGCTGGACGCCGCCCACGCCGCCGCCTACGAATCCATCAGCGCGCCGGCCACCGCCGCGGTCCGGCTGCTCAGCCTCGACCCCTTCCACGCCGCCTCGGTGCTGGCCCGGCTGGCCCCCGAGACCGACACGGTCGCGGTGGAAGCCGCGGCGGCGGCCGCCACCGCCCTGACCGAGGGCGTCGGCGCCCTGCCCGCCGCCTCGGCGCCGCTGATCGACCTGGCGGCCGAGCACCACGCGACCTGGCCGGTCAGGCTGTTCGCCTCGTGAACCGCCGCCCCGGCCAGCCCGGTCACCGCGACCGACCCGGCCGCCCCCGGGTCCGCCACTGTCCCCGTCCCGCCCACCTCAAGGGAGCCGGCCATGCACCTCGACCATCCGCAGATCTTCCCCGAGCGATACGCGCACTCCGCCCCCGAGACCGGCGCCGACGGCCGGCGCAGGGCCCTGCGGATCGGGCTCGGCGGGCCGGTGGGATCCGGGAAGACCGCGACGGTGGCCGCGCTGTGCCGCCGGCTGCGCGACGAGGTGGCCATCGGGGTGGTGACCAATGACATCTACACCCGGGAGGACGCCGACTTCCTGCTGCGCAACGCCGTCCTGCCCGCCGAGCGGATCGTCGCCGTCGAGACGGGCGCCTGCCCGCACACCGCGATCCGGGACGACATCTCCGCCAACCTCGAAGCCGTCGAGGACCTGGAGCAGGCGGTGGGGCCGCTGGACCTCGTGCTGGTCGAATCCGGCGGCGACAACCTGACAGCGACGTTCTCCAAGGGCCTGGTGGACGCGCAGATCTTCGTCATCGACGTGGCCGGCGGCGACGACATTCCGCGCAAGGGCGGGCCCGGGGTGACCACGGCCGACCTGCTGGTGGTCAACAAGACGGACCTGGCGCCCTATGTCGGCGCCGACCTGGACCGGATGGCCCGGGACGCCGCCGCCCAGCGCGGCGCGCTGCCGGTGGTGTTCACCTCCGTCGCCGCGCCGGACGGCATCGCCCCGGTCGCGTCCTGGATCGCCGGGCGACTGGCCGCCTGGGCGTCGGTGGCGACGGGATGACCACCAGCGGCGTCCGGGCCGTCGCGCGGATCAGAGCCGTCGCGGACGGGCGGGGCGGCACGGCGCTGCCGGTGCTCGCGGGGGAGGGGCCGCTGGCGCTGCGCCGCTCGCGCGGTGGCGCGGTCATCCTGGTGGGTGCGATGAGCGCGCCGCTGGGCGGGGACCGGCTGCGGATCGAGGCCGATGTGGGCGCCGGGGCGCGCCTGGTGGTGGGGGCGGCCGCGGCGACCGTCGCGCTGCCGGGCCGGGACGGCGAGCCGGCGTCGTACGACATCCGGCTGACCGTCGGCGAGGACGCCGCGCTGCGCTGGCTGCCGGAACCGCTGATCTCGGCCCGGGGCAGCTCGCTGCGGATGACCACCAGGGTGGAACTCGCCGCGACCGCACGGCTGTTGCTGCGCGACGAGCAGATACTCGGCCGCCACGCCGAACCGCCCGGCGACCTGGCCACCCGGCTGACCGTCCAGCGCGACGGACGCCCGCTGCTCGACCAGGAGCTCTCCTTCGGCCCCGGCGCACCCGCCTGGTCCGGGCCCGCTGTCCTCGGCCCCTACCGGGCGGTCGGCCAACTCCTGCTGGTGGACCCGGATCTGGCCGGCGACCCGGCCAAGCCGCAGATGCTCACCGACTCCGCGCGGGACGGCCGCGCGATGCTGACCCCGCTGGCCGGCCCCGCCCTGCTCGTCACCGCGGTGGCGGCCGACGGCCTGCGCCTGCGCCGCCTGCTGGACCAGGGGCTCGGCGCGGCTCGGGACCGCTGAACGGCGCCCGCCGGCGTGCCCGCTCCGCCCGGTCGGGCGGGGCTCCGGCAGGGCGCCGGCCGCAGCCGCGGTCACCCGTGCGGCCCAGTGTCCGAGCGGAGCTT
>NZ_FMCH01000136.1 GCF_900091855.1 Streptomyces sp. DvalAA-14
TCGGGGTGCGGTGGCTGGGCGGGGGAGGGAGCGCCCCGCCAGGGGCGCGGGGAACGGCGCGACCGGCCACGGCGTGCCCGCGGAGAGGCGTCGAGCCCGAGGCCCGGGCGCGGGCGGCGGCTCCGGGCGGCGGCCCGGGGTCCACCCCCGGGAAAAGGGCGGTGAGGGACGGCGGGGGGCGCCGTTATCCTGTTCGGGTGACGGAAAAGGCGAATCAGCTGCCGCGCCAGCGGCTACGCGTGCTGGCCGCGATGAGCGGCGGAGTGGACTCCGCGGTGGCGGCCGCCCGCGCGGTCGAGGCCGGGCACGACGTGACCGGCGTCCACCTCGCGCTGTCCGCGAACCCCCAGAGCTTCCGCACCGGCGCCCGCGGCTGCTGCACCGTAGAGGACTCCCGGGACGCCCAGCGCGCCGCCGACGTGATCGGCATCCCCTACTACGTGTGGGACCTGGCGGACCGTTTCCGCGCCGACGTGGTCGACGACTTCGTCGCCGAGTACGCGGCCGGCCGCACCCCGAACCCCTGCCTGCGCTGCAACGAGAAGATCAAGTTCGCCGCGCTGCTCGACAAGGCCCTGGCCCTCGGCTTCGACGCGGTCTGCACCGGCCACTACGCCGCCGTGGTGACCAACCCGGACGGCAGCCGCGAACTGCACCGGGCCAGCGACGCCGCCAAGGACCAGTCCTACGTCCTCGGCGTGCTGGACGAGCGGCAGCTCGCCCACGCGATGTTCCCGCTCGGTGACACCCGCACCACCAAGGGCGACATCCGCGCCGAGGCCGAGCGCCGCGGCCTCGCGGTGGCCCGCAAGCCCGACAGCCACGACATCTGCTTCATCGCCGACGGCGACACCCAGGGCTTCCTCGCCAAGCACCTCGGCACCGAGGAGGGCGCGATCCTCGACCAGGACGGCGCCCGCGTCGGCACCCACAGCGGCGCGTACGGCTTCACCATCGGCCAGCGCAAGGGCCTGCGGATCGGCGTCCCCGCCGACGACGGCAAGCCCCGCTACGTGCTGGACATCTCCCCGGTGGACAACACCGTGACCGTCGGCCCCGCGCAGGCGCTGGACGTGACCGCGCTCACCGCGATCCGCCCCCGCTGGTGCGGCACCCCGCCGCAGGGCCGGGCCGCGTACACCGCGCAGTTGCGTGCCCACGGCGAGGACGTCGCGGTGACCGCCGAGCTGCGGGGCGGCGAGCTGCACGTCGCCTTCACCGAGCCGGTGCGCGGCATCGCCCCCGGCCAGGCCGTGGTGCTCTACGACGGCACCCGGGTGGTCGGCTCCGCGACGATCGCCACCACGCACCGCGCGGCCCCGGCCCCGGCACCGGTGGCCGTATGAACATAGGTGTGTTCCTGTCCGCTGCCGAGCTCAGCGATCAGTACACCGTCCCGGTCCGGGAGTTCGGCCGGCTGATCGGTGAGGGAGGCCACACCCTGGTGTGGGGCGGTTCCGACGCCGGCCTGATGAAGGTCGTCGCGGACGGCGCCCAGGAGGCCGGCGGCCGGCTGGTCGGGGTCTCGGTCGAGTTCCTGCACCACGTGGCCCGGCCGAACGCCGACGAGATGGTGATCGCCCGCGATCTGGCCCACCGCAAGGCCGAGCTGCTGCTGCGCTCCGACGCGATCGTGATCATGGTCGGCGGTACCGGCACCCTCGACGAGGCCACCGAGATCCTGGAACTCAAGAAGCACGGGCTGCACAGCAAGCCCGTGGTCCTGCTCAACACCGCCGGCTTCTACGACGGGCTGGGGCAGCAGTTCCGCCGGATGGAGGCGGAGGGCTTCTTGCCGCTGCCGCTGTCCGAGCTGGTCTTCTTCGCCGAGGACGGCCGCGCGGCGCTGACCTATCTGACGAACTACCTCCAGGAGCATGCGTGAGCGTCCACCTCATCACCGGCGCCGGTTCGGGCATAGGAGCCGCGCTGGCCCGCCGGCTGCTGGAGCGGGGTGACGAACTGTGGCTGCTGGCCAGGGACGCCGGCCGCGCCAAGCAGCTGGCGGAACGTTTTCCCGGCGCGCTGACCCTGGTCGGCGACCTGGGTGAGCCGTCCCGGCTGTCCTGGGCGCTGGGCCACCAGTCCCCGCCGGACCGGCTGGACTCGCTGGTGCACAGCGCGGGCATGGTCGAGCTGGGCGCGGTCGGCGACCTCACCCCGAAGGTCTGGCACGAGACGCTCTCGGTGAATCTGATCGGCCCGGCCGAGCTGACCCGGCTGATGCTGCCGCAGCTGCGGCTCTCCCACGGCCACGTGGTCATGGTCAACTCCGGCTCGGGCCTGTCCGCCGCCGCCGAGTGGTCCGCGTACGCCGCGAGCAAGCACGGACTGCGGGCGCTGGCCGACTCGCTGCGGGCCGAGGAGCACGACCACGGCGTACGGGTGACGACGGTCTACCCCGGCCGTACCGCCACGCCCATGCAGCAGAAGGTCCACCAGCAGGAGGGCAAGGTCTACGACGCGGCCCGCTGGATCGACCCGGAGTCGGTGGCCACCACCGTGCTGACCGCACTGGACCTGCCGCGGGACGCGGAGATCACCGACCTGCGGGTCCGACCGGGCCGCTGATCACACCGGGTCTCACATCGGGCCTCGCATCAGGCGCCGCATCGGGCGCCGCACCAGGCATCCGGCCGTTCCGGCCGTTCCGGCCGCGGGCGGAACGGCCGTACCCCCGTCACCCGACCGTGTGCATCTCGCCGCGGCCCGGACCGTGCTGAGCTGTTCGTCCGCCCCTGGATCGTAGGGTCGTCCGCGCCCCCACCACGATGCAGGGAGCGGACCGACCATGGCCTCAGCCAGCGCAGGCGCCGCCCGGCCGCAGGACACCGGCCAGGACAGCGGCCTCGGCCGCGGCGGCTTCCGCGGCCGTACCGGGGACGCGTTGCGGCTCGCCGGCCCCGCCCTGCTCGGCTACGGCGCCGCGCGCCTGCTCGGCATCGCGCTGCTCTACTACCTGGCCAAACGCCGCGGAGTGTCGCCCGGCACGGTGCTCTACGGCTCCTGGGACTCCCGCTGGTACCAGATGATCGCCGCGCACGGCTACGACCACTCGGTCACCGGCGTTCCGCACAGCTGGCACCCGGCGAGCGACCTCGCCTTCTTCCCGCTCTACCCGGCGCTGTGCCGCGCCGCGCACGCCGTGCTGCCCCTGGGCCTCCCCAAGTCGTCCTGGCTGGTCGGCATGGCCGCGGCTTTCGCGGCCGCCTGGCTGATCTTCCTGATCGGCAACCGGCTCGAAGGCCGCAGGACCGGGACCGTGCTCGCCGTGCTGTGGGGGTGCCTGCCGCACGCGCTGGTCGAGAACATGGCCTACACCGAGGCGCTGTTCACCGCGCTGTGCGCCGCCGCCCTGCACACCGCGCTGTCCCGGCACTGGGTCAGGTCCGGGCTGTTCGCGGCGCTCGCCGGACTGACCCGGCCCACCGGGGTGGCCATCGCCGCCGCGATCTCGCTCACCGCCCTGGTCGCGGCGGTCCAGGGGCTGCGCGGCCGGGCCGAGGGCGAGCGCTGGTGGCGGCCGGTGTGGCGGCCCGTGCTCGGCGCGGCGCTCGCGCCGGCCGGCTGGTTCTCCTTCGTGGTCTGGGTGGGGGTGCGGCTGCACCGCTCGGACGGCTACTTCGCGGTCCAGGACGCGTGGGGGAACAAGTTCAGCAAGGGCGGCTACCTGCTGCGCCGCATCCGCTGGGTCTTCCTGGGCCGCCGCGGCGTGGACGTACCGGTGGCGTACGTGGTGGTGACCGTGGTGGTGGTCGTCTCGTTCGCGCTGTACGCGGTGTGCCTGGCCCAGCGCCAGCCGCTGCCGCTGCTGCTGTTCAGCGGCGCCCTGCTGGCCGTGCTCGGCTTCGCCACGGCGTCTTCATCGCCCGCGCCCGCTTCCTGCTGCCGGGCTTCCCGCTGCTCATTCCGCT
>NZ_FMCH01000581.1 GCF_900091855.1 Streptomyces sp. DvalAA-14
GGCGGCGGCCGCGGCCGGCGCCGCGCGGACCGACCGGCGCCGGCCCGGCACCGGCCCCTCGGCCCGCACCCGCTTCCAGGACGCCGGTGACCACCTCGTCCTCACCGTGGCGGCCACCGCGGCCAGCCCCGGCTACCAGGTGGTCGTCGACAAGTCACCCTTCCGGATCACCACCAAGCGGGACGGGAAGGTGGTCCTGCAGACCACCGCCGGGCTGGACACCTCGTCGGGACCCGCGGTCTTCCAAACCGCCCCGGGGTCCTGGACCACCGCCACATCGGTGGTCGGCGCGCGCTGGCACGACGGCGCGCTCGACCTGACCCTGGCGACGAGCACGCCCGGCAGCACCGTGCGTTACTCGATCGCACCGGCCGCCGACCGTTACCGGCTGACCTGGTCGGTGGCGGGCGGGGCCGCCGCGACCCAGGTGGCCAGCCACTATCTGGTGGCGTCGGCCGGCCACTGGTACGGCCAGGGCGAGGCGGTGACCGCGGCCGGGGCGCCGTACGAGGACCAGCCGTGGCCGCTGGACTCCGGCACCGTCCGCGACACCGCGATGGCGCCCGCGGAATACCTGATCACCGAGCCGTTCTGGTTCACCCAGCGCGGCACCGGCCTGTGGGTCGACACCGAGGACGTCATGGACGTGTCCATGAACGACGCGACCGAGGGTGTCTTCGGCTACACCCTCACCGGGAGCGCCACCATGGACTCCACCGTCTTCGTGGAGCGCACCCCCAGGGATGTCTACGAGGACTACATCGGCATCACCGGCACACCGGCCAAGTCCGACGCGACCGGCACCCAGTACGCCGAGCCGCTGTGGAACTCCTGGGCCCAGTTCTCCACCGACGTCACGCAGGACTCGCTGCTGGCGTGGGCCCAGGGCCTGCACGACGCCGGAGTGCCGGGGCACACCATCCAGCTGGACGACGGCTGGATGAGCCACTACGGCGACTTCACCTTCAACAGCAAGTTCCCGGCGCCGCGGACGATGTCCGACCGGATCCACGCGATGGGCTACGACTTCGGCATCTGGGTCACCTTGTGGATCAACACCGACGCCGACAACTTCGCCTACGCCGCCGACCACGGCTACCTCCTGGCGTCGACGACCGACCCCGGCCAGCCCGGCCTGGTCACCTGGTGGAACGGCACGGCCGGCATCGTCGACCTGGCCAACCCGGCCGCGCGCGCCTGGTACGTCGGCAATCTGCAGAGCCTGCAGCAGACCTACGGCGTCGACGGATTCAAGTTCGACACCCGCTTCTTCGACGAGACCTGCGCGCCCTACCCCGGCTACACCGCGATCGACTACCTGCGGCTCGGCGCGGAGCTGTGCGACCAGTTCGACCTGCAGGGCGCCGGGGTGCGGATCCACTGGACCGGTTCCCAGAAGTACGGCTTCGTCACCCGGCAGATCGACAAGGGAACCGGCTGGGACTCGCTGCGGGCGGCGGTGGCACAGAACCTGGCGATCAGCACCGTCGGCTACCCGTTCGTCGAGACCGACATGATCGGCGGTTCGCTCGACGAGGCCCCGGCCACCAAGGACGTGCTGGTGCGATGGGCTCAGGCGGCGTCGCTGATGCCGCTGATGTACTCCTCCGCCTCACCGCTCGGGGTGTCCAACGCGGAGGGCAGCCAGCAGTACGACCAGCAGACCGTCGAGCTGTACACCGGCGCGGTGGCGACCCACGGACGGCTCGCGCCCTACATCGAGGCCCAGGTGCGGCGGGCGGTGCGCACCGGCGAACCGATCATGAAGCCGCTGTTCTTCAACCACCCGCAGGACGAGGCCACCTACGCCATCAACGACCAATGGCTGCTCGGCGACGCGCTGCTCGCCGCGCCGGTCCTGGCCGACGGGGCCCGGCGCGACATCCACCTCCCGCCCGGCCGGTGGTTCGACGTCCACCACCGCAGGACGATCCACGGGCCGGCCGATCTGACGGGTTACGCCGCCGATCTCGACGTGACCCCGGTGTTCGTCCTGCTCGGCACACCCGACACCGACGCGCTGCTGAGGGCGCTGGCGCGGTGACGCGGGCCGCGGCCCGCGGGTGGCACCGGCGACCCGCGGCCGCGGCCACCCCCGCGGATACGTGCAGGTGCCCGGTACCGGGCGGGGCCCGGATCGGGCACGGCCGACGCCCCATTGGGTGACAGGCGCCCCACGCCGCCCCACCGATGGGCTCCCAGCTGCCCTGTTTCCGTCAACGGCCGGGCACAACCGGGCTGTTTGTCGGCCGTTACGGACCCCGGCCGGGCCGAAGCCCGTTGGTATAACTCTTCTGCGGGCGATAACGGGCAGGCCGTGCCCGGATCGGTTGGCGCGCGGAGAGGCGAGGTGACGGTCATGCGGGCTCCGGAACGGCAGCACCGCATCCTCGCGCTCGCCCGCCACCAGGGCCGGATCGAGGTCACCGCGGTGGCCGCCGATCTGGCGGTGGCACCGGAGACCGTCCGGCGCGACCTGGGGGGTCCTGGAGCGCCGGGGCCTGGTCCGCCGCACCTACGGCGGGGCCTATCCGGTCGAGGGCGCCGGCTTCGAGACCGACCTGGCGCAGCGGGTCACCCTGCACGTCGCCGACAAGCGCAGGATCGCCGCCGAAGCCGTCAAACTGCTCGGCGAGGCCGAGACGGTGTTCGTCGACGAGGGGTACACGCCGCAGATCCTGGCCGCCCTGCTGCCCGGCGACCGCCCGCTGACCGTGGTCACCGCCTCGCTGACGACCGCGGCGGCGATCGCCGACTCCGCCAACACCACCGTGCTGCTGCTCGGCGGCCGGGTCCGGGCCCGGACCCTGGCCACCGTCGGCTCGTGGGCCTGCGCCATGCTGTCCGGTTTCGTGATCGACCTGGCGTTCGTCGGGTCGAACGGCATCTCCCGCGAACTGGGCCTGACCACGCCCGATCCGGTCGTCGCCGACGTCAAGGCCAAGGCGATGGAGGTCGCGCGCCGGCGCGTGTTCCTCGGCCACCACAGCAAGTTCGGGGCGAGCAGTTTCTGCCGCTTCGCCGAGGTGGCCGACTTCGAGGCGATCGTCACCGACACCGGACTGTCCAGCGCCGAGGCGCACCGCTACGCACTGCTCGGGCCGCGCGTCTTCCGGGTCTGACCCGCAGGCCCGCCCCGCACCCCACCGCACCGCCCCGCACCGCACCCGCATCGCACCCGCACCTCCGCCCCCGGGGCCACCGCCCGCACCACCGCGCCCGCTGCCCGCCGCCGGCAGCCCCCTCCCCCTACCCTCCCGCGCCGTCACTTCCACCCCGCGAGTCCAGCGCCACCTCACCCCCCCACTCCCCCCTCACCAGTGATGAAAGGGACGCGTCATGACACGCATCACCGGACCACGCATCACCGGAAACACCCGCCGCGTACTCGCACCGCTCGCGCTGGCGGTCTGCGGCAGCCTGCTGGCCGCCGGCTGTTCGGGCGCCGGCGGCTCCGGCGGCGGCGCGCACTCCATCGACGTGCTGATGGTCAACAACCCGCAGATGGCCGACCTGCAGAAGCTCACCGCGGCCAACTTCACCAAGTCCACCGGGATCAAGGTGAACTTCACCGTGCTGCCCGAGGACGACGTCCGCGACAAGATCACCCAGGACTTCTCCAGCCAGGCCGGCCAGTACGACGTGGCGACCATCAGCAACTACGAGGCGCCCATCTACGCCAAGAACGGCTGGCTGTCGCCGCTGACCGCGAGGGCGAAGGCGGACACGTCCTTCGACCAGGCCGACATCCTGCCGCCCATCCAGGAGTCGCTGACCGCCGGCGGCCAGATCTACGCCGAGCCGTTCTACGGCGAGTCCTCGTTCCTGATGTACCGCAAGGACGTCTTCGCCGCGAAGCACCTGACCATGCCGGCCCACCCGACCTGGACGCAGGTCGCCGACCTCGCCGCGAAGGCCGACGGCGCCCAGCCCGGCATGAAGGGCATCTGCCTGCGCGGCCAGCCCGGCTGGGGCGAGCTGATGGCGCCGCTGACGACCGTGGTGAACACCATGGGCGGCACCTGGTTCGACCAGGACTGGAAGGCCGAGGTCGACAGCCCCGCCTTCACCCGGGCCACCCGGTTCTACGTGGACCTGGTGCGCAGCCACGGCGAGGCCGGCGCGCCGCAGTCCGGCTTCACCGAGTGCCTCAACGACCTGGAGCAGGGCAAGGTCGCCATGTGGTACGACGCCACCTCGGCGGCGGGCTCGCTGGAGGCCGCGGACTCCCCGGTCGCGGGCAAGATCGGCTACGCGCCGGCCCCGGTCGAGCAGACCAGGAACAGCGGCTGGCTCTACACCTGGGCCTGGGGCCTGCAGAAGGCGAGCAAACACCAGGACGACGCGTGGAAGTTCATCTCCTGGGCGTCCGGGCGCGGTTACGAGGAACTGGTCGGCAAGCAGCTCGGCTGGTCGCGGGTCCCGGCCGGCAAGCGCACCTCCACCTACACCAACGCCAGCTACCTGGCGGCGGCCTCGGCGTTCGCCAAGGCCACCCAGACCGCGATCGACGGGGCCGACCCGGGCAACCCCGGCGTCCAGCCGCGGCCCGCGCCCGGCATCCAGTTCGTCGGCATCCCGGAGTTCACCGACCTCGGCACGCAGGTCTCGCAGCAGATCAGCTCCGCGATCGCCGGCCGGACCAGCGTCGCCGACGCGCTGAAGGCCGGCCAGGCGCTGGCCGAGAAGGTCGCCGCCACCTACGCGAAGAGTGACGGCGTGACCACGCCATCGGTCCTGCGGCGGATCCGCGGCCCGCGGCCCGC
>NZ_FMCH01000109.1 GCF_900091855.1 Streptomyces sp. DvalAA-14
CGCCGAGCCGTGGGCGATCAGCGACCAGGACAGCTGGTGCGCGGACGGGGACGCCTCCAGGCACGCGACGGACTCGGCGAGCAGGTCCAGACCGCGCTCGTCGCCGACCACCTCGGCCGCGATGCGCAGGCTGTGCCCGATGGTGGAGGCGGCGCCGAACTGCCGGGCCCTGGCGAGCGCGTCCAGCGCGGTCAGCTCGGCGCGCTCGGGGGCGTCGTGCGACTCGGCGAGCGCCAGGTGCAGCTGCCAGGGGCACCAGGCGGGGTTGCGCATCCCGCGCGGATCCAGCCGCCGGCCGACCGAGGCCAGTTCGGCGGCGGCTTCCTTGTACAGGCCGCGGGCGAGAAGCAGTTCGCCGTGCACGGCCTGCGCGTCGGGGAAGGTGACGGTGGCCGGGAAGGGCTCCTGGAAGGAGTAGTCGGCGGCCAGTTCGGTCGCTTCCTCGGTGCGGCCGCGGGCCAGCAGGATCTCGATCAGGACGGCGACCGAGTACCACTGCACCGGCGTGCCGCGCCCGACCCGCTCGGCCAGCCGCAGCCCGTCCCGGGCCAGTTCCTCGGCCTCGGCGAGGCGGCCGCGCCGGTAGCGCACGTAGCCCAGCAGCAGGTAGCCGAAGGACAGGTGGGCGCCGCGCCAGCCCTGCCGCTCGAAGTCGGCGATGCCGGTGGCGAAGTACTCCTCGGCGCGGTCCGGCTGGTCGGCGTACATGTAGGTCAGGGCGGCGAGCACCGGCACCTCGAAGCCCCGGTCCTCGTCGGCCCACGGCAGCCCGGCTTCCAGGGCGCGGGCGGCGTGCCGGAGCACGGTGGAGGTGTGCTCGCCGCGCAAGGTGGCGTCCCAGGCGCGCAGCGCGATGATGTACCGCTCGGTGAGGTCGCGGCCGGTGAGCCGGTCGGCCAGCCGGGTCAGCCGCCGCGAGCGCGAGGGCGAGTCGGGTTCGTCGGCGCGGAAGGCGTCCCACATGAACTGCTCGGCCTGCATCCGCAGCCGGGTCTTGGCGTCGGTGGCGGTGCGGGCCGCCTGGCCCACCAGTTCGGCCGCCTCGGTCATCCGGTCGCTGTGCGCGAGGGACTGGGAGAGCCGGAAGAGGATGCCGTCGCGCAGCGCTGGGTCGTCGATCGGCTCTTCCAGGGCGGCCCGCAGGTGGTTGACCGTGGTGGACGGCTCCAGCAACTGTGAGGAGCAGCCCAACTCGTACAGGACGGCCGCCCGTTCGCGGGGCGGCGGTGGTTCGCGCAGCGCCCGGGCGAGCAGGGTGCGGGAGGCCTCCGGGGCGCCGGCCCGTAGTGTCTCCCGTGCGGCGGCCCGCAGTTGCTGCACCACCTGCGGGTCGCCCTCGGGGTGGGTCTCCAGCAGGTGCCGGGCGGCGGCGGTCGGGCCCTGCCCGGCGTCGATCACGCACCAGGCGGCCTGCCCGTGCAGGGCGACGCGTACCGCGTCGGGGATCGCGCGGTAGACGGCGGTGGCGATCAACGGGTGCACGAAGCCGAGGGTTTGGCTGCCCATCAGAACGCGCGCCTCGCGGAGCCGGTCGGCGCAGTCGGCGGCCTCCGCCTGGCCGAGCCCGGCGACGGTGGCGGCCAGCGGCAGCTGGATCTCGGTGCCGAGGACCGCCGCGGCCCAGGCGAGCCGCACGGTCGAGGGGCCGAGCCGTTCCAGCTGGGTGATCAGGCCGCGGCCCTTCACCGCCGCCACCAGGTCCGGCAGCAGGTGCGTGCTGCTCTCGTCGGGACGCAGCCCGCGGTCGCGCACCTTGACGGTCAGTTCGACGGCTTCGAAGGGGTTGCCCGCGGTGACCGCCCAGCACTCGTGGCAGAACGCGTCATCGGCGTGCTTTCCGACCGTGTCCCGCACCAGTTCGCTGATGGCGTCGACGGTGAGGGGTGCCAGGCCGATCGGCCGGTGGCCGGCCCGGCCCGGCAGGCCGCGGAACGCCTCGGCGCCGGGCGGGAGTTCGTCGGGACGATAGGCGACAACGATCAGCAGGGCCAGTTCGTCGGCCCGGGGCGCGAACGCGGCCAGCCAGTTGAGGGACTGCGGGTCGGCCCAGTGCGCGTCGTCCAGTACGAGCACCACCGGGGCGTGCTGGACGGTGAGATGGGTGAGCACCCAGTCGAGTCCGTCGCGCAGACCCTGGGGGTCGGGCGCCGGGCCGTCCGCGGTGCACAGGCCGAGGGCGGGGCCGACGATGCCGTACCAACTGCCCAGCGTGGCGCGGATCTCCGGGTCGGGGCTGCCGGCCAGCCGGGGCTGGAGCAGCTGCCGCGCCACGTGGAAGGCGACCTGCTGCTCCTGGTCTCCCCCGCGGGCCGACAGCACGGCGCAGCCCCGGGCGGCGGCCCGGCTGCGCACTTCGCTGAGCAGCGTGGTCTTGCCCATGCCCGCGGGGCTGGCGAAGGCCAGCAGCCCGCCGCGCGGGCGGCCGCGGTCGCCGGTGAGGTCGGCCAGCGCCTCGTCGACGGCGCTGAGTTCGTCCTCGCGTTCGAGAAGCGCGCGTCGGTTGGCCGGATGACGCTGCGTCATGGTGCACCCCCTGCTTCCGGTGGGCGCGCGCCCGGCGCACGACGTGCCGTGCGACCACCGACCCGGTGGGACCACAGCGTACGCTGTCGGCTGCTGTGCGTGAGGGCAGAACGGCAAGGCGGCGAGGAGTAATTGGCCGCGAGCCGCCGTGCCGGTCCGCCACTGGCAGGAGACACGACCGACACGGCGCTGGCAGCGGCACCGCGGAGGCACCCTTCGGGCCGGCCCACCACCGGACACTGCCACGCCCCACCCCGCCCCCACTACCGCTCGCAGCCCGCACACCGCCCCAAAGCCCCCTTGCGCCCCGCATGCGCCCCCCGTTACCCCCCGTAAGCCGGTCGGCTCGCGCCGGGCGCCCGAGGGTTGCGGGATCGGCGGCGCGCCGCCGATCCCGGTGGGCGGACACACCGCACCGGCGCCGGCCCAACGCCGGGCCGTTGCGCCCACAGACGGGCGGCTGGAGGTGAAGGACGCCTCAGCGGCGGAGGGCTACCGGCGCCGGCCGCGCGCACGGCTTGCCGACACCGTTCCCCAACCGCCGCGGACCGGGCGGCTGGACGTGAAGGGTGGCCCGGCGGCGGGCGACGGTTCCCCCAGCGGGCACACCCACCGGCTCCGGCCGGCCCCAGGGCCCGCCAACGCCGGGTCCCAGCCGTCGGCGGGCCGACGTGAGGAGGCGGCATCGGTGGCGGGTACGTCGGGTTGGCGTGGAGGCCCGTCGCGGTCGGCGGGCGGGCTCTTTGGCTGCTGGGCGCGGGCGGCCGTTCCCGTGGTCCGGGCGGGGGACGGTCGGCGTCAGCCCGTTGTGGAGGCGGGGGTGCCGCGGTGGCGGGCGTGGTGGCGGGCGACGCGGGCGCGGTTGCCGCAGGAGGGTTTGCACCACTCCTGGCGGGGGTGTTCCTTGATGAAGTAGCGGACGCAGCGCGGGGCCGGGCAGGCGCGCAGTTTCTCGCGGTCCGGGCCGGTCAGGAAGGCGATGGCGGCGCGGGCGAGGGCGGCGGTGAGCCGGTCTTCGGGGGACGCGGTGCCGGGTACGGCGGTGCGGGCGGCGGGCGGCCCGTCCGGTGGCCAGTCGAGCAGCGGGGTGACCGGCACCAGCGCCGAGGCCGCGTTCAGCCGGCCGAGCGCCTGCTCGGCGGAGGGCAGCCGGTCGGCGTCGGCGGAGCTGGGCGGACCGGGCCGTACAGCCCGGGCGAAGAGCGCGCGGACCGCCGTACGGACCTCGACGACCGCGGCGAGGCCGCCGCCGGCGGCGGCTTCGGCGAACTCGGCCGCGGGCACCGCGTACCCGTGCACCCGCAGGGCCGCCGCGTGCTCGCCGACCCACCGGGTCAGCCCGTCCGGCGCGGCGAGATCGTCGGCGACCCCGCCGCGCCCGTCGTGCCGGATGGTGATCGCAAGATCGAGCGCGAGGCCGACCGCGAGTTGATCAACGTCCATAGGTTAATGGTATCGTCGCCGTACGCCATTAACAGCGAGGGGGTATCCGTGTCCGACCTGCGCGAAGTGCTGCGCGGACTTGAGGTGTTCTCGGGCGAGCTGCCGGTGTTCGACACCGCACTGCTGCCGGCCGATCCACAGGAACTCTTCATCGACTGGCTGCTCGCGGCCGTACGGGACGGGGTGCGCGAACCGCACGCCATGACCGTGTCCACCATTGGCGCCGACGCAAACCCGTCCGCGCGCGTGCTCATCCTCAAGAACGTCGATTCCGACGGCTGGCAGTTCGCCGCCCTCGCCGACAGCCGCAAGGGCCTCGAACTCGCCGCCCGCCCGCAAGCGGCCCTCACCTTCTACTGGCCCGCCCTCGCCCGCCAGATCCGGGTGCGCGGCAGCGTGGCACCGGCCGGCGCCGAGGACTCCGCCGCCGACTTCCTGGCCCGCTCCCCCGGCGCCCGCGCCGAAGCCCTGATCGGCCGGCAGAGCACCCCGCTGGCGGACCTGGCAAGCCGGGACGCGGCGGTACGCTCCGCCGCCGAGCGGATCGAGCGCGATCCGGGCCTGGTGGCCCCCGGCTGGACCCTCTTCACGCTGCGCGCCGACGAGGTCGAGTTCTGGCAGGGCGACCGCGAGCGCCGGCACACCCGCGTCGAGTACCGCCGTACGGACGCCGGTTGGGAGCGGGGGCTGCTGTGGCCGTGACCCCGCGGACGATCGATCCGGCCGACCTGCAGTCCGCGCTCGACACCGGCCAGCTCCGGCTGCGGAAGCTGCTGGGCGGCCTCACCGACGAGGCGGTGCGCGAGCCGAGCGCCCTGCCCGGCTGGACCCGCGGCCATGTGCTGTCCCACATCGAAGGTGTCGGCCTGGCGCTGGCGCGCCAGGCGCGGTATGCCCCGCGCGGCCGGCTGATCGATGTCTACGACGGCGGCCGGCCCGCCCGCGACGCGGCGATCGAGGCAGGGCACCGGCGCGACGCGGCGGCACTGCGCGCGGCTCTCACCGACGCGCTGGACGAGGTCGAGGCGTCCTGGTCCGCGGTCGGTCCCGACGACTGGCAGCGCCCGGTGCGCTACCGGGACGGCGTACTGCTGGACGCCGGGCTCGCCTGGTGGCGGGAGTTGGAGATCCACACCGCCGACACGCTGCTCGGCCCCGGTGTCTCCGACTGGTCGCAGCCGTTCTGCGCGCACCTGGTCGACTTCCTGGCCGCCCGGCTGCCGATCGGGGTCGCCCTGACCCTCACCGCGAGCGACGGCCCGTGGACGTGGACGCTGGGCAGGGGTACGCCGCTGGCCGTCCGGGGCCGGAGCACCGATCTTGCCGCCTGGCTGGCGGGACGGCACCCGGTGGGCCGGCTGACCGGTGACCCGCTGCCCGCGCTGAGCCCCTGGCCGTAGCGGACCGGCGCCCATGACGGCCGCCCGCACCGGCCCGCGGGTCAGGACACGACGGCGCCCCGCCGCTTCGCGCCGTAACGGCGGGGCGGCGGGGCGCGGACGCCGCAGAGGGTCAGGTGAGGTCGAACTCGCCGTCCCGCGCGCCCAGGACGAAGGCACGCCACTCGGCGGGGGTGAAGATCAGCGCCGGGCCGTCGGGGTTCCGGCCGTCGCGCATGGCGATGTAGCCCTCCACGAAGGCGATCTGCACATCGCCGGTGCCCTGGCTGCTGGACAGCCACTCGGCGTCCGTCAGGTCGACCTGCGGCTTCTTCCCGTTCGCCAACGGCTGTCCGATGGTGCTCTCCGCCACGTCCGCGCTCCTCTCCCACGTACCACGTCGTCGTACCCGGCCAGCCTATCGGCCGCGACCGCGGGTGGGTGCGAGAAGCCGGAAGCCGCCCGCTGCGGCACCCGTACGGGTAAGCCGGGCATCGTCCCGGCCGACCGGAATCCCCCAACTTCCCTATCATGCCTGCGCGTTGGATCATCGGGCGCGGAAGTGATCCGCCGGGTAGGGTCCGATCATGACCGCACATGATCACGGTCGCCGGGGCGGCGCCGAACGCATGTCCCCGCCGGCTCCCGGGCTCGACCCCGCGCGCACCGCCCTGGTGCTGATCGACCTGATGGACCGTATGGTCGCGCTGCCGCTGGCCCCGTACCCGGGCGCGGCCGTGCTGGAGGCCGCACTCGGGCTGGCCCGGACCTTCCGCGGTGCGGGGGCGCCCGTGGTGGCGGTCCGCGGGCAGCGGGCCGGCGCGGCGCACCAGCCGCCGGGCAGCGCCCTGGTGGCCGAAGTGGCCGACGCCGCGGACCTGGTGGTGGTCAAGCACACCGTCGGCGCCTTCCAGGACACGGCTCTGCACGCCGGGCTCCAGGAACGCGGGGTACGCACCCTCGTCCTGGCCGGGATCGCCACCCATCTGAGCGTGGAGTCCACCGCGCGGGCCGCCGCCGACCTCGGCTACGACCTGGTCTTCGCCGCGGACGCGATGTCCGGCATGACGGCCGCCGAGCACGAGTCCACGGTGGCGCTGGACTTCCCGCGCTTCGGCACGGTGCTCAAGGCCGCGGAAGTGGAGTTCCGCCGGGGCTGAACTCAGGGGGCCTGGCGGAGGTCGGCGGAGGAGTCGCAGGAGCGGCGCCGAGCGGCGGGAGGACCCGCCGCTCTTTGTACGGGCGTTCGCTGTACCTACTAGTATGTACACTGCTGAGCATGGACACCGCCGAACGCCTGATCGAAAGCGCGCAAGAGCTCCTGTGGGAGCGCGGTTACGTCGGGACCAGCCCGCGCGCCATCCAGGAGCGGGCCGGCGCCGGCCAGGGCAGCATGTACCACCACTTCCGGGGCAAGCCCGATCTGGCGCTGGCGGCCATGCGGCGCAGCGCGGCGGAGTTGCGCGGCCAGGCCGACGAGTTGCTGTCGTCCGGCGGCACGCCGGCCGAGCGGCTGGATGCCTATCTGCTGCGCGAGCGTGATCCGTTGCGCGGCTGCCGGGTCGGCCGGCTGACGATGGACCCGGACGTCGTGGCCGGCGAGGAGTTGCGGCAGCCGGTCCAGGAGACCTTCGCCTGGCTGCGCGGGCGCCTGGCCGAGGTGGTCGCCGAGGGTGTCGCGGCCGGCGAACTGCGCCCGGGGCTCGATCCGTCGGACACCGCGGCCG
>NZ_FMCH01000038.1 GCF_900091855.1 Streptomyces sp. DvalAA-14
CGCTGCTCCCCGCCGTTCCCGCCGTTCCCGCCGATCCCGGACGCACCCAGGAGGCCACCATGCACCGCACCGCCGCTCCCCTCGACCGTGAGCAGCTCGCGGAACGACTCCTGCGTGCCTCCGTACGGCACTCCCACGACCCGCTCACCGAGATCGCCTGGGACGAGCCGATCGACCCCGGCCGGCCGGCGATGCCGCCGCACCGCTGTTCGCTGTACGGCACCGCCCTGTGGGACAGCCTCGGCCCACAGGAGCAGGCCGCCCTGTGCACCCGGCAGTTCGCCGGCCTGCTCACCTGGACCCTGTGGGGCGAACTCATGCTGATGGAGGGCCTGATCCGGCATGTCTACGACGAGGACCCCGCGACCCGGCACGCCCAGTACGCGCTGACCGAGGTCGCCGACGAGTGCCGGCACTCGATCATGTTCGGCCGCTACCTGACCCTCACCGGCCACCCGACCCAGGTCGGCCCGGCCGCGCGGCGGCTCGGCCGGTGGCTGCTGCGGACGAACTGCGTCCCGCTGCTGCTCGCCACCACCTTGTTCGTCGAGGAGTTCATCGAGGCCGCCCAGCGCGAAGTGATGCGCGACGAGAGTCTGCAACCGCTGGCCCGTTCCGTCTCCCGGATCCATGTGATCGAAGAGGCCCGGCACATCGGCTACGCGTCGGCCGAACTCCGCCACAGCTGCCGGGCGTTCGGCCCCGCCCGCCGTGCCGCCCTGGCTCAGGCGCTGGCCGTCACCTGCGCCTTCATGGTGCGCGAGGCGGTCCCACCCCGGATGTACGCCCTCGCCGGGCTGGACGCACGCGCCGCCCACCGCGCCGCCGCCGCCAACCCGCACTGGCACCGCGCGACGGCCACCTGGTCCCGCAAGGCCGTTGCCCTGTTCCGCGAGCTCGGCATCCTCGACCGGTGGTCCGAGCCGATCTGGCGGCGCGCGCGCCTCATCGACTGACGGGGAACGCGGACGGCCGGCGAGGAGCCGGCCTCAACTCGGCGCGGAACCGGCGTCAGGTCTCCTCGGCCGGCGGGTCGGCGAGGATTCCGTTGAGCAGCCCGGTGGCCTGGCCCACCTCGATCAGGTAGCCGTCCGGATCACGCACGTAGCAGCGCAGTTCGGCCTTCCGGTCGATGGGCGGGGTGAGGAACTGCGCGCCCTTGGCGCCCCACTCGCGGTAGCAGCGCTCGATGTCGGCCACCCGCAGGTTGAGGAAGCTGGAGACGGTGTGCGGGTCGTCCGGCGGGCGCAGGGTCACGTCCGGCTTGTCGGGGGTGGGCCCGCCGCCGGGGTTCATGATGATCCAGCCGTTGGCGAGCTTGACGATGCAGGGGTTCTCCTCCAGCACCACCGTGCCGCCGAGGACATCCGTGTAGAAGGACCGCGACCGGGCCACATCGCGGACGGTCAGGAAGTGGGTGAGGTACATCCCGGTTTCGGGGGCGGGGAGATCGGCTCGCTGCATGGCAGAACCTTTCTGTTGGCGTCCGTGGGCGCCGATGGCGTCCGCCGGCGGGCGGCGTCCTGCCACGTGCCGGCCGTTCGGCCAGACAACCAGTGTCGCACCGTGGCGGCCGGGCACAAGCGGAGCCGTCCCCCTGCCGGGGAGGCTCACCTCGGCCGGCACGTTGCCCCTGGCGGGGAGGCTCACCTCGGCCGGCAGGTTGCCCCTGGCGGGAGCGCGGCCCCT
>NZ_FMCH01000184.1 GCF_900091855.1 Streptomyces sp. DvalAA-14
GGCGGCGGCTTGCGACGGTGCTCGCTCATGAACAGCTACTCCTCGACAGGCGGGATGGCCTGAAGGCAACGATGACATTCGGGTCGGTCCCCCTGCGTGCGACTGGGTCAGGTCGCACCGCACCGAGGATCAAGACGCGTGCGGGCGTCCCAGGGTTCCCCGTGCTTCGCATGCCGAACAGAGTACGCACGCTCAAAAGGCTCGGGACACGAACGTTCATCGCATATCGGACAGTTGGGGACTCACAGATTCGCCGATGTGACGCCGCTCACCGCAACTCGCCTTGCGTGATGTGTCGGGCCGTTCTATCGTCACGATGTATCGGCTCGATACATCGGGCTGAGACACTGTCAACACGGTAGCCGGACCGGGACGGGCGGCAGCAGGCCGCTCGGTACGCGGACGAGGGGACGAGGGATTGAGCAAGCGCTCGGGAATCCTCGAATTCGCGATTCTCGGACTGCTTCGGGAGTCTCCGATGCACGGCTACGAGCTGCGCAAGCGGCTCAACACCTCGCTCGGGGTGTTCCGCGCCTTCAGTTACGGGACGCTGTATCCCTGTCTGAAGACGCTGGTCATCCAGGGCTGGCTGATCGAGGAGACGGCGGCGGACAGCGATCCGCCCGCCGCTCCCCTCGCCGGCCGCCGGGCGAAGATCGTCTACCGGCTGACGGCCGCGGGCAAGGAGCACTTCGAGGAGCTGCTCGCCCACTCCGGCCCCGACGCCTGGGAGGACGAGCACTTCGCCGCCCGTTTCGCCTTCTTCGGCCAGACGTCGAAAGACGTCAGGATGCGTGTCCTGGAAGGGCGGCGCAGCCGTCTGGAGGAGCGCCTGGAGAAGATGCGTGCCTCCTTGGCACGCACCCGCGAACGGCTCGACGACTACACGCTCGAGCTGCAGCGGCACGGCATGGAATCGGTGGAGCGCGAAGTCCGCTGGCTCAATGAGCTGATCGAGACCGAGCGGACCGGACGCGTCGAGCGGCCCTCCGCCGAGCACGAGCACGACAACAACCAAGAGAACGGCGGCCGACCCGGGGACCGGGGAACCGCGTGACGATCAAACAGGGAGCAACCGGTATGGGTTCGGTTCGCGTAGCCATCGTTGGCGTAGGCAACTGCGCCACGTCGCTGGTGCAGGGTGTCGAGTACTACAAGGACGCCGACCCGGACGGCAAGGTGCCTGGTCTCATGCACGTGCAGTTCGGTGACTACCACGTGCGTGACGTCGAGTTCGTCGCCGCCTTCGACGTCGACGCGAAGAAGGTCGGTCTCGACCTCGCGGACGCCATCGGTGCCAGCGAGAACAACACCATCAAGATTGCCGATGTGCCGCAGACCGGTGTGACCGTGCAGCGCGGCCACACCCTCGACGGCCTCGGCAAGTACTACCGCGAGACCATCGAGGAGTCCGACGAGACCCCGGTCGACATCGTCGAGATCCTCCGGGACCGCGCGGTCGACGTCCTCGTCTGCTACCTGCCGGTCGGCTCCGAGGACGCGGCGAAGTTCTACGCCCAGTGCGCCATTGACGCCAAGGTCGCCTTCGTCAACGCCCTCCCGGTCTTCATCGCCGGCACCAAGGAGTGGGCGGACAAGTTCACCGAGGCCGGTGTGCCGATCGTCGGTGACGACATCAAGTCCCAGGTGGGCGCGACCATCACGCACCGCGTGCTGGCCAAGCTCTTCGAGGACCGCGGTGTCGTGCTGGAGCGCACCATGCAGCTGAACGTCGGCGGCAACATGGACTTCAAGAACATGCTGGAGCGCGAGCGCCTGGAGTCCAAGAAGATCTCCAAGACGCAGGCCGTCACCTCGCAGATCCGCGACCGCGACCTGGGCGCCAAGAACGTCCACATCGGCCCGTCGGACTACGTCCAGTGGCTCGACGACCGCAAGTGGGCCTACGTCCGGCTCGAAGGCCGCGCCTTCGGCGACGTCCCGCTGAACCTGGAGTACAAGCTCGAGGTCTGGGACTCCCCGAACTCGGCCGGCGTCATCATCGACGCGGTGCGTGCCGCGAAGATCGCCAAGGACCGCGGCATCGGCGGCCCGATCCTGTCGGCGTCCTCGTACTTCATGAAGTCCCCGCCGGTGCAGTACTTCGACGACGAGGCCCGCGACAACGTGGAGAAGTTCATCCGCGGCGAGGTCGAGCGCTGATCAGCGGATTCCGCATGATCTGTTGATTCCGGCACAGGTGAAAGGCCCCGGGGTGCTTCCCCGGGGCCTTCCCTGTCGTGTGAGGCTGGTCCCATGTCCGTTGCGCGCGATCTGCGGGTCCTGCTGAGGCTGCCCGACTTCAGACGGCTGCTGGTGGTGCGCCTGCTGTCCCAGCTCTCCGACGGCGTCTTCCAGGTCGCGCTCGCCGCCTACGTGGTCTTCTCCCCCGAACAGCAGGCATCGCCGGGCGCGGTGGCCTCCGCGATGGCCGTACTGCTGCTGCCCTACTCGCTGTTCGGGCCGTTCACCGGGGTGCTGCTGGACCGCTGGCGGTGCCGGCAGGTGCTGCTCTACTGCAATCTGCTGCGCGCGCTCCTGTCCTGCGGCACCGCCGCGCTGATCCTGCTGCATGTGCCGGCCTGGCTGTTCTATCTGTCCGCGCTGTCCGTCACCGGCGTCAACCGTTTCGTGCTGGCCGGACTGTCCGCCGCGCTGCCCCGGGTGGTGGACACCGAACGGCTGGTGACCGCCAACTCGCTCACACCCACCGCGGGCACCCTCGCGGCAACGGTCGGCGGCGGCGCGGCCTTCCTGGTGCACCTGTTCCTTCCTTCGGGCGCCGGCGCGAACGCGGCCACCGTGCTGCTCGGCGGCGCGCTGTACCTGTGCGCCGGACTGTCCGCCCTCACCCTCGGCCGCGAACTGCTGGGGCCGGACCTGCTGGACAACGGCCCACGGCTCGGCGCCGCCCTCGCCTCCACCGCCCGCGGACTCGCCGACGGCCTGGCGTATCTGCGGCAGCGCCCCGCCGCCCGGCAGGCGCTGTCCGCGATGACAGCCATGCGGTTCTGCTACGGCGCGCTCACCGTCACCTTGCTGATGCTCTGCCGCTACGCCTGGTCCGACCCGTCCGACAGCGACGCCGGACTGGCACTGCTGGGTCTCGCGGTCGGCATCTCGGCCGCCGGATTTTTCGCGGCGGCGGTCATCACCTCCTGGGCCACCGCCCGCTTCGGCGCCGCGGGCTGGATCACCGGCTGCTCGGCGGCCTCGGCGGTCCTGCTGCCCCCGCTCGCGCTGACCTTCACCCCGGCTCCGATGATGCTGGCCGCCTTCGCGCTCGGCGTCACCACGCAGGGGGCGAAGATAGCGACCGACACCGTGGTGCAGACCCGGATCGCGGACGGCTACCGAGGTCGGGTCTTCTCGCTCTACGACGTCGCCTTCAATGTCGCCTTCGTCGGCGCGGCGGCGGTCGCGGCGCTGGTACTGCCACCGGACGGCCGGTCCGCCGCGCTGATCATCGCGCTGTCCCTCATCTACGCCGCCGTCGCGGTCACCGTCATCCGGGTCGAGAGGCTGACGCCGGACAACGCGGGTCTGCGCACGTAGGGGCCGGACCGTGCGAAGAGGGCCCGTTGTTCCACGTGGAACAACGGGCCCTCTTCGCGGGCTTCACGGCCTTCGCGGGCTTCGTGGGCTTTGCGGCTCGGAGCGCCGCGTGCCGGCGATGTTCCACGTGGAACATCGACCCGTGTTCCACGTGGAACATCGCAACCGCCGAGGCCGGGCTCAGCCCTGCTCCGACCACCACTTCCTGAGGGCCTCGGTCGCCGCCTCCTCGCCCAGGGGGCCGTTCTCCAGCCGCAGCTCCAGCAGATACTGGTAGGCCTTCCCGACCGCCGGACCGGGCGGAACCGCCAGGATCGCCATGATCTGGTTGCCGTCGAGGTCCGGGCGGATCGCGTTCAGCTCCTCCTTTTCCCGGAGCTCCGCGATCCGCTCCTCCAGGCCGTCGTAGGTACGGGACAGTGCCTCGGCCTTGCGCTTGTTGCGCGTCGTGCAGTCGGAACGGGTCAGCTTGTGCAGCCGCTCCAGCAGCGGCCCGGCGTCCCGCACGTACCGGCGCACCGCGGAGTCGGTCCACTCGCCGCTGCCGTAGCCGTGAAAGCGCAGGTGCAGCTCGACCAGCCGGGAGACGTCCTTGATCTGGTCATTGGGGTACTTCAGCTGCGTCATCCTGGTCTTGGTCATCTTGGCTCCCACCATTTCGTGGTGGTGGAAGGAGACCCGGCCGTCCTGCTCGAAGCGCCGGGTCCTCGGCTTTCCGATGTCGTGCAGCAGCGCGGCCACCCGCAGGATCAGGTCGGGGCCGTCCGTCTCCAGGTCGATGGCCTGCTCCAGCACGGTCAGGCTGTGCTCGTAGACGTCCTTGTGCCGGAAGTGCTCGTCCAGCTCCAGCCGCAGCGCCGACAGCTCGGGCAGCACCCGGTCGGCCAGCCCGGTGTCCACCAGCAGCCGCAGCCCCTTGATGGGGTGGTCGGACAGGATCAGCTTGTTCAGCTCGTCGCGGATCCGCTCGGCCGAGACGATGCCGATCCGGTCGGCCATCTCCGTCATCGCGGCGACCACCTCGGGCGCGACCGTGAAGTCCAACTGGGCGGCGAACCTGGCCGCTCGCAGCATCCGCAGCGGGTCGTCGGAGAAGGACGCCTCGGGCGTACCAGGGGTGCGCAGTGTGCGGGCCGCCAGATCCCCCCGGCCGCCGTAGGGGTCGATGAAGGCGCCGCCGGGCAGCGCGACCGCCATCGCGTTCACCGTGAAGTCGCGGCGGACCAGGTCGTCCTCGATGCTGTCGCCGTAGGAGACCTCGGGCTTGCGCGAGGTGCGGTCGTATGACTCCGAGCGGTACGTGGTGATCTCGATCTGGAAGCTCCGCCCGGCGGGCCCGGCCTCGTCCTTGCGGGCGCCGACGGTGCCGAAGGCGATGCCGACCTCCCACACCGCGTCCGCCCAGGGCCGGAGGATCTTCAGCACCTGCTCGGGCCGCGCGTCGGTGGTGAAGTCGAGATCGTGCCCCAGCCGGCCCAGCAAGGTGTCCCGGACCGATCCGCCGACAAGGGCGAGCTGGAAGCCTGCGTCACGGAAGCGCCGGCCGAGATCCTCGGCTACGGGCTCGACCTCGTGAGGGGTCTGCTGGGTCTGGGCGGCATTGTTGGCATTCGGCACAACGCAAAAGGGTACGGGTCCGCAGCGGCCCCCGGCGCCGGGATTTCCCGCGCTGCCGCATGCTGGACTCCGCAGCACTTTGCCACAGCGCCGCTCGTTAACATGCCAGCACGCACATCCGACGGACGAGCGACGACCGACGACGACGAGGGACGGCGAACGCGTGGGCGAGGCGGCACAGGCACTCGGAAGAGCCCCGTGGGACCGACGACGGCGACTGCCGCGGTTCATGGCGCTCCTGACCGGGGCCGCCCTCCTCACAGGGCTCCTGCAAGGCGTCCAGGCGACCGGCTCGCAGGCGCGGACGCCGACCGGCTCCCACACCGCCGCACTGAGCCTGAACGGCCTGGAGCCCGCCGTACCGGCCTCGGACGGCTCACTGACCGTCTCCGGCACCGTGGTGAACAACAGCAGGTCCGAGATCACCGACGCGCACATCGGCGTGCGACTGGGCAGCGGCGGCCCGCTGGGCACCCGCAGCGCGGTGAAGGACGTCCTCAACCGCGGCGGCTACAACTCCGACCTGGACGGCTCGGCCGACATCGACGGGCACACCGCGCACGTCGAGAACCTCGGCGCCGGACTCACCACCGCCTTCAGCCTCAAGATCCCGGTGAGCGCCCTCGGGCTCGGCAGCAGCGGCGTCTACCAGCTGTCCGTCACCCTCGACGGCCAGACCGCGCCCGAGCCCTACCAGCACGTGCTCGGCATCGCCCGGACCTTCCTGCCCTGGTATCAGCAGGGGGACGCCAAGCCGACCCGGATCAGTTATCTGTGGCCGCTGATCGACAAGCCGCACATCGCGCCGCAGGGCGACAGCGACTCCCAGCAGAGCCCGATCTTCCTCGACGACAAGCTCGCCGACGAGCTCAAGCCCGGCGGCCGGCTCCAGGAGATGGTGGACCTGGCCAAGGACCTGCCGGTCACCTGGGTCGTCGACCCCGATCTGCTCGCGTCGGTGGAGGCGATGACGAAGCCCTACCGCGTGGTGGCCGAGGAGGACGCCTCCGGGCACATCGTCAGGACCACCCTCGGCACCGGCACCGCCGACGCCAAGAACTGGCTGAACGCCCTGCGTACCGCCGTCTCGGGTGCCCCCCAGGTGATCTCGCTGCCCTTCGGCGACACCGACATCGCCTCGCTCGCGCACCACGCCGCCACGACCGGTGCCGACGCGCAGCACGGCGCCGGCCCTCTCAAGGCCGTGGACCGCGTCAAGACCGGGCTCAGCCTCGGAAAGATCACCACCGACACGATCCTCGGAGTGAAGTCCGACGCCAATGTCGCCTGGCCGGTGAACGGCGCCATAGACCCGTCCATCGTGTCGGTGGCCCGCAACAGCGGAGCGAGCCGGATCATCGCCCGCAGCGACACCTTCTCCGACGGGGCGGTCGGCTACACACCGTCGGCGCCCCGGCCGATCGGCGGCGGCACCACCGCGGTGGTCGCCGACGCCTCGCTGTCCAACGCCTTCAGCGGCAACATGCTCTACGCCGGCGCCGCGCAGGCCGCGGTGCAGAACTTCGTCGCCCAGACGCTGCTGATCACCATGCAGGCCCCGCAGCGGCAACGGGACGTGCTGGTCGCCCCGCAGCGGACGCCGTCGGTCTCGCAGGCGCAGGCGATGGCGGCCGCGATCACCCAGGTCGTCGACAACAGTTCCTGGGCCGAGACCGTGTCCTTCAACGACGCCGCCAAGTCGACCCCGGACCCCAAGGCATCCCACAAGGTGCCCTCCGCCGCCGCCTACCCGAAGTCACTGCGCCGGCAGGAGCTGTCCGCGCCGTACTTCGGCAAGCTCGGCGGGACGCAGGCCGAGCTCAACGGCTTCGTGGGGATTCTCACCATCAAGGACCGGGTGACGGTTCCGTTCAGCAACGCGATGCTGCGGGCGATGTCCACCGGCTGGCGGCTCGCACCGCAGGGCGCCACCGACCCCGCCGATCCCACCGACCGCACCAGCGCCGTCGGCTTCCGCAACTCGATCAACGAGTACCTCGGGGAGCTGATGGGGGCGGTCCATGTCCTGAAGAAGACCCCGCTGACGCTGTCCGGCCGCAGCGGCACCATCCCGGTGACCGTGAAGAACGACCTCGGCCAGCCCATCACCGGGCTGACCCTGCGGCTGACCTCCGACTCCCACATCCGGCTGAAGATCAAGAATCCGCTGCAGCCGATCACCGTCGACGGCGGACACAGCCGTACTCTGAAGTTCCAGACCACGGCCACCGCGAACGGCAAGGTCGGGATCACCGCTAGCCTCTACACCGCGAACGGTGCCCTGTACGGCTCGAAGGACGACGCGGTCACCTTCAACATCAAGATCACCAAGGTCACCGACCTGGTGATGCTGATCATCGCGGCAGGACTTCTGCTGCTGGTGCTCGCGGGGGTCCGGATCTACCGTCAGCGCAAGCGCCAGGCCGCTGCCGACGGCGGTGACGGCGGTTCCGAGGGCGGTTCCGGGAAAACGAGCGGCGCCGGCGGAAGCGGCGGGGACGAGGGCGACGGTGAGATGCAAGGCGCCGGAGCGGGGCAGCCGGGTGACCCTGCGGCTGACACCTCACCGCAAAGTCCGGAGCCGTCGTCAACAGGTGAGAAGGTGGACGGATAGCCGGCGGACAATAAGGTGGGGCACTGATGAACGCGCCGTATGACGGTGATCGCGACTCTGCGGGCCAGATGCCTCCCCAGCCCGAGCAGCGTCCCGCTCCACCCGACCCCTATGTGCAGAACACCTACGCCTACGACCCCTACCAGCAGCAGGGGCCCACAGCGCAGGACCCGGTGGACGAGGCCCTCTACGACCGGGCCGCGCACCCACCGCCGCCGCCCGAGCCGGACGGCGGCCAGCACTGGCAGCGCTCCGGCTACCCGCAGATGCCCTACGGCGACAACGCGGCCACCCAGTACGTAGGAGTGGACGACCTCGTCAGCCGGGCGGGCCAGGAGCAGCAGCCGGAAGACCCGTACGCCCATCTCTTCCGCGAGCAGGGTGCCGGCGGCGCTCCGGCGCAGCCCCAGGACCCTCGGCAGCCGGACCCGCGGCAGCACCAGCAGCCGCACCAGCAGCCGCAGCAGCCGGATCCGCGGCAGAACTACGGCCAGCAGCCCCCGCAGCAGCCGTACCCCGACCAGGGGGGCTATCCGCAGCAGCAGTACCCGCCCCAGCAGGGTTACCAGCAGCCGCAACAGCAGCAGCCGTACGGCTACCCGCAGGCGTATCCGCAGGCGCCCGCGGACAACACGGGCACGGGTTTCTCGGAGCCGACCTACCAGGAGCCGGCCTACGGGCAGAGCGTCTACCAGACCGGCCAGTTCCCCGCCTACGTGGACCCGCAGTGGAACGAGACCCAGTACGGGCAGGGCGCCCACGGGTACGGGCAACAGGGCTACGACCCGCGGTACGGCTACCCGTACCAGCAGCCTCAGGGGCAGCAGCCGGGCGGGCCCGGCGGCCCGGCCGGCCCGGTGGGTCCGCCCGCCGGGCCCGCTGTCGGGACAGCCGCCGAGGCACCGCTGGACGCGACCGCCGCGGTGCCCGTCGCCGCCCCCGCCACCAGTGGCGGGCGGGCCGGCAGTGTCCTGAAGTCCAGCGCCCTGATGGCGGCGGGCACCCTGGTCTCCCGCGTCACCGGCTTCGTCCGCACGCTGGTGATCGCCGCCGCGATCGGTGTCGCCACCCTCGGCGACTCCTACGCGGTGGCCAACGTACTGCCGACGATGATCTACATCCTCACCATCGGCGGCGGCCTCAACTCCGTCTTCGTCCCGCAGCTCGTCCGCGCGATGAAGGACGACGACGACGGCGGCCAGGCGTACGCCAACCGGCTGCTCACCGTCGTGATGGTGCTGCTCGGCGGCATCGTGGCGGTCACCGTGATCGCGGCGCCGCTGCTGGTCCGGCTGATGTCGGCGAAGATCGCCGACAATCCCGACACCTACAACGTGGCGATCACCTTCGCCCGCTACTGCCTGCCGACCATCTTCTTCATGGGCGTGCACGTGGTGATGGGCCAGGTGCTCAACGCCCGCGGCCGCTTCGGCGCGATGATGTGGACGCCGGTCCTGAACAACATCGTGGTGATCTTCACCTTCCTGATGTTCATCTGGGTCTACGGCTCCTACAGCACCACGCGGATGGACGCCACCACCATCACCCCGGAAGGCGCCCGGCTGCTGGGGCTGGGCACACTGCTCGGCCTGGTCGTGCAGTCACTGGCGATGCTGCCCTACCTGCGGGACGCCGGCTTCAAGTTCCGGCCCCGGTTCGACTGGCGCGGGCACGGCCTGGGCAAGGCCGCCAAGCTCGCCAAGTGGACCTTCTTCTTCGTCCTGGCCAATCAGGCCGGCCTGATCGTCGTCACCCAGCTGGCCACCTGGGCGGGCTCCAACGCCGACAAGGACGGCTACCAGGGCACCGGCATCACCGCCTACAACAACGCGCTGCTGATCTGGCAGATGCCGCAGGCCATCATCACCGTCTCGGTGATGGCGGCGGTCCTGCCGCGGATCTCCCGGGCCGCCGCCGACGGGGACGTCACCGCCGTCCGCGACGACATCTCCTACGGCCTGCGCACCTCGGCGGTGGCCATGGTGCCGGCCGGCTTCGCCTTCCTCGCCCTCGGCGTGCCGATGTGCGGACTGCTCTACGCCAGTACCGGCGCCGATTCCGCCATGAACATCGGCTTCATCCTGATGGCCTTCGGCGTGGGCCTGATCCCCTTCTCGGTGCAGTACGTGATCCTGCGCGGCTTCTACGCCTTCGAGGACACCCGCACCCCCTTCTACAACACGGTGATCGTGGCCGCCGTCAACGCGGCGGCCGCCGGTATCTGCTTCCTGGTGCTGCCGGCCCGCTGGGCCGTGGTCGGCATGGGCTTCGCCTACGGCCTCGCCTACGCGGTCGGCGTCGGAGTGGCCGCCAAGCGGCTGCGCGGCCGTCTCAACGGCGACCTGGACGGGCGGCGGGTGATCCGGACCTACGCCCGGCTGGTCGGTGCCTGCATCCCGGCCGCGGCCGTGGCCGGAGTCGCGGTCTACATCGTCCGGGGCGCGCTCGGCACCGGCGCGGTCGGATCCTTCGCGGCCCTCCTGGTCGGCGGTGTGCTGCTGCTCGGTCTGTTCGTCGTCGCCGCCAAGCGGATGAGGATCGAGGAGATGACCGCGATGATCGGTATGGTGCGGGGCCGCCTCGGACGCTGATCCCGGCGGCGAACCACCCCGAGCGCGCTGCCGCGCAACCATCACGGCCCTCTGTGTGTCGTGCATAGCGGTGGAGTGCGGGCACAATTGTCTTCGGCTGGACGTGAGATCGCGCAATGGATGGGGAGGCAGGAACGACGGTGGCGGATCGGAGCACGGCCGCCGTCGGAGTGGCCAATGAGGGCGGCGAGACGCCGCCTGTCGCGCAACTGGGCGACGCCACATCCGGCGGAACGACGACTGATGACCAGACCGACGGCACAACCGACGGCGCCGCGGCCTCGGCCGCGGCGGAGGAGCAGCCGACCACCGTCCTGCTCGCCGCGGACGCGGCGACCGGCGACAACACCCGGGCCGCCGCGCCCGACACCGACACCCCCGGCGAAGCCGGGCCGGACCGCGTGAACACCGCCGGCGGACCCGACAAGCCCGCCGCCGCACTGGCCGAAGGCGAAACCGAAGCCGAAGCCGAAGCCGAAGTCAAAGCCGCGACCGCGACCGGCGGCGCCGCGCACCCCGTGCGTCCCGCCGCCCGCAGCACACCGCCGGAACTGCACAGCGGTCACAAGCTGGCCCGCCGCTACCAGTTGGCGGAATGCGTGACCCGGGTGGACGGCTTCAGCAGCTGGCGCGCGGTGGACGAGAAGCTCCGCCGCGCGGTCGGCATCCACATCCTGCCCGCCGACCACGCACGCGCCCGCCAGGTGATGGCAGCGGCCCGTTCCGCCGCTCTGCTCGGCGACGCGCGCTTCGTCCAAGTCCTCGACGCCGTCGAGGAGAACGACCTGGTGTACGTCATCCACGAGTGGCTGCCCGACGCCACCTCGCTGGCCGACCTGCTGATCGCCGGTCCGCTGGAGCCCCACGAGGCGTACCAGATGGCCAGTCAGGTATCCCAGGGCATGGCGGCCGCGCACCGCGAGGGACTGGCGCATCTGCGCCTCGACCCGGGCGCGGTACTGCGGACGGTCTCCGGGCAGTACCGCATCCGCGGGCTGGCCGTCGCCGCCGCGCTGCGCGGGCTCAACTCGGAGGGGCCCCAGCGGCAGGACACCGAGGCGATCGGTGCGCTGCTCTACGCCTCCTTGACCCAGCGCTGGCCCTACGAGGAGGACGCGCACGGCCTCACCGGCCTGCCCAAGGGCGTCGGCCTGGTCGCACCCGACCAGGTCCGGGCGGGCATCCACCGGGGTCTGTCCGAGGTCGCCATGCGCGCGCTGGTGAACGACGGCGCGACCGCCTCCCGGGAGGAGCCGCCCTGCACCACCCCGGAGGAGCTGGCTAAGGCCATCGCGGGCGTCCCCCGGATCCGGCCGCCGGAGCATGCCGCGCCAGTGTACCGGCCCGCCGCTTTCCAGCAGCCGCCCCCGGCGCCCGGCCGCCCGGCCCGGGCGCCGCTGAACGCGCCCGAAGTACTGCCTCCCGCGCTGCCCGGCCGTACCGGCAAGGCACTGAAGTGGGCTGTCGCCGTGCTGGTGATCGTGGCGATCGGCCTGGGCAGCTGGCAGCTGGCGGACGCGCTGCAGTCCAACGAGAACCGGTCCGGGAGCACCCCGCCGGCCGGCCAGAACGGCGGCGGTCAGCAGCAGGCCGCCCGGCCCGCGGTCGGTCCGGTCGCCATCGTCCGCGGCAAGGACTTCGACCCGCAGGGCAGCAACGGCGAGAACCCCACCCAGGTGCCGAAGGCGTTCGACAAGGACCCGTCCACCTTCTGGCAGACCCAGAACTATTTGGGCCGACCCGACTTCGGGGGGCTCAAGTCCGGCGTCGGAATCATCTTGGACCTGGGCAGCGCCCACAACGTCAGCGCGGTGAAGGTCGGCTTCCTGGGGGACACCTCGGTCCAGCTGATGGCGGCCTCCGCGGGCACCACCACGATGCCCACCGATCTCGGTGCGTTCTCGAAGGTGGCCGGCGGGGACGGCACCGAGGTGACCCTGAAACCCGGTGCCAAGCTGACCTCGCGCTTCCTGCTGGTATGGCTGACCAAGCTGCCGCTGACGGATGACGGCCAGTACCGCGGCAAGGTCACCGAGATCAGCGTCACGGGCTGAGCGCACGGCGGACGGGGGGAGCCGACGGTGCAGGGAAACCCGTTCGCGGACGCCGACGACGCCGAACTGCTCGCCCGCCACGTGGCGGGCGAGCCCGATGCCTTCGGTGAGCTCGTGCGCCGGCACCGGGACCGGCTGTGGGCGGTGGCGCTGCGGACACTCGGCGACCGGGAGGAGGCGGCGGACGCCGTCCAGGACGCGCTGGTGTCGGCGTTCCGGGCCGCCCACACCTTCCGCGGCCAGTCCGCGGTCACCACCTGGCTGCACCGGATCACGGTGAACGCCTGCCTGGACCGCGTTCGCCGGACCGCATCCCGCCGCACCGCCCCGATCGCCGACGACGGGAACTTCGAGGCCCTGATGGAGCCGCACGAGTCGGCCGAGGCGCCGGCCGAGCGCGGGGAACTCCACCGGGAACTACTGGCTGCACTGTCCACGCTGCCGCCCGAGCAGCGGGCCGCCCTCGTCCTGGTGGACATGCAGGGCTACCCCGTCGCCGAGGCTGCCGCGCTGCTGGACGTGCCGACCGGCACCGTGAAGAGCAGATGCGCCCGCGGGCGCGCCCGGCTGCTGCCGCTCCTCACCCATCTGCGGGCCGACGGCATGGATAGCGCCGTCGACAGCGGGGGAAGGAACCGGGCGGAGGGGACATCCGTCACAGAGACGGGAACAGAGCAGGGCGGAGGTGGCCACCGATGACAGCGACGACGGGTTCGGGAACGGACCCCCATCCCGAGGTCACCGAGATCTCCGACCTGACCGAGGGGCTGCTCCCACCCCGGCGCGCCGCCGAAGTCCGGGAGCACCTCACCGGCTGCGCCCTGTGTGCGGACGTCCTGGCCTCCTTGACGGAGATCCGCGACCTGCTGGGCACACTGCCGGGGCCGACCCGGATGCCCGCCGACGTGGCCGGCCGGATCGACGCGGCGCTGGCCGCCGAGGCCCTGCTCGACGCCACCTTGCCGAGTCAGCGTGTTTCACGTGAAACATCGTCGAGCACCCATGTTCCACGTGAAACATCGCCCGCCGTCTACCGCGATCCGCGCCCGCGCAAGCGACGGCCCGGACTGCTGCTGGCCGCGTCGGTGGCCGGGGTGGCTCTTCTGACCGGCGCCCTGTACGAGGCGGCGTCCAGCGGCGGGGGCGGCTCGGGCGGCGACGACGCCTCCAGCTCCATGAAGAAGGTCGAGGGATCGTCCGCCGTACCGGCCGCCGGCCCCGTCGCGGACCAGGTGGCCGCCCAGGTGCGGCAACTGCTCGGCAAGCGCGTCCCGGCGTCCGTCGGGACCCCCGGCAAGGGTGGCAATTCCCCGATGCTCGACCGGGGCACTACTGCGGCCGGCGGGACCGACGCGGCGAGCGGCGTGCCCTCGTGTGTCCTCAAGGGCACCCGGCAGTCCCAGCCGCTGCTCACCGCGGAGCGCTATCTCTTCCGGGGCACCGATTCCTACCTGGTCGTCCTGTCGCATCCCGACGACAGCTCCCTGGTGGACGCCTACGTGGTGAATGCCTCCTGTACGGCCTCCAGCCCGGGCGTACTGCTCTTCCGGAGCACCTATCCACGCTGAGCCAGGGCGGCGCACTGCCAGGGGAATGCCGGGCCCGTAGGATCCGTTAGGCAGGACGTGAGTCCAGCAATGGTCCCCACAGCAGTCCGCAGAGACGAGGAAGACACCCGTGAGCGACGTCCGTAATGTCATCATCATCGGCTCGGGGCCCGCGGGATACACCGCGGCGCTCTATACGGCGCGTGCCTCGCTCAACCCGCTGGTGTTCGAAGGATCGGTCACCGCCGGCGGCGCGCTGATGAACACCACCGAAGTGGAGAACTTCCCCGGGTTCCGCGACGGCATCCTGGGCCCGGATCTGATGGACAACATGCGGGCCCAGGCCGAGCGCTTCGGCGCCGAGCTGATCCCGGACGACGTGACCGCCGTCGACTTCAGCGGTGACATCAAGACCGTCACCGACTCGGCCGGCACCGTGCACCGGGCCAAGACCGTCATCGTCACCACTGGTTCGCAGCACCGCAAGCTCAACCTCCCCAACGAGGACCAGCTCTCGGGGCGCGGCGTCTCCTGGTGTGCCACCTGTGACGGCTTCTTCTTCCGTGAGCAGGAGATCGCGGTCATCGGCGGCGGCGACACCGCGATGGAGGAAGCGACCTTCCTCTCCCGGTTCGCCAAGTCGGTGAAGATCGTGCACCGCCGGGACAGCCTGCGCGCGTCCAAGGCGATGCAGGAGCGCGCGTTCGCCGACCCGAAGATCTCCTTCGTGTGGGACAGCGAGGTCGCGGAGATCCACGGCGACGGCAAGCTGTCCGGGCTGACCCTGCGGAACACCAGGACGGGCGAGACCTCCAAGCTGCCCGTCACCGGGCTGTTCATCGCCATCGGCCACGACCCGCGCACCGAGCTGTTCAAGGGACTGCTCGACCTGGACGCCGAGGGATACCTCACCGTGCAGGCTCCCACGACCCGCACCAACATCCCCGGCGTCTTCGCGGCCGGCGATGTGGTGGACCACAGCTACCGCCAGGCGATCACCGCGGCCGGTACCGGCTGCTCCGCCGCGCTGGACGCCGAGCGCTACCTGGCGGCGCTTGCCGACGCCGAGAAGACCGCCTGATCCGCTTCTGCCCCATCACCCCTCCGTAACGCATCACGACCCTGAGGAGACCGCCGTGGCCGGCAACACCAAGCCCGTAACCGATGAGACCTTTGCCGACGAGGTACTCGCCAGCGACAAGCCCGTGCTGGTGGACTTCTGGGCCGAGTGGTGCGGCCCGTGCCGCCAGATCGCCCCCTCGCTGGAGGCCATCGCCGCAGAGCACCCGGACGAGATCACCATCGTCAAGCTCAACATCGACGAGAACCCGGTCACCGCGGCCAAGTACGGTGTGATGTCCATCCCGACCCTCAACGTGTACAAGGGCGGCGAGGTCGTGAAGACCATCGTCGGCGCCAAGCCGCGTGCCGCTCTGGAGCGCGACCTCGCCGACTTCATCGGCTGACACGACACCGGCGGCGGCCGGTCACTGTTCCACGTGGAACAGTGACCGGCCGCCGCCGTTTGCGTGCCGCCCACTCAGTGAGCGACCCGGCCGCCTAGAGCGGTCGCAGCGCGGGCTCCTTCTGGACGGCGCCCAGCAGACGGTCGATCGCCATCTCCACGTCTTCCTTCCAGGAGATCGTGGAACGCAGCTCCAGCCGCAGCCGGGGGTAACGCGGGTGCGGACGAACTGTTTTGAAGCCGACCGCGGTCAGATGGTCGGCCGGCAGCACGCAACCGGGCGCGTCCCACCTGGCGTCGCCGAACGCCTCGATCGCCTTGAAGCCGCGCCGGACCAGGTCCTTGGCGACGGTCTGAACCAGTACTCGCCCGATGCCCTGCCCCTGATAGCCCGGCAGGACCCGAGCGGTCATCAGCTGCACGGCGTCCGCCGAGACCGGACTGGTCGGGAAAGCCGTCGAGCGGGGTACATACGCGGCCGGGGCGTAGAGCACAAAGCCCACCGGCGCCTCGTCCACATAGACGACCCGGCCGCAGGAACCCCACTCCAGCAGGACCGCGGAGATCCAGGCTTCCTTCTCCAGCTCGGGCTTGCCGGCCTGCACGGCGGCCTCGCCGCTGACCGGGTCCAGTTCCCAGAACACGCAGCGGCGGCAGGGTTTGGGGAGGTCCGGGAGATTGTCCAGAGTGAGTGGTACCAGCCGACGTCCCATGTGGCCAAGACCCCGTTTCTGTCGCGAACCGAACCGTCCTCGGGCAGGCAGCCCCCGGGCACCCCGGCGGCTCAGCCGGGGTGCCCGTCCCTCACTCCGCGTCGTCGTCCTCAGGTTCTTCGTCGAGCCGGCTCTCAAGCACCTTGCCCTCGCCGGGAGCCATCGCCCCGAGGATCCGCTCCAGATCCTCTATGGACGCGAACTCAACAACGATCTTTCCCCGCTTCTGGCCCAGATCGACCTTGACCCGGGTCTCGAACCGGTCGGAGAGCCGCGAGGCGAGATTGGTCAGCGCCGGCGAGATCCGCTTGCCGGCCCGGGGGGCCGCGGCCTTCCGGGCCGGCTTGTCGTCGCCGTTCATCATCATCACGATCTCTTCGACCGACCGGACCGACAGCCCTTCGGCCACCACCCGGTTGGCCAGCTTGTCCTGCTCCTCGGCGTCGTCCAGTCCGAGCAGGGCCCGCGCGTGGCCGAAGGAGATCACCCCGGCCGCCACCCGGCGCTGTACCGGAGCCGACAGCTTCAGCAGCCGCAGCGTGTTGGAGACCTGGGAACGGGACCGCCCGATCCGGTCCGCCAACTGCTCGTGGGTGCAGGCGAAGTCCCGCAGCAACTGGTCGTAGGCGGCGGCCTCCTCCAGCGGATTGAGCTGGGCCCGGTGCAGATTCTCCAGCAGGGCGTCGAGCAGCAGCTTCTCGTCGTCGGTCGCCCGGACGATCGCCGGGATCCGCTCCAGGCCGGCCTCGCGGCAGGCCCGCCAGCGACGCTCGCCCATGATCAGCTCAAAGCGGTCGGTGCCGATCTGCCGCACCACGACCGGCTGCAGCAGACCCACCTCCTTGATGGAGGCAATGAGCTCGTTCAGCGCGTCCTCGTCGAAGACCTCGCGCGGCTGGCGCGGGTTCGGCGTGATCGCGTCCAGCTCCAGCTCCGCGAAATAGGCCCCCTCCACCGGGGCCCGCTGCGGAGACGGATCAGGCTCTGTTTCACGTGAAACAGGGATGTCCACCACCGGCGGGGCGGACTCGGCCGCGCCCCGGTCCACCAGACCGGTCACCTTGGCCGCCGCGACACCACGCTCGGGTGTCAGGACGGATGCTGACGACGGCGATGTGCCGGTCGACTGCGGCGCGGCCGGGATCAGCGCGCCGAGACCACGGCCGAGCCCTCTGCGTCGATCACTCACTGGATGCCCTCCGACATGCTGTGCGGGTTGTGCTCACTGTGCTCGCCCTGCGGGTCGTACTCCACGGCCACACTGCCCGGCAACCCGCGCAGTGCCATCTCCCGGGCCGCCTCCAGATAGGACAGGGCGCCGCTGGATCCGGGATCGTAGGTCAGCACGGTCTGGCCGTAGCTGGGTGCCTCCGAGATGCGCACCGACCGCGGGATGCTGGTCCGCAGCACCTCCTTGCCGAAGTGCGTCCGGACCTCCTCGGCGACCTGGGCGGCCAGCCGGGTCCGGCCGTCGTACATCGTCAGCAGGATCGTCGACACGAAGAGCTTCGGGTTGAGGTGGGCGCGGACCAGGTCCACGTTCTTGAGCAACTGGCCGAGGCCCTCCAGGGCGTAGTACTCGCACTGGATCGGGATGACCACCTCGGCGCCCGCCACCATGGCGTTCACGGTGAGCAGACCCAGCGAGGGCGGACAGTCGATCAGGACGTAGTCCAGCGGCTGTTCGTAGGATTCCAGTGCCCGCTGGAGCCTGCTCTCGCGGGCCACCAGGGAGACGAGCTCGATCTCGGCGCCCGCCAGGTCGATGGTGGCCGGCGCGCAGAACAGGCCCTCCACGTCGACCACCGGCACGACGACGTCGGAGAGCGGCTTGCTCTCCACCAGCACGTCGTAAATGGACGGGACTTCGGCGTGGTGGTCGATGCCCAGCGCCGTGGAGGCGTTGCCCTGCGGGTCCAGGTCGATCACCAGCACCCGGCTGCCGTGCAGGGCCAGGGATGCCGCCAGATTCACCGTGGTCGTGGTCTTGCCGACCCCGCCCTTCTGGTTGGCGACCACCATGATCCTGGTCTGGGCGGGCCTGGGCAGTCCCTCACCGGTGCGGTTCAGCGCTTCGACAGCCAGTTGGGCGGCGCGACCGATGGGGGTGTCATCCATGGGAGGCAATGTTTCACGTGAAACATCACCCCCGAACCCCGGGGGCCCGGAATAGGGTCCCCCGGCTGAATCAGCTGAGCGGGGACCGGGGACCGGATCGGCCATCGGCCCCGCGATGTTGGCGTCGGACCGCAAGGACTCACTCTCCTCGACTTCAGGCTCGCAATGAGAAGAGCCTGCCATGCCCGAGGGGTGCTGAACCAGCGAGGCCGGGCCGCCTGTGGATAAATCCCGAGAACTGTCCACAGCGGCGGTCGTCTTAACGGGTTTATTGGCACGGGCTTCAGCTGCGGCACGGCCGCGGCTGAGCACTCCGGGAAGCAGCGAGCGACGTTTCACGTGGAACACGATGCACAGCGCCGCGCTGCTATCTCCGTAGACACTCCGGATTATGTCGTTTTGGCCGTTTGTATGGCGCAGCGCGCGCCCGCACCTTGCTGCCGCCGCCCCGCCACCCGCCGCCCCGGCTCAGCGTCCCGAGCGACTCAGCTCAGTGCCCCGGCGAATCAGCGGCGGCGCCGACCGCCGACCCCACCACGCGGTCCGCGACTGGCCCGCGCCGCCTTCGCCCTGCGGGTCGCCGCCCGCACACCGCCCGGACTCTCCCCGACCAGCACCCGCACCACCGTGGACATCGGGTCCACGATGCCCTCACCGACCTGGACCACCACAGCGTCCACCGCGCCCAGCCGGCTCAGCGCCGCCCGGGCCGCCTTCAGCTCCGCCTCCGCGGTGTCGCCCTTGAGGACCGCCATCTCGCCGTGCGGCCGCAGCAGCGGCAGCCCCCAGCCGGCCAGCCGCTCCAGCGGCGCCACCGCCCGCGCGGTGACCACGTCCACCGGCGGCAGCTTGCCCACCATCTCCTCGGCCCGGCCCCGCTCCACCGTGACATTCGCGATCCCGAGCAGCCTGACCACCTCTTCGAGGAAGGTGGTCCTGCGCAGCAGCGGCTCCAGCAGCGTGATCCGCAGATCCGGCCGGGCCAGCGCCAGCGGAATCCCGGGCAGTCCGGCCCCGGAGCCCACATCGCAGACCGACACGTCCTCGTCGATGACCTCGGACAGCACCGCGCAGTTCAGCAGATGCCGCTCCCACAGCCGGGGAACCTCCCGCGGCCCGATCAGCCCGCGCCGCACCCCCGCGTCGGCGAGCAGTTCCGCGTAGCGCAGCGCGTCGGCGAACCGTTCGCCGAAGACCGTCCGGGCCTGCTCCGGCGGCGCGGGAAGCTCCGCTGCTGCCTCGGTCACGGGGACTGTCCTTTCCTCGGTTCTGCACCAGACATGAGACACCAGACACCAGACGTATCAAGCCCGACCGTGTGCGCAACACCACACGTACACGATCAGGCTCACAAGCTTCGGCCCCGCCTGCGAACAGACGGGGCCGACAGAGCGGACAGCACAGGCGGCGCGAGCGCGGCTGCCTCGGGAGGGGCGTCAGACCGGGAGAACGACCACCCGGCGCTGGGGCTCCTCACCCTCGGACTCGCTGCGCAGCCCGGCCGCCGCCACCGCGTCGTGCACGACCTTGCGCTCGAACGGCGTCATCGGGTCCAGCTTCACCGGCTGCCCGGTCTCCTTCGCCTCGGCCGCCGCGCTCGCGCCCAGCTTCGCCAGCTCGGTCCGCTTGCGGGCGCGGAAGCCGCCGATGTCCAGCATCAGCCGGCTGCGCTCACCGGTCTCCCGGTGCACCGCGAGCCGGGTCAGCTCCTGGAGCGCCTCCAGCACCTCGCCGTCCCGGCCGACCAGCTTGTTCAGCTCGCGGCTGGCGGTGTCGCCGACGATCGAGACCGAGGCGCGCTCTCCCTCGACGTCCATGTCGATGTCACCGTCGAGGTCGGCGATGTCCAGCAGCCCCTCCAGGTAGTCCGCGGCGATCTCACCCTCCTGCTCCAGGCGGGTCAGTGTCGCGGACGAGCCGCTGTCGGGTGCCGTGGTGGTGTTGACGTCGCTCACGCCTGGCATCTCCTCTTACTTCCTCTTACTTCTTCTTCGACGCGTTGCTCGGCTTGGACTTGGGTCCGCCTGCCCGGGGACTGCCGCCCTTGCCGGAACCGGCCCGGGGCGCACCCGCCCGGGGCGCACCCGGCTTCGCGCCGTTGGCGCCGTTCGCACCGCCGGCCGGCTTCGGCCCGCCCGAGGTCTTGGGGGCCGCGGCGCCCTTCGCCCGGGTGGGACCGCCGGCCGGGCCCGCGCTGTCCGCGCTGTCCGCACCGTCCGAGCTGCCGGCCGCCGTACCGCTGCCGGCCGCACCGGTGCCGCTGCCACCGCCGGCCGTGCCACCGCCGCCGGGACCCCCGGTGCGCTGGGACTTGGACTGGCGCTTGGGCTGGGTGCGGTTGGCACGCGCCGCCTCGACGGCCTCCTTGGCCTTGATCTCCTCCGGCGGCTCCACGAGCTTGCCCTTGGCCCGCAGCCGCTCCTGGCGCTGCTTGAAGGCGAGGCTGCCCGGCGTGGGATTGCGCCGGATGACGACCAGCTGCTGCGCCATCGTCCAGACGTTGGTGGTCAGCCAGTACAGCAGCACACCGACGGGGGCGATGATGCCGAAGACGGCGAAGATCAGCGGGAACACGTACATCAGCATCTTCTGCTGCTGCATGAACGGCGTGTTCACCGACATGTCCACGTTCTTCGTCATCAGCTGGCGCTGCGTGTAGAACTGCGAGAACGACATCAGCACGATCATGATGATCGTGACGATGCGCACCTCGGTCTGCGTGGTGCCCAGGTGGGCCAGCGTCGTGGCGCTGTCCAGGAACTTGGCCGGCAGCGGAGCGCCGAAGATGTGGGCGCTCTGCGCGCTCCGCACCAGGTTCTCGTGGATGACGCCGACCTGATTGCCCTTCGCCACGTTGCTGAGCACGTGGTAGAGGGCGAAGAAGAACGGCGACTGGACGAGGATCGGCAGGCACGAGGAGAGCGGGTTGGTGCCCGTCTCCTTGTACAGCTTCATCATCTCTTCCGACTGCTTCTGCCGGTCGTTCTTGTAGCGCTCCTGGATCGCCTTCATCTTCGGCTGGAGCACCTGCATGTTCCGCGTGGACTTGATCTGCTTGACGAACAGCGGGATCAGGGCCGTGCGGATCAGCACCACCAGCGAGACGATGGACAGACCCCACGCCCAACCGCTGTTCGGGGCGAAGATCAAGCCGTAGAAAGCGTGGAATTGGACGATGATCCACGAGACGGCGTCATAGAGGGGGTTCAGGATCCCCACAGTCAGGCTCCTTGGGCGTGAGAGGGTCCGGTGGGCTCGGGGGTGACGGGCCCGTCGGAGCCGCCCCGCAGGTAGCGGCGCAGCCGATCGTGCCATGGCGGTCGTTTACGCGGCGGGACATGGTCCACACCACCTGGCGACCAGGGATTGCACCGCAGGATGCGCCACGCGGTCAGGGCGGTGCCCTTGATCGCGCCATGCCGGTCGATGGCGGTGTACCCGTAGTGGGAGCAGGAGGGGTAATACCGGCACACCGGTCCCAGCAGCGGACTGATCGTCCACTGATACAACTTGATCAGTGCCAGTAGCGGATATTTCATCGAGCCACCCTCCCCTCGGCCTCGCCATGGGTGTCACGATCCAGCAGCCGCGACAGTGCGGCGTCCAGATCGAGGGCCAGCTGTGCATGGTCCGCACTGCCGGCTCCGGGCAGTGCGCGTACTACAACCAGGCTACCGGGGGGCAGCAGAAGCAGACGTTCGCGGACAAGATGACGCAGTCGGCGCTTGACCAGGTTGCGTTCCACCGAGCCGCCGACGGCTTTGCTCACGACGAAACCCGCACGTGCCGGGGGAGTCCTCTCCCCAGGTACGTGCGGGTCCGTGGTGTCGCGACGCAGGTGGACCACCAGCAGCGGTCGACCCGCTCGGCGTCCGCGGCGAACCGCTTCTGCGAAGTCCTGCCGGCGTCTCAGCCGATTCTCGGTGGGAAGCACGGCATGGGACCTGTGACGAATCAGGCAGACAGCCGGGCGCGGCCCTTGCTGCGGCGGGTCGCGAGGATCGCGCGGCCGGCGCGGGTGCGCATACGCAGACGGAAGCCGTGGGTCTTCGCACGACGGCGGTTGTTCGGCTGGAAGGTGCGCTTGCTCACTCGGGGGCTCCAGGGAGATTCGTGGGTCCGACGGGGAGTCGCCTGGCTGTCACCGTTCGCCCACGAAAAACTCGCGGACCAGTCGGGTGTACCGCTCCAACGACCTTCCGATACGTATCCGGAAGATCTTCGCCCATCGGTAGGCAGGCGGCAGCAGCCATCGACAACTCGACCTCGATACGGTACGTGCGGCTAGGCCATCCGGTCAAACCCGGCGGTGGCACCCCGTCATTTGTACACAGCCTGTGGACAACGACTTGAACCGCGCAGTGCGCCCTGACTACCGTGACGGAACCACGGGACTGGACTCTGTACCCACCTGGTACCGAACCTCGATCACTTCCCGCCCGTCCCGACGATCACACTTTCGCGGGAGTTCTCAGCACTACCAGACACCGAGAGAGCGTGCACTGTGGCCGACGTGAGTGCCGATCTTGCCGCAGTGTGGCCGCGGGTACTGCAGAAACTGCTGGCGGACAGCGAGGACCTGAAGCCCAAGGACGCCGAGTGGCTCAAGCGCACCCAGCCGCTGGCCCTGGTGGCCGGCACCGCGGTCCTCTCCGCGCCCAACGAGTTCGCCAAGAGCGTCCTGGAGGGGCGGCTGCTGCCGCTGATCACCGAGGTGCTCAGCCGTGAGTTCGGTCACTCCGTCGGCATCGCCATCGCGGTGGCCTCCGGCGGCGACCAGGAGCAGCCGCCCCCGCCGCAGGAGCGCCCCGAGCCGCAGGCCCCGGCCGGCGGCCAGGACCCCTACGACCAGGGCCCCCGGATGCGGCCGGCCTACCCCGAGCACCGGGACTGGCAGCAGCCGGGGCTCGGTACCTGGGGAGCCCCGGCGCCCGGCGGCTTCCAGGACCGCGACCCCGACGCCTACGGCGGCCAGCGCGAGCCGTACGACGGCAGGCGCGACCCCTACGACGGGCAGCCCGGTTCCTACGAGCCGCCCCGCGAGCAGCGCTACCGGTCCGAGACCCACGACGGCTACCCGACCGTGCCCCACCAGGGCCACCAGGGCCACCCGGGCCATCAGAGCCACCAGCCCTACCCGCCGGCGCCCGGCGGCTACCAGCAGCAGGGCCAGGGGCCGCAGGCCCCCCGCTCCGAGGACCGCCCCGGCGGACCGTCCGGCTCGCACGGGCGCCACGGCGCCCCGGGCGGCGGCTCCGGCTCCTCGGGCGGCGCCGTCGAGCCGACCGCGCGGCTGAACCCGAAGTACCTCTTCGACACCTTCGTCATCGGCGCCTCGAACCGCTTCGCGCACGCCGCCGCGGTCGCGGTGGCCGAGGCCCCGGCCAAGGCGTACAACCCGCTCTTCATCTACGGCGAGTCCGGCCTCGGCAAGACGCACCTGCTGCACGCGATCGGGCACTACGCGCGCAGCCTGTACCCCGGCACCCGGGTCAGGTACGTCAGCTCCGAGGAGTTCACCAACGAGTTCATCAACTCCATCCGGGACGGCAAGGCGGACGCGTTCCGCAAGCGGTACCGGGACATGGACATCCTGCTGGTCGACGACATCCAGTTCCTGGCGCAGAAGGAGTCGACGCAGGAGGAGTTCTTCCACACCTTCAACACGCTGCACAACGCGAACAAGCAGATCGTGCTGTCCTCCGACCGGCCGCCCAAGCAGCTGGTCACCCTGGAGGACCGGCTGCGCAACCGCTTCGAGTGGGGCCTGATCACCGACGTCCAGCCGCCCGAGCTGGAGACCCGGATCGCGATCCTGCGCAAGAAGGCGGTGCAGGAGCAGCTGAACGCGCCGCCCGAGGTGCTGGAGTTCATCGCCTCCCGGATCTCCCGCAACATCCGCGAGCTGGAGGGCGCGCTGATCCGCGTCACGGCCTTCGCCAGCCTCAACCGCCAGCCGGTCGACCTGCAGCTCACCGAGATCGTGCTGAAGGACCTGATCCCGGGCGGCGACGACTCGGTACCGGAGATCAGCGGCACCGCCATCATGGCCGAGACCGCCGCGTACTTCGGGCTGGCGGTGGACGACCTGTCCGGCTCCTCGCGCAGCCGGGTGCTGGTCACCGCGCGGCAGATCGCCATGTACCTGTGCCGCGAGCTGACGGATCTGTCGCTGCCGAAGATCGGCGCGCTGTTCGGCGGGCGCGACCACACCACGGTGATGCACGCGGACCGCAAGATCCGCTCGCTGATGGCCGAGCGGCGGTCCATCTACAACCAGGTGACCGAGCTGACCAACCGCATCAAGAGCTGACGCCGGCGGCGGGCCGCTCCCGCAGCTGCGCTCAGGCCGGCCCTCCGCAAGGGCCCGCCGGCCTCTCCGCACCTCTCCGCACCTCTCCGCACCTCTCAGCGCCACTCAGCGCCACTCAGCGCCACTCAGCGCCTCGGGATCAACTCCCGGGGCGCTGCTTGTTGTTCACCTTTTCGAGTAGCCGCTGTTCGATTCCAGGTCGCCGGCAGCGAGTTCTCCACAGATTTGGCACGATCTCGGTGTCCACACCCTGGGGACAGCAGAGTTGTCCCGAAAGCCTCCACAGGCCACGCCCGCCCGAAGCCATCGGGCCAGCTCAGCGGGCTGGGGATATGTGGGCAACCGATGTCCACAGGCTGTGGACGGGGTGGACGTCCCCAGGGGGTCGTTCGGAGTTGTCCACCGCCCGCCCACAGGATGGCCCCTGTTGTGCACAGCTCGGAGCCACTTCTCCACACCTTTGTCCACTGTTCGGCAAGGAAATGCGCTCTGTCCCACGGAAGAGTGAAAGGCGTCACACCAAGGGGGTGGGTTGGCCTGGGGAGAACCTGGGTATTTCTGGGGACGGCGCTGGGGAGAACCCGGGGTCCCCTGTGGAGCGGGTGTGCACAACTTCCGGCCGTCCACAGCAGGGCCTGTTTGTCCACCGGCTCCCTCCACAGGCCCGGTGGATAAAAAACCCGGCCTGACCTGCACCGGAACCGGTTATCCACGGTATCCACAACCCCTACTACTACGACTACACGTAGATACCGGGGAAACTGCTTCGAAGCAGGGTCTGTGCACAACTCGGCCCGGCGCCGCCCCTCCGCTGTGTCGCGGCTTGACGCCAACCCGCACCGGCTGTCAGTCCGGTAGGTCAGACTGTTCTCCGACAGCCAGCAACGAGCAGGAGGCGGTTCCGGTGAAGATCCGGGTGGAGCGCGACGTACTTGCCGAGGCGGTGGCTTGGGCAGCCCGCAGCCTCCCGGCCCGCCCCCCGGTGCCCGTCCTGGCCGGGCTGCTGCTGAAGGCCGAGGAGGGCAGGCTCAGCCTGTCCGGCTTCGACTACGAGGTCTCCGCCCGCGTCTCGGTGGAGGCCGAGATCGACGAGGAGGGCACCGTCCTGGTCTCCGGCCGGCTGCTCGCCGACATCTCGCGCGCCCTGCCCAACCGCCCGGTCGAGATCTCCACCGACGGTGTCCGGGTCACCGTCGTCTGCGGCAGCTCGCGGTTCACCCTGCACACCCTGCCGGTGGAGGAGTACCCGGCGCTGCCCGCGATGCCGGTCGCCTCGGGCACCGTCCCCGGTGAGGTGTTCGCCGCCGCCGCGGCCCAGGTGGCCATCGCGGCCGGCCGGGACGACACCCTGCCGGTGCTCACCGGTGTGCGGATCGAGATCGAGGGCGACACGGTGACGCTGGCCGCCACCGACCGCTACCGCTTCGCGGTCCGCGAATTCCTGTGGAAGCCGGAGCAGGCCGACATCTCCGCGGTCGCCCTGGTGCCCGCCAAGACCTTGCTGGACACCGCCAAGTCGCTGACCAGCGGCGACACCGTCTCCATCGCGCTGGCCGGCTCCGGCGCCGGTGAGGGCCTGATCGGGTTCGAGGGCGCCGGCCGGCGCACCACCACCCGGCTGCTCGAGGGCGACCTGCCGAAGTACCGCACGCTGTTCCCGACCGAGTTCGCCTCGATCGCCGTGATCGACACCGCGCCCTTCGTCGAGGCGGTCAAGCGCGTCTCGCTGGTCGCCGAGCGGAACACCCCGGTGCGGCTGAGTTTCGAGCAGGGCGTGCTGACCTTGGAGGCCGGCTCCAGCGACGACGCACAGGCTGTGGAAAGGGTCGACGCCAAGCTGGAGGGCGACGACATCTCGATCGCCTTCAACCCGACCTTCCTGCTGGACGGGCTGAGCGCGATCGACTCGCCGGTGGCCCAGCTGTCCTTCACCACCTCCACCAAGCCCGCGCTGCTCAGCGGTCGCCCCGCGGCCGATGTCGAGGCGGACGACGCGTACAAGTACCTGATCATGCCGGTCCGCCTGTCCGGCTGAGCCGGCGAAGCGGAGCCGACGTAGGCTCAGCCTCACGTCAGGCACCGTCGGATCCCGTCGGACACCTGCGGGTCAGGCATCGCTCGGACACGCGTCGAACGCCTCGAAACGAAGGATCAGTGATGGAGCTCGGTCTCATCGGTCTCGGCAAGATGGGCGGCAATATGCGCGAGCGCATCCGCCGCGCCGGCCACACCGTCATCGGGTTCGACAGGAACCCCGATCTTGCCGATGTCCACAGCCTCAAGGAGCTGGTGGACTCGCTGCACGGCCCGCGCGTGGTCTGGGTGATGGTCCCGGCCGGCGCCGCCACCCAGTCGACGCTCGACGAGCTGGGTGAGCTGCTCTCCCCCGGCGACCTGGTGATCGACGGCGGCAATTCCCGCTGGACGGACGACGAGAAGCACGCCAAGCAGCTGGCCGGCAAGGGCATCGGCTTCGTCGACTGCGGCGTCTCCGGCGGCGTCTGGGGCCTGGCCAACGGCTACGCGCTGATGTACGGCGGCACCGACGAGGACGTCGCCAAGGCCCAGCCGATCTTCGACGCCCTCAAGCCCGAGGGCGACTCCGGCGCGGTGCACGCCGGCAGCGTCGGCGCCGGCCACTTCGCCAAGATGGTCCACAACGGCATCGAGTACGCGATGATGCAGGCGTACGCCGAGGGCTGGGAGCTGCTGGAGGCGGTCAAGTCGGTCACCGACGTCCGCGAGGTCTTCCGGTCCTGGAAGTCCGGCACGGTCATCCGCTCCTGGCTGCTGGACCTCGCGGTGGACGCGCTCGACAAGGACGAGCACCTGGGCGATCTGCGCGGCTACGCGGACGACTCCGGTGAGGGCCGCTGGACGGTGGAGGCCGCGATCGACAACGCGGTGCCGCTGCCGGCGATCACCGCCTCGCTCTTCGCCCGCTTCTCGTCCCGCCAGGACGACTCGCCGCAGATGAAGATGGTCGCCGCGCTCCGCAACGAGTTCGGCGGCCACGCGGTCACCGCGGCCGAGTAGGCCCCGGACCGCCGTACCGCACGTCAGAGCAGGGAGGTCGGCGCGCCCAGCGCCACAGCACGCGATGCACGTAGCGCACTTGTCGCTCGCCGACTTCCGCTCCTACGCCCGGGCCGAGGTCCCTCTCGACCCGGGCGTGACCGCTTTCGTGGGTCCCAACGGCCAGGGCAAGACCAATCTGGTCGAGGCGATCGGCTATCTGGCCGCCCTGGCCAGCCACCGGGTCGCCTCCGACGCCCCCCTGGTCCGGGTCGGCGCGGACCGCGCGGTGGTACGGGCCCAGGTGGTGCAGGGCGACCGGCAGCAGCTGGTCGAGCTGGAGATCAATCCGGGCCGGGCCAACCGGGCCCGGATCAACCGGTCCTCCCAGGTCCGGCCGCGGGATGTGCTGGGCATTGTCCGCAGCGTGCTGTTCGCCCCCGAGGACCTGGCCCTGGTCAAGGGCGACCCGGGTGAGCGCCGCCGCTTCCTGGACGAGCTGATCACCGCTCGCACGCCCCGGCTGGCCGGGGTGCGCAGCGACTACGAGCGGGTGCTCAAGCAGCGCAACACCCTGCTGAAGACCGCCGCGATGGCCCGCCGGCACGGCGGCAAGGGCGCCGACCTGTCCACCCTCGACGTCTGGGACCAGCACCTGGCCCGGGTCGGTGCGGAGCTGTTGGCCCAGCGGCTGGACCTGGTCGCGGCCCTGCAGCCGCTGACCGACAAGGCCTACGAGCAGCTCGCCCCCGGCGGCGGACCGGTCGGCCTGGAGTACCGCGGTTCGATCGGCGACGAGCGGGGCGAGCGCGACGGCTTTCCGGCGGGCGGCACGGTCGGCGGCCCGGGCGGGACGGCTGGAACGGCGGGGGCGACCGCCCGGGAGGATCTGTTCGGCCGGCTGATGCAGGCCCTGGCCGACAGCCGCCGCCAGGAGATCGAGCGGGGTGTGACGCTGGTGGGTCCGCACCGTGACGATCTGGTGCTGAAGCTGGGCCCGATGCCGGCGAAGGGCTATGCCAGCCATGGCGAGTCGTGGTCGTATGCGCTGGCGCTGCGGCTCGCGTCGTACGAGCTGCTGCGGGCCGACGGCGGTGAGCCGGTGCTGGTGCTGGACGACGTGTTCGCCGAGCTGGACGAGCGGCGCCGGGTGCGGCTGGCCGAGCTGGTCGCGCCGGGCGAGCAGGTGCTGGTGACGGCCGCGGTGGACGACGATGTGCCGGGCGTGCTGGTGGGGACGCGGTTCTCGGTGGAGAACGGGACGGTGGAGCGGCTGTGAGCGAGCAGGAATCGCTGGGCGTCCCGGGCGCCCGCAAGGAGTCCGGCGTCCCGGCCGCCGAAGCGGCCGGGAGCGGTGCTGCCCCGGGCGGCCGGACCGCCGAGCCGGCCGGGGTGGACCTGGCGCGGGTGGCGCTGCGGGCCGCGAAGGAGCAGGCCCGGGCCCGGGGTGCCGCGGCCGTGCAGAAGAAGCAGTCCCGGCGGGGCGGGGGCCTGCGCAGTGGCGCCCGCGCCGACGGCCGGGACCCGCTGCCGCTGGGCGCCGCGATCAGCCGGCTGATCACCGAGCGCGGCTGGGAGGCGCCGGCCGCGGTCGGCGGGGTGATGGGCCGCTGGCCGCAGATCGTCGGCCCGGAGGTGGCGCTGCACTGCGCGCCCGAGCGCTATGACGAGGACGAGTCGGTGCTCACGGTGAGTTGCGACTCAACGGCCTGGGCCACGCAGCTGCGGCTGCTGGCGCCCACCTTGGTGGCCCGGCTGAACGCGGATCTCGGCCACGGCACGGTGAAGCTGATCAAGGTGCTGGGCCCTGCCGCGCCCCCGCGTTCGTACGGCCGGCTGCGGGCGCCGGGCAGCCGCGGCCCCGGTGACACCTACGGGTGAGCGTCCCTGGTGACAGGCGGGACAGGAGTGCCCCTGCGCAGCGTAGCCGGGGGTTGACAGCTGGAAGCCCTGGATGCCCGTGTGAGCGGTTTCGGCCCTGGGGCCGCGTGTAGGGAGTCGGGCGGCAAGGGGTTCGCTCGGTACATGGGAACTCAGGTACCGCCATAGCCCCATTCATGTCGCCGCTACCGGTAGACTGCTAAGCAGACCGCCCTCCCCTGGCAGACCGGCAGGGGTACCCCAGCGGAACATGTCGAACGACGCAGCCGCCCCCGCCCGCGGGAGACGGCTCGTGCTGTGCCAGAAAGGGCGCTTCGTGGCCGATTCCGGCAACCCCAACGAGAAGTCCAACAAGTCCTACAACGCCGCCCAGATCACTGTGCTCGAGGGCCTCGACGCGGTGCGCAAGCGCCCCGGCATGTACATCGGCTCGACCGGTGAGCGGGGTCTGCACCACCTCGTGTACGAGGTCGTCGACAACTCGGTCGACGAGGCGCTGGCGGGTCACGCGGATTCCATCGACGTGACGATCCTGCCCGACGGCGGGGTCCGCGTGGTGGACAACGGCCGCGGTATCCCGGTGGACATCGTCCCCTCGGAGGGGAAGCCGGCCATCGAGGTCGTGCTGACGGTGCTGCACGCCGGCGGCAAGTTCGGCGGCGGCGGCTACGCGGTGTCCGGCGGCCTGCACGGCGTCGGCGTCTCCGTGGTCAACGCGCTGTCCAGCCGGGTCGCGGTGGAGGTCCGCCGGGACGGCTACCGCTGGACGCAGGACTACAAGCTGGGGGTGCCCACCGCGCCGCTCGCCAAGAACGAGGCGACCGACGACACGGGCACCACGGTCACCTTCTGGGCCGACGCGGACATCTTCGAGACCACGGACTTCTCCTTCGAGACGCTGTCGCGGCGCTTCCAGGAGATGGCGTTCCTCAACAAGAACCTGCGGCTCGCGCTGACCGACGAGCGCCCCGACCACGTGGACGAGGACGGCAAGCCGCTCCACGCGGAGTACCGGTACGAGGGCGGCATCGTCGACTTCGTGAAGTACCTGAACTCGCGCAAGGGCGAGCTGATCCACCCCACCGTCATCGACATCGAGGCGGAGGACAAGGAGCGGCTGCTCTCGGTCGAGGTGGCGATGCAGTGGAACACCCAGTACAGCGAGGGTGTCTACAGCTTCGCCAACACCATCCACACCCATGAGGGCGGCACCCACGAAGAGGGCTTCCGCGCGGCGCTGACCAGCCTGGTCAACCGCTACGCGCGGGACAAGAAGCTGCTGCGGGAAAAGGACGACAACCTCACCGGCGAGGACATCCGCGAGGGTCTGACCGCGATCATCTCGGTCAAGCTCGGTGAGCCGCAGTTCGAGGGCCAGACGAAGACCAAGCTCGGCAACACCGAGGCGAAGACCTTCGTGCAGAAGGTCGTGCACGAGCACCTGACCGACTGGCTGGACCGCAACCCCAACGAGGCGTCGGACATCATCCGCAAGTCGATCCAGGCGGCCACCGCCCGGGTCGCGGCCCGCAAGGCCCGGGACCTGACCCGCCGCAAGGGGCTGCTGGAGTCGGCCTCGCTGCCGGGCAAGCTGAGCGACTGCCAGTCCAACGACCCGACGAAGTGCGAGATCTTCATCGTCGAGGGCGACTCGGCCGGCGGCTCGGCGAAATCGGGCCGCAATCCGCAGTACCAGGCGATCCTCCCGATCCGCGGCAAGATCCTGAACGTGGAGAAGGCGCGGATCGACAAGATCCTGCAGAACACCGAGATCCAGGCGCTGATCTCCGCCTTCGGCACCGGGGTGCACGAGGACTTCGACATCGCCAAGCTCCGCTATCACAAGATCATCTTGATGGCGGACGCCGATGTCGACGGCCAGCACATCAACACCCTGCTGCTGACGTTCCTGTTCCGCTTCATGCGACCGCTGGTCGAGGCCGGGCACGTCTACCTGTCCCGCCCGCCGCTGTACAAGGTCAAGTGGGGCCGCGAGGACTTCGAGTACGCCTACTCCGACCGCGAGCGCGACGCCCTGGTCGAGCTCGGCAAGCAGAGCGGCAAGCGGATCCGCGAGGACTCGATCCAGCGCTTCAAGGGCCTCGGCGAGATGAACGCCGAGGAACTGCGGATCACCACCATGGACATCGATCACCGCGTGCTCGGCAAGGTCACCCTGGACGACGCGGCGCAGGCCGACGATCTGTTCTCGGTGCTGATGGGCGAGGACGTGGAGGCACGGCGCACCTTCATCCAGCGCAATGCCAAGGACGTCCGCTTCCTGGACATCTGAGTCGGCCTCCGACTGTGGCCGCTTCGGCTGCTCTGGCCGTTGCGCCAGCTGAGCCGTGTGAAAGGACAATCTGACAGCGATGGCCGACGAGACTTCCAACCTTCCGCCCACGCCCGACCTCCCCGAGTCCGAGATGGACCAGCGCAACGAATCCGGGGGGCTGCGCATCGAGCCCGTCGGGCTCGAGACCGAGATGCAGCGCAGCTATCTCGACTACGCGATGTCCGTCATCGTCTCGCGCGCCCTGCCGGACGTGCGCGACGGCCTCAAGCCGGTGCACCGCCGGGTGCTCTACGCGATGTACGACGGCGGGTACCGCCCCGAGAAGGGCTTCTACAAGTGCGCGCGCGTCGTCGGCGACGTGATGGGCACCTACCACCCGCACGGTGACTCCTCGATCTACGACGCGCTGGTCCGTCTCGCGCAGCCGTGGTCGATGCGGATGCCGCTGGTGGACTCCAACGGCAACTTCGGCTCACCGGGCAACGACCCGGCCGCCGCCATGCGGTACACCGAGTGCAAGATGGCGCCGCTGGCCATGGAGATGGTCCGGGACATCGACGAGGACACCGTCGACTTCACGGACAACTACGACGGCCGCAACAAGGAGCCGACCGTCCTGCCGGCCCGCTTCCCGAACCTGCTGATCAACGGTTCGGCCGGGATCGCGGTCGGTATGGCCACCAACATCCCGCCGCACAACCTGCGCGAGGTCGCGGACGGCGCCCAGTGGTTCCTGGCCAACCCGGACGCGGAGCCCGAGGAGCTGCTGGACGCGCTGATCGAGCGGATCAAGGGCCCGGACTTCCCGACCGGCGCCCTGGTCGTCGGCCGCAAGGGCATCGAGGAGGCGTACCGCACCGGTCGCGGCTCCATCACGATGCGCGCGGTGGTCGAGGTCGAGGAGATCCAGAACCGGCAGTGCCTGGTCGTCACCGAACTGCCGTACCAGACCAACCCGGACAATCTGGCGCAGAAGATCGCCGACCTGGTCAAGGACGGCCGGATCGGCGGCATCGCCGACGTCCGCGACGAGACCTCGTCGCGGACCGGCCAGCGCCTGGTGATCGTGCTCAAGCGGGACGCGGTCGCCAAGGTGGTGCTGAACAACCTGTTCAAGCACACCGACCTGCAGACCAACTTCGGCGCCAACATGCTGGCCCTGGTCGACGGGGTGCCGCGCACCTTGTCGCTGGACGCGTTCATCCGCAACTGGGTGACGCACCAGATCGAGGTCATCGTCCGGCGCACCCGTTTCCGGCTGCGCAAGGCCGAGGAGCGCGCGCACATCCTGCGCGGCCTGCTCAAGGCGCTCGACGCGATCGACGAGGTCATCGCGCTGATCCGGCGCAGCGACACGGTCGAGACCGCGCGTGAGGGCCTGATGGGCCTGCTGGAGATCGACGAGATCCAGGCGAACGCGATCCTGGAGATGCAGCTGCGCCGGCTGGCCGCCCTGGAGCGCCAGAAGATCGTCGCCGAGCACGACGAGCTGCAGGCGAAGATCAACGAGTACAACGCGATCCTGGCCTCCCCGGAGCGGCAGCGGCAGATCATCAGCGAGGAGCTGCAGGCGATCGTCGACAAGTTCGGCGACGAGCGGCGCAGCAAGCTGGTGCCCTTCGACGGTGACATGTCCATCGAGGACCTGATCGCCGAGGAGGACATCGTCGTCACCATCACGCGGGGCGGCTATGTGAAGCGCACCAAGACCGAGGACTACCGGTCGCAGAAGCGTGGCGGCAAGGGCGTGCGCGGTACCAAGCTGAAGCAGGACGACATCGTCGACCACTTCTTCGTGACCACCACGCACCAGTGGCTGCTGTTCTTCACCAACAAGGGCCGCGTCTACCGCGCCAAGGCCTACGAGCTGCCCGACGCGGGCCGGGACGCGCGCGGTCAGCACGTCGCCAACCTGCTGGCCTTCCTGCCGGACGAGAAGATCGCCCAGATCCTGGCCATCAAGGACTACGAGGCCGCGCCGTACCTGGTGCTCGCCACCAAGGCCGGCCTGGTCAAGAAGACCGCCCTGAAGGACTACGACTCCCCGCGGGCCGGCGGCGTGATCGCGATCAACCTGCGCGAATCCGAGGGCGCCGAGAGCGGCATCGTCGGATCGGACGAGCTGATCGGTGCCGAACTGGTGTCGGCGGACGACGACCTGCTGCTGGTCAGCCGCAAGGCGCAGTGCATCCGCTTCACCGCCACCGACGAGGCGCTGCGGCCGATGGGCCGGGCGACCTCGGGTGTCAAGGGCATGAGTTTCCGCGAGGGTGACGAACTCCTCTCCATGAATGTGGTGCGGCCCGGTACGTTCGTCTTCACAGCCACTGATGGCGGCTATGCCAAGCGGACCCGGGTCGACGAATATCGCGTCCAGGGCCGCGGCGGACTCGGCATCAAGGCGGCGAAGATCGTGGAGGACCGCGGCTCGCTGGTCGGGGCGCTGGTGGTGGAGGAGAGCGACGAGATCCTCGCCATCACCCTGAGCGGCGGCGTGATCCGTACGCGGGTCAATGAAGTCAGGGAGACGGGCCGTGACACCATGGGCGTTCAACTGATCCACCTCGGGAAGCGGGACGCCGTCGTCGGTATCGCGCGCAACGCCGAGGCGGAGGATGATCCCGAGGTGGCTCTGGTGGCCGGCGAGGGAGAGCTCGAGACTGCGGCCGAGGGCGAAGTGCCCGCGGCCGGTGAACCGGAGGAGTAAGCCGTGAGTGGAGCCACGGGCGCCGCGGGTGGGGCCGGGTCGACCGGAGGTGCCTCTGGCTCGGCCAACCTCAGCGGCCCTCAAGAGGGGGGATACACCGTGACGGACACCCGTCAGCCGCCACCGCATCAGCCGCCGTCGGCGTACGCGCCGCCACCGCCGCCGGGTGCCCCCGGCGTTCCCGGGCCCGCGCCCGGG
>NZ_FMCH01000123.1 GCF_900091855.1 Streptomyces sp. DvalAA-14
CGGCGAAGGCCCCGGTCACCACGACCGGGGCCTTCGCCGTTGTCCCTGCCGGGCCCGCCCGCGCGGTCCTAGACCCAACTGGTGCCCGTCAGGCGCTCGTACGCCTCGATGTAGCGGGCCCGGGACTGCTGGACGATCTCGGACGGCAGCGGGGGCGGCGGCTGCTCGGAGGAGGCGTCCCAGCCGGAGGCGGGCGAGGTCAGCCAGTCGCGGATGAACTGCTTGTCGAAGGACGGCTGCGGGTGGCCCGGGGCGTACTGGTCGGCCGGCCAGTAGCGGGAGGAGTCCGGGGTGAGCACCTCGTCGGCGATGACCAGGGTCCCCGCGTCGTCGAAGCCGAACTCGAACTTGGTGTCCGCCAGGATCAGGCCGCGCAGGCCGGCGATCTCACGCGCCTGCGAGTAGACCGCGAGGGTGGCCTGCCGCAGCCGCGCCGCGGTCTCCACGCCGACCTCGTGGGCCACTTCCTCGTAGGTCACATTCTCGTCGTGCTCGCCGACCTCGGCCTTGGTGGCCGGGGTGAAGATCGGGCCGGGCAGCTCGGAGCCGTCCTCCAGGCCCTCGGGCAGCCCGAGACCGCACACCGTCCGGGTCTCCCGGTACTCCTTCAGGCCCGAACCGGCCAGATAGCCGCGGGCCACGCACTCCACCGGGAGCATCCGCAGCGGCCGGCACACCATAGTGCGGCCCTCCCAGTCCGCCGGGGCACCCTCCGGCACCTCGGTGGAGATCACATGATGGGGCACCAGCTCGGCCAGCAGGTCGAACCACCACAGGGACAGCTGGGTGAGAATGCGGCCCTTGTCCGGGATCTCGGTGGGCAGCACCCAGTCGTACGCGGAGGTGCGGTCGCTGGCCACCATCACCAGCTCGCCGGCCGCGTTCCGGTACAACTCGCGCACCTTGCCGGTGTGCAGATGCACGAGGCCCGGCACCTGGACGGGCTCGGGCTTGACGACGAATCCGGACATGGGTGGTCCTCCCCACTCGGTGGTTCAGCCCCCGATTCTCGCGTACCGGCGGGGAACCGGCGCGCACGGGTGGCCGCACCGCCCGCGGTTCGCCCCCATTCGGCTCCGCGGGCTCGGCGGATCGCCCGGCTCAGTCGTGCTTGCAGATGCGGTCCAGCAGATTGGCGGTCGCCCGCTGGATCCGCGGGTCCACATGGCCGGGGCGGTCCAACGCCGGGGACCACGCGAAGGTGCCGGACGCGAAGACGTACGCGCCGCTGGGCGCCCGGTACAGCGAGGTCTCCTGATGGCAGCGGCGGCCGTCGGCCGCCTCGTAGGGCGAATGGGCCAGCAGGATGCGCTCGGTGGACTCCGGCAGCGGGGTGCGCGGGAAATAGCTGTCCGCCTCGCCGGCGACCAGACCGGGGATCTCGTCGCACTCGGCGGCGCCGGTTGCCTCCCACAGCCAGTGGTCGGCGTTGCGCACCACCAGCGGGGACGGCTGCGGCACCCGGCCGGCGTACTGGACGCCGACCACCAGTTGTTCCGGCTCGCCCTGGTCCCGCCACAGCGCCGTGCGGCCCTTCCCGTCGCCCCGGCCCTTGCGGCAGGTCAGCAGCCGGTCCGGGTCGCCGGACGGGGACGCCGTCAACTCGACCTGCCAGTACATGGTGTTCGCCGACAAGAACACCAGCGAGGTGCCGGCCTCGCGGGCGGCCTCGGCGGCGCGCCGCATCGGTATCGACCAGTACTCGTCGTGGCCGGGGAAGACCAGGCCCCGGTACCGCGTCGGGTCCACCCGGCCGGCGTGCAGATCACGGGCATCGGCGTAGGCGAGGTCGTAGCCGTAGCGCTCGGCGAAGCGGACGAAGTCGTAGGCGTGCCCGATGTGCAGGGGCAGGCCCGCGCCGGCGTAGGGGCGGTCGAAGGAGACCGTGGTGGCGGCCTCGTGCTCACCGAGCAGCCGGCCCTCGCCGTCCCAGGCGTGGTAGAGGCTGGCGCCGGTGCGGCCGTCCTCCGGGTAGAGGTTGTACGCCTGCCAGGTGACGTCCGGCAGCAGCAGGAGCAGGTCGGCCGGCCGGGCCTCGGCGTCCAGGACGGTGAAGGGGATGTGGCTGCGGTAGCCGTCGGCGGTCGTCAGCACCGCCACATAGGCGCCGGTCCGCCAGTAGAGCGGGATCTGGAGCCGCCAGGACTGCCACCAGTGGTGGCAGGAAACCGTCCTGCCGGCGGTGAGCGGCGCCGGCTGCACGATGCCGGACAGTCGGGGGCTGGTGGTGACCTGGGCGGCGCCGTCACCGCCGTAGTGGCCGATGCGGTAGATGTCGACGGTGAACTCCTGCGGCGGGTCCACGGTGATCCGGAAGTCGACCGCGCCGCCGGGCGCGACGGCGCCCTCGGTGGCGAAGCCCTTGATCTGGCGGCGGACGTCGTCGGCCGTGCGTGGACCGGAGATGTGCGGCTTGCGCGGGGGCTTTCCGCTGCTCACCGCCAGGTCCACGTACCAGGGGACCACCTGGCCGTCGTCGTCCAGATACTGCTCCCGGCCGCGCAGCCACGGCAGCGGCCCTTGCCCGAACGGGTCCGAAACGCCGTGGGCGTGCGCCCCCGACTCCCACCGCCGACTTTGCGCCACGACCATCCCCGCCCTCTTCTTCCGCACCTGCTCCGCAGCCGTCCCGCCCCCGGGACCGCGGTGCAACGATGCGGTCGCCTCCCCCCAGCACATCACAGAAAGCGGCGTGATGGTCACGGTTCGTGGCGCTTTTTTATGGAGAAGCGTGGATTGCAGCCCATTTCCGGCCACCGGGCCGACGCCACAGGCGAATGCCTCGCCGACGGGTGGACGAAGGTTCGGATCCGCGCCCCGCGCGAGTGGGCCTCCTCCGGAGAACCGGCGGGCCCGCGGCCCTGGAACCAGGCGCCGGACGGGGCCCGGTGTCCGGTCGGCCGGCCGGACTGAGCCCAAGGCTGTCGGAGCCGGGCGCGGAGCTGCGGCAGGCAGGGCGGTGGCAGGGGCGGCTGGGGCAGGCGGGCTACGGGAGCCGGAGCGGCTTGTCCGGGCGGATCCCGACCGCGGAGAGCCAGCTGCGCAAGGGGCCCGGGTCGCCGTTCTCGACCAGGCGGAGGACCGGGAAGGCGAGATCGGTGCGGCGCGAGCCGCCGACTATGAGCGTCGGGCCGTCCAGCCAGTCCAGGCCCGGCGCGGCGCCCGCGGTGTCGACCGCGGCGCAGCAGACCACCGCCGTGACATGGTCCGCCAGCAGCTCACGGCCAGTACGCGGCGGCAGCAGCGGGCACACCGTCACCTCCCCGCCGGGCACCTGGAGGCTGGCCGGCCTGCCCGGGCCCGCCTCCACCGCCGCGCTGAGCCGGGCGGCCAGCTCCTCACTGCCACCGCCGGCCAGGCGGTCGATGACCCGCCCGAGGGTGGCCCCGCCGGGCTCCTCGAGGTCGGCCGCCCGCCCGCCGACCAGCACCCGGCCGCCCCGGGCGCGGGCCGCGGCCGGCCGCGCCTCGTCCAGCAGCCGCACCAGTCGGCCGGCCTCGCCGCGCCAGATGCCGTCGACGACCTCTTCCGGGTACCGCGCCCAGCTCACCGGCGCCCAGCCGGGGCCGGGCCGGGCCGGGCCGCCGTGGAAGATCCGCGCCGCCAGCAGGGACACCGCCTCGTCCACCACGCCCGGCTCCTCCAGCAGATCGCACGCCGGGCGCTCACCGAGCCGGGTCTCGTAGCCCTCCGCCAGCCGGTCCCGCCGGGACAGCTCGGTCAGGGCCGCCACCACTCCGGCGTCCAGCCGGGACGGCCAGCGGCCCATCCGCCAGGCCGGCAGCGCGACCCGGGTCAGCAGCCGGTCCCAGCCCGCGTAGGCCAGCCCGATCTGTTCCTGGGCGACGATCCGCAGCCCGTAATCCACCGCCAACGCCCGCTCGGAGGCCGACGCCGCCACCGCGCGCTCCATCTCGGCCGCGTGCGTACGGCAGCCGTGCAGCAGCAGTCGCACCGCCCAGCCGAGCACGCGGAACACCGGCCGCAGCAGCAGGCCGCCCCGCGCGCCGTCCGCCGAGACCCCGGCGGCGGCGTCGAGGCCACGGACGAAGCGGCGCGCCGCGGATATCCCGGGGTCGACGGCGGGGCCGGTGCCGGCCACCACCGGAGCCAGCAGTGCGCGCAGCTCCGCCACCCGCATCCACCACATGAACGGCGAGCCCACCACCAGCACCGGCGTGGCCCGCGTCTCACCCGGGGCCGGGACGGTGTCCCTGCGGTCCTCCAGCCAGCTGTCGCAGTCCGGGGTCAGCGCTATCGCCGAGGGCGCCGGCACCTGGAGGCGCTCCGCGAGGTCCCGCACCAGCCGGTAGAAGTCCGGCGCGGACTTCTCGCTGACCGACACCGTCGGGCTGACCGCGGGCTTGGCCCGCGCGATCACGGCGGCGACGGCGGCCGTCACCGCCAGCACCACCAGGGCGGCGCCGGTCACGGCCCAGCAGGCCGCGTCCCACGCCGGACCGATCCGACCGCTCACCCGGCCGGCGGCCATCACCACCGCCGCGGCGGCCGGCAGCAGCGCGGCCGCCACCGCCGTCGAACGAATCCTCAGCACCGCCAGCGCACGGGCCCGCGCAAGGGCCTCCCCTGCTTCTCCGGCCATCGGCGGCTCACCCCCTGCCCTAGCGACGGGCCGCCCCTGCGGCGGCCTCCCCCCACTGTCGCACCGCCCACCGACATCGCAATGCCGTACGGCTGATTGCCGCAATGTCCCGCGGTGCGCCTTCCGGGCACCCTAGTTGCGCACCCGGGGAGAGTCAGCCGTATGGCCCAGGCATCACTCCTTGGAGTGGTTCTGCCTTTTTGCCGCGCCCTCGCCTCCGGCCGCAGGGCGGGGGTGAGGGGCGGGGAGTGAGGGGGCGGGGGCGGTCCGGCGGGAGGGTGCCGTGGGGTGGGAGCCGTCCGGCGCGTTGGTGCCGCCTTTTCCCCCTTATTGCCGCGCCCTCGCCTCCGGCCGCTTAGACCCGGTCTCGACGGTCGATCGTGCTCGCTCGCTCGTACCTCACTCACTGCGCGCGTTCTCCCTTTCGAAACCGGCGCGGCCTTTGGCTCCGTCGCTACCGGCGGGCCGTCGGGCGCAGGGTGCGGCCACCGGTGGACCGTCGGGCGTATTGCGGAGGCGGAAGCGGGCCCCTTTGGCTCACCCTGCGCTGGAGGGCACGCTTGACCGGTCACTTGGCGCCGTGGGGTTCGCCGGTAGCCAGCGAGCCGAAGGGCGCGCCGGTTTCGAAAGAGACGAACGACAAGCGAGGAACGAGCGCAGGAGAGAGGAACGTCGAGACCGGGTCTAAGCGCCCGGAGGCGAGAGGGCGGCAAAAAAAGGGGAAAGGGCGGCACCCCCACGCCGGACGGCACCCACCCACGGCACCCTCACGCCGGACGGCTCCCACCCCACGGCACCCTCACGCCGGACGGCACCCGCCCCACGGCACCCTCCGCGGCAACGGCACCCACCAGGCCACCCTCACGCCGCTACGTCCCCCACCCCACGGCACCCCCCGCCGCCCCCCGTCCGCCTCCCGGCCGCGCCGCTCCGCTCCCGCTCAGCGCTCCCGCTCAGCGCTCAGCGCTCAGCGTTCGCCGCTCCCGCCGCTGCTTGTTCGGCGATGTCGCCGCGGTGGTGGGCGCCGTCCAGGGTGATGCGTTCGAGGGCGCGGTAGGCGCGGTGGCGGGCCTTGCGGAGGGTGGGGCCGGTGGCGGTGACGGACAGGACGCGGCCGCCGGCGGACAGGACGCGGCCGTCGGGGGACTGGCGGGTGCCGGCGTGGAGGACGTAGGCGTGCTCGTCCTTCTCGGCGACGTCGGCGAGGCCGGTGATGGGGTCGCCGGTGCGGGGGGTGTCGGGGTAGTTGTGGGAGGCGATGACGACCGTCACCGCGGCGTCGTCGCTCCAGCGCAGTTCGGGGAAGACGGCGAGCTGCCCGGTCGCGGCGCTGCGCAGCAGGGCGGCCAGCGGTGTCTTGAGCCGGGCGAGGACCACCTGGGTCTCGGGGTCGCCGAAGCGGGCGTTGAACTCGATGACCCGCACCCCGCGCGAGGTGATCGCGAGCCCGGCGTACAGCAGGCCGGCGAAGGGCGTGCCGCGACGGCGCAGTTCGTCCACGGTCGGCTGGAGCACGGTGCGCTCGACCTCGGCCACCAGCTCCGGGTCGGCCCACGGCAGCGGCGAGTAGGCGCCCATGCCGCCGGTGTTGGGGCCCTTGTCGCCGTCCAGCGCCCGCTTGAAGTCCTGGGCGGGCTGGAGCGGGACGACCGTTTCGCCGTCGGTGACCGCGAACAGCGACACCTCGGGTCCGTCGAGGAACTCCTCGATCACCACGCGGTCGCAGGCCAGCGCGTGCGCCCGGGCGGTGGCCAGGTCGTCGGTGACGACGACGCCCTTGCCGGCCGCCAGTCCGTCGTCCTTGACGACGTAGGGCGCGCCGAACGCGTCCAGCGCGGTGTCGATCTGGTCGGCGGTGGTGCAGACGTAGGACCGGGCGGTCGGCACTCCCGCGGCGGCCATCACGTCCTTGGCGAAGGCCTTGGAGCCTTCCAGGGCGGCGGCTTCCCGGCTCGGCCCGAAGCAGTCGACACCGCGGGCGCGTACCGCGTCGGCGACGCCCGCCACCAGCGGCGCCTCCGGTCCGACGATCACCAGGTCCGCCTTCAGGGAGACGGCGAGTTCGGCGACAGCCGGGCCGTCCAGGATGTCGACCGCGTGCAGCTCGGCCACTTCCGCGATGCCGGCGTTGCCGGGAGCGCAGTGCAGCGAGCCGACGTCGGGGTCGAGGGACAGGGAACGGCACAGGGCGTGTTCGCGGGCACCGCCGCCGATGACAAGGACCTTCACGGGCACCAGGGTAGTGGGCACGGCGCGGACCGGTCCGGCCCGGCCGGTCGGGCGCCCGCACAGGCAGTCAGGGGAGGCGGGCCCGGCCGCCCGCCGGGGCCCGGCCCCGTACCGTCCGCTCCCACCCGGCGCCGTCCACCCCCGCCCCGCGCCGACCCCGTCAACCGCGCCCGCGCCCGCCATGCCACCCGCCGCCCGCCCCCGCGCAGCCGCCCTCACTCATTTGGGCGACCGCGGCCGGCACCTCTACCTGATCACGCCGGGCATACCGGCGGTAATCCTTTGATCGGCCCCCCACGCTCAGCCGTTCGGCGGTAAGAAGAGGACTTCGCACCGGGCCGGGTGCGCGCGCCGACGTCGGTCGACGCGAGTCGACGAAGGTCGTGCGAGGAGCGTGGAGTGAGCCAGCCGGACATGTTTCCCGAGGAGGCACCTCGGGAGGAGCCTCAGCGGCGGGCGCTGCACCACCAGCACGAGGACCTGAAGGCGCTGCCGTTCCCGCTGGGCGACTGGGGTGAGCCGGCCGAGCGGCTGGAGGAGCTCTACCGCTGGGCGGAGAGCGGCGCGCTGCGTACCGCCGACTGGTATCTGGACGACCGGATCCGCAAGCGGCGCGGGGCGCGGGCGCTGCGGATCGCGGCGTCCGTCCTGGCCGCGGCGGGGGCGGCGCTGCCGCTGGTCCAGCTGGCGGGAGCCGGCGGCCCGCTGACCGTCTGGGGCTATCTCGCGCTGCTCGGCGCCGGCGCGTGCGTGTGCGCCGACCGGGTGCTGGGGCTGACGGCAGGCTGGATGCGGGACATGGCCACCGCGCAGGCGGTGCAGCGGCGGATCGAGGCGCTGCGGTTCGACTGGGCGTCGGAGAGCGTGCGCGAGGTCCTCGGCCCCACCGAGGGCACGGCGGCGGAGGCCGCCGAGCGCTGTCTGGCGATCCTGCGCCGGTTCTGCGACGACATCGCGGACCTGGTGCGGATGGAGACGTCCGACTGGATGGTCGACTTCGGCGGCGGTACGGCCGGCGGCCCGCTGCGTACCCAGTCCGCCGCCTGGTGGCCGGCCCGCAGCGATCCCGGCTCGCCGTCCCGCCCGGCCCACTCGGGCGCCCGCCCCACCATGCCCCGGCAGCGGCCACCGGAGGGCCCGCGCTAGGCCGCGTCTGACAAATAGCGCCGTCCGCCCGCAGGGCGGGGCCCCGCGGCGTCTGGTGCGTGCGATCGCAAGGCGGAGGGGTGTCCTCGTAGTGGGCTACTCGGACGACCCCGACAACGCAGCGAGCGCGCGTGCCAGGCGTCGCGGGGCAGGCGGGATTTGTCAGACACGGCCCAGGCCCTGTCCGGGGTTCGGCGACCTCGTCGCGGGTGGCTCAGCCGAAGCGGCCCGCGACGTAGTCGGCGGTGCGGCTGTCGGCCGGGCTGCCGAAGATCTGCTCGGTCGGGCCGTGTTCGACGATGCCGCCCGGGGTGCCCTGTTCGGCCAGGAAGAAGGCGCACTGCTGCGAGACGCGGGCCGCCTGCTGCATGTTGTGGGTGACGATGACGATGGTGACCTGTCCGGACAGGTCGTGGATGGTCTCCTCGACCCGCCGGGTGGAAGTGGGGTCCAGCGCCGAGCAGGGCTCGTCCATCAGCAGGACCCTGGGGCGGACGGCCAGCGCGCGGGCGATGCACAGCCGCTGCTGCTGGCCGCCGGACAGGGCGCCGCCGGGCTGCCGGAGCCGGTCGCGGACCTCTTTCCACAGTCCGGCCCGGCTCAGGCACTCCTCGACCAGCTCGTCCTTCTCGCGCCGGGAGGCCTTGGTGCCGGTGAGCCGCAGTCCGGCGAGCACGTTGTCGTAGATGCTCATCGCCGGGAACGGGTTGGGCTTCTGGAAGACCATGCCGATCCGGCGGCGGGCGTCGGTGAGGCGGCGGCCGGCGCCGTAGACGTCCTCGCCGTCGAAGAGGACCTCGCCGGCCATCGCGGCCGACGGGATCAGCTCGTGCATCCGGTTCAAGGTGCGCAGGAAGGTCGACTTGCCGCAGCCGGAGGGGCCGATGAGCGCGCTGACCCGGCCGGCCGGCATCGTCAGGCTGACCCGCTCCAGCACCTTGTGCGTGCCGAACCAGGCGGACACCGCGCGGGCTTCGAGCTGTGCGGGCGCGGGTCCGGAGGTGACGGCGGGCAGCACCGCGGTGTCGGCGGTGGTGGCGGGGATGTCGATCATGGCGGGCACCTCTTACGTCGGTTGCGTCAGTCGGGAGGGTGCGGGCGGTCGGGTCCGGCCCCGGTGGGCGGATCGGTCGCACTGGGCGCGCGGGTCGCGGTCGGCGGTCCGGCCGCGCCGGGCGGTCACAGCAGGTTGGGCAGCAGTTCGGTGACCTGTCCGGCGACCCGCAGGCCGACGAAGGCCACCACGGGTGCGAAGACGATCCAGGTGTGGTGGCGGCCCCAGCGGTGCCAGGCCCACACGGCGGCGACGCAGACCAGTACCAGGGCCTGCAGCCACATCACCATCGGCCAGGGGATGCCGGACCGGGCCCCCATCGGCTCCTCGGACGACGGCAGGGTGCCCGTCTGGATGGTGGCGGCCGGGGTGTCGGCGGTGGCGGACGTCAGGTCGGCGTCGACCCGCAGTACGCCGCTGGGCAGATAGCGCGTCCCGGTGGCGGTGAGCAGCACCAGCCGGCCCTTGCCGGCCGCGAGCGGCGCCGGCACCGGGTCGCCGGCCCGGCGCAGGTCCAGCACGCGGTAGGACGCCTTGCCCTGCCCGGTGGTGACGGTGAAGGTGTCGCCGGGGTCGAGCTCGGCCAGGCCGCCGAAGGGACCGCCGTAGGCGGCGGCGCGGCCCATCAGCACACTGGTGCCGGCCTGGCCGGGCAGCGGGGTGTCCCGCCGGTGCCCGGGGCCGTCGGCCAGTACCCGCGGGTCGGTGCCCTCCAGGACGACCTGGTGGACGTGCAGGCGCGGGATGTCGATGATCGCCACCGGCGTGCCGGGGGCGAGCAGGTGCCCGTTCTGGTCGGTCTGCGCGACGGGCGCGGTGCCCAGCGCGAGTTGCTCGCGCAGCTCGTCGAAGGCGTGGGTCTGCGCGGCGCGGTGCTGCAGCGGGCTGATCAGGACCAGTTGGGCGGTGAGGCCGAGCAGCAGCGCGGCCAGGGTGAGCAGCGCTCCCCTGGCGAGCTGCGGGACGGCCGGCAGGACGGCTTTGCGCGGGGCGGCGGCCGGCGCCGGTCTGCTCAGCGGGGTCGGTACGGCGACCGTCACGGCGGCCTGCCTCCTTCGCGGGGTGGATGTCGGGGGCTGCGCCGGGGAGACCGCGCCGCGTGGCGGCCGCGGTCTCCCCGGTCGGGCGGGATCAGACGACCTTGACGGTGAAGTTGGCGCTGTACTTGCCGGCGACGGTGCCGGAGCCGACGTACAGGGCGTGCAGCTGGCGGTTGCCCTTGGCGAGCTTCGGCATGGTGATGGTCGCCACGCCGTTCTTCAGGGTGCCGGTGGCCAGTACCGAGGCGCCGGTGTAGATGCGGACGGTGCCGGTGGGCACGGTGCCGACGGCGGCGACCTTGACGGTGAACTTGGCGTTGCTCAGGTGGCTGAACGACTTGGGCGCGGTGACGACGACCGTCGGGTTGGCCTTGGTGATGGTCAGCTTGAGGGTGCCGGAGGACGACAGCAGGCTGGTGTTGCCGCCGTAGGACACGGTGAGGCCGTGCGTGCCGACACCGAGCGTCTTGGGCAGGGACACGGTGACGTTGCCCTTGCTGTCCAGCTTGCCGGTGCCGCGGACGGTGCTGCCTTCCTTGACCGTGACGGTTCCGGTGGCGATGGAGTGGCTGTCGCGGACGGCGGCCAGCACGAGCGGCGTGGAACCGTACGCGGTGGTGGCCGTCTTGACGTAGGTGATCGTGCTGTACTTCACCGCGCCGGACCAGACGGCGGGCGTGCCCGAGCCGTTGAGGTTGTTGGCGGTGACCTTGGCGCTGTAGCTGCCCAGCGCGCCGGTGAAGTTGTAGGACGTGGTGCCGGCCGGGAGGTCCTTGTTGACCACGACGGCGCCCTTGGCGTTGGTGACCAACACGCGGTAGTCGGTCACGGCCAGACCGGTGTTGGCCGGCGCGGTCCAGCTGAACTTGACGCCGGAGTCGGCCGGGGCGGCGTGCAGTGCCGGGGTGCCGGGGAGCGCGGCGGACAGGCCGGTCTCCTCCAGGCCGCCGAACTTGGCGTGGTGGCTGGGGTCGATCGAGCCGTTGTAGGACTCGTTCAGGAAGCCGAACTTGGCGATCACGGACTCGGCGTTGGCGGAGGCCATGGCGGCGGCGCGGGTGGTGTCGGTGACGAAGATGTCGTACAGGGCCTTGTTGAAGAACACGCTGGTCGGGTCGATCGAGCGGCTCGGCAGCACGTCGTAGACGTCACGGCCGAAGGTGGCGTTCTCGTAGTAGCCGCTGACCGGGGCGAGCTTGCCGTTGACGGTGACCACGGGCGAGGTGGTGCCGCTGTCGCCGGGGAGCTGGACGTTGGCGAGGAAGGCGCCGTTCTTGACCGCGGTGGTGGAGAAGTCGGGCGAGACGCCGTTGTTCTGCGCGATCCAGCTGCCGACGGAGAACGGCACCAGGGAGTTGTCGAGGGTCAGCGCCGGGTTGGCCTGGTTCTCCTGGACGATGCCGACGTTGGGCTGGATGTCGCTGTCGGTGAGGCCGATCGCGGCCAGGAAGAACTTGCGGGTGCCCGAGCCGACCTGCGGGATGAACGGGTGCACCGGCACGCCGTTCACCTCGGGGCTGGCCGAGGAGTAGAGGTCGTGCAGCTCGTCGACCGTGAGGTTCTGCAGCAGGCTGCCCTTGGCGGCCACGCCGACCGCGTCCCGGGCGAGCGGGACGTACGTCAGGGCGGTGCCGGACGCGCTGGGGCCGCCGGAGGAACGGGCGAAGTCGACCTGGTCGGGGATCGCGACACCGGACACGCCGGGGCCGGCACCGAAGGCGTGGCCGTCCAGGGACGCGGTCAGCGCGTTGCGGCCGGGGCCGGAGCCGTTCGGGCGCGGGAAGGACGGGCCGCCCTTGCGGGTGGTGATCTTGGACGAGGTGGAGCCGGTGCCGGGCTCGATCGCGTCGTACGAGGCGATGCCCTGGCCGTCGGCGGTCACCGCGGTCGCGGCGTAGCTGGTGCCGTTGACGCTGTCGCCGGCCAGCGCGTTGAGCACGTCCTGGGTGGTGTCGGACCCGACACCGACGAGCGGACGGAAGGTGGCGGCGGGCGGGTCGGCCATCGCCGGGGTGGCGAGGACCGTGCCGCTGACCGCGATGGCGGCCACAACTACGGCAGACGCGAGGCGCATCTTGCGCATGGAGGTTCTCCTGGTCGTCACAGTGTTACGGGGGTGGTGCGGGCGGTCCTGCCGGGTTGTCTGGCAGGGTGGTTCGGGCCGTCCGCCCCGACTGACTTTCGGGGCGGGCGGCCGTCTGTGGGCGGCGTCAGCCGCGGGGTGTGGGGGGCCGGGTGGGCAACAGCCGCCTGAGGCGGGCCGGATCGACGGTGAGCGCGCGGCCGCCCGGCAGCGGGACGC
>NZ_FMCH01000215.1 GCF_900091855.1 Streptomyces sp. DvalAA-14
GGCCGCCGCACCCGCCGCGCTGCGCGTGATGCCGCTGGGCGACTCGATCACCTGGGGCGTCGGAAGCAGCACCGGGAACGGCTACCGCGCCCCGCTGCACGACGCGTTGACGGCCGAGGGGCACAGCGTGGACTTCGTCGGCACCCTGCGCAACGGCACGATGGCCGACCCCGACAACGAGGGACACTCCGGCTACCGGATCGAGCAGATCGCCGCCCTGCTCGACGCGCCCCTGGCCCGCTACCGGCCCAATGTCGTCACCCTGGAGATCGGCACCAACGATCTGAACCAGGGCTATCAAGTGCCCACCGCGCCCGACCGGTTGCACGCGCTGATCGACCAGATCACCGCCGACGCCCCGGACGCGACGGTACTGGTCGCCTCGGTGATCGTCTCCACGAGCGCCACCGAGGAGCCGAGCCGGCCCGCCTTCAACCAGGCGATTCCCGGCATCGTCTCCTCGGAGCAGGCCGCGGGCAAGCACGTGCGGTACGTCGACATGAGCGCCCTGACCACCGCCGACCTGTCGGACGCGCTGCACCCCGATGACGGCGGCTACGCCAAGATGGCCGCCGCCTTCAACAGCGGCATCCAGGCCGCGGACAGCGCCGGCTGGATCACCGCGCCGGTCGCCACCGGCGGCCCGGTGAACTCCGGGATCGCCGGTAAGTGCCTGGACGTCAACACCGGCAGCAGCGCCAACGGCACGGCTGTCCAGCTGTGGAGCTGCAACGGAACCGACGCCCAGTGGTGGACCGCCCGGACGGACGGCACGCTGCGGGCGGTGGGCAAGTGCCTGGACGCCACCGCCCTGGGCACGGCCAACGGCACCAAGGTGGAGATCTGGGACTGCAACGGCGGCGCCAACCAGGTCTGGCAGGCCTACAACGGCGGCTACCGCAATCCGGTGTCCGGGCGCTGCCTCGACGACCCGGCGTCCTCCACTGCCGACGGCACCCAACTCCAGCTCTACGACTGCAACGGGACCAACGCCCAGCGGTGGAGCGCGCTGCAGCCGCTGTGACCCCCGGCCCGGTGCTCGCGCTGTGTCCGGGGGCCCCGGGTGATCCGAGCCCCCGGGTTCACCGCGGCGCCGGGCGCACCACGAGCAGGGCCCGGTCGTCGGGACGGTCGGCGCCGGGCCGGTGGTCGAGCAGCAGCCGCCCGCGGTGAGGACGGCCTCGGCCTCCTTGTAGGGGATGCCACCGGGCGGGTCGGCCCGTCCAACTTGGGCCCGCCCGTTCGGGAGGCACAGCAAAGGCGTCGCAACGGGGATTTCGGGCGCCCGGTGTTCGCGGGGTGTGTTGTCGGGTGGCGGCCGATCACCCTGCGTTCAGGCCGCGTTGGCGGGCGCAGGGTGGTGGCGCCGGCGGCGGGCGGGCTAGATTCGCTGGCGCCCGGGGCCGCCTCCCCGCGTCGGAGGTGGTCCACCCACTGTCCTGGGGGTTCCGTTGACCGCAACCGCACTGGGCCGCCGTGCCGGCGCGCTGCTGCTCGCCACGGCCGCACTGACCGCGCTCGGCTCCGCCGGCGCCACCGCACGAGCCGACGCACCCGGAGGCTGGGTGGCGAACGGCAGTTCCACGATCAGCTCGCTCACCGGCGGCGAGGGCATCGCCACCCGCGCCGACGGCTCGCTGCTCACCCGGGGGCTGGGGTCGATCCCGTTGCGGCTGCGCCTCAGCGGCTGGAACCACGTCGGCGACCCGGACATCGCCGGGGGCTACGTCTTCGACGCCTACCAGGGCGGGGACAGCGCCACCAGCAAGCTGTTCGAGGTCACCACGCCTGCCGGGAAGGCCTACGACTACACCCACCCGCTGGACTCCGGCGAGCTGCTCAACAACTCCTTCGCGACCGTCTCCCCGGACGACCAGTGGCTCGTGGCCGGCGAGTGGGGCGCCATGGACCACCTCCAGGTGTTCCCCGCCCCGCTGACCAACCCCGCCACCCCCGCGACCGGCGGGAGCCTCGCCCAGGCCGGCCGGATCACCCTGGACCAGGGCGTCGACGACATCCAGGGCTGCGACTTCGTCTCGGCCACCCGGCTGGTGTGCGCCTCCGACGACGCGAACAAGGACGTCCTCCAGGTCGACCTGCCGCACGCCTTGGACGGCACCGCGGTCACAGGCCGGGTCACCACGCTCTTCCAGGTGCCGCGCAGCAGCATCTGCTCGGGCACCTTCGAGACCGAGGGCATCGACTACGACCCCGCCGCCGGGCTCCTGCGGGTGGAGATCGTGCCGCCGAGCGTGTGCGCGGTGACCACCACCGTCTACTCGTACCGGCCCACCACGGGCTGACCCGCCCGGCCGACCCCTCCGCACCGCTGTTCGGGGCCGGGGCGTGCGGGGGAGGGCGAGCGCCCCCCGCACGCTCCCGGTCGTCGCGGTGTGCCGGGGTACGCGCACGCGGTCCTGTCCCGGCAGCGCCGCCGGACGGGCGGCCGACGGGCGTTTGACTTGTCTGCCTCGCCTGCCAGACTGGGAGACATGTCGTGACAAAAACGGCATTCAGCTCACGGTCTCACGGCCGTGCCGCAGCTGCGAGGAGGAATCGATGGCTCACCACAGCCGGGACCGCAAGGGATCTCCCGAACGTCGCGAGCGCGGCCTCCCGACCCGTCCGGACGACGACGCACTGGCCGAGCGCACCGAGCAGGAGCGCGTGGACGCGGGGCTCGCGGACTACGACCCCGAAGACCTCCCCCCGGCCTCGGACGCGCCCGGCAAGACCCGGGTCACCGACAGTGAGCAGTACCGGGAGGAGAAGACCGAGATCGACCGCGAGACGAAATCCGGCGAGATGGATTCCGACGGCACCAAGGCGCGCCGCGACCGGGCTCCGTACCCTCCCACCCGGTACAAGGACCGCTGACCGGTCGCCGGCCGCCCGGCGCGCCCGGCGTCAAATCGTCCTCGCCGACCGTCCCGCGGCCGGCGCCCGCCGCGACCACGGCGACCAAGGACAGCACTGTCGGCACGCGCGCGATCAGCTCTCGGACCGGGGCGCACGCAGTTCGGGGGGCGGTCCGGTGGGAGCGCCCTGTGCCAGCCATCGCAGGAGTCCGTCGACATCGACGTCATAGGGCGCGCGGTTCGCGTAGGGCGCGAGCCCCTGGGCGGCCCGGTCGAGGAGCGTCGCGGCTCCCCGGCTGTTGCCGCGTGCCGCGTGCGTCAGGCCGACCGCCAGTTGGGCGAGGGCCCGCCACAACGAGCGCTCGTCGGCGGGCGCCGTCTTCCACCTGTCCTCAAGGACCTCGTGGGCGTGGAAGGGCAGGGCCGCGTCGAGGAGCTGCTGGGCTTCGGCCAGGGTCCGCGCGCCGCTGCGGCGTATCCCTTCCGGCGCGCGTTCCACCGCCGGGGCGCCGTAGGGCAGCGGGCGCCCGAGGCCGTCCCGCGGCCGGGCGTTGCGCGGCCGGCCGG
>NZ_FMCH01000034.1 GCF_900091855.1 Streptomyces sp. DvalAA-14
CACGACCTGGTCATCGACTGGTTCGACGAGCACGCCCGGGACCTGCCGTGGCGCCGGCCGGACGCGGGCGCCTGGTCGGTGATGGTCAGCGAGTTCATGCTCCAGCAGACCCCGGTCAGCCGGGTGCTGCCGGTGCACGCCGAGTGGCTGGCCCGCTGGCCGCGCCCGGCCGACCTGGCCGAGGAGTCCCCCGGCGAGGCGGTACGCGCCTGGGGCCGGCTGGGCTATCCGCGCCGGGCGCTGCGGCTGCATGCGGCGGCGACCGCCATAGCGCAGCAGCACGGCGGTGAAGTCCCGCACGAACATGCGGAGTTGCTGGCCCTGCCGGGCGTCGGCGAGTACACCGCGGCGGCGGTGGCGTCGTTCGCCTACGGGCGGCGGCACATCGTGCTGGACACCAATGTGCGCCGGGTGTTCGCACGGGTGGTGACCGGTGTGGAGTACCCGCCGAACGCGACGACGGCCGCCGAACGCCGCACCGCGGGCGCGCTGTTGCCTGCCGACGAGGAGACCGCCGCGCGCTGGGCGGCGGCCACCATGGAGTTGGGCGCGCTGGTGTGCGGGGCGCGCTCCCCCGCGTGCGGTGCCTGCCCGGTGGCGGGGCGCTGCGCGTGGCGGTTGGCGGGTTCTCCCGCGCACGACGGGCCGGCGCGCAAGGGCCAGTCGTACGCCGGCACCGACCGCCAGGTCCGCGGCCGGCTGCTCGCCGTGCTGCGGGCGTCCACCGGCCCGGTGCCGAAGGCGGCGTTGGACACCGTGTGGCACGAACCGGTGCAGCGGGCTCGCGCGTTGGACGGCCTGGTCGCCGACGGCCTGGTGGAACCCTTGGACGGCGACCTGTTCCGGCTGCCCGTCTAGGCCCTGTCCCGCGTGCCCCGCGGCGCCCCGCCGCCCGGGCGCCGCGGTTCGGCCCGTTCCGCGGCGAAGTTCCGATTCGCCCCCTTCGCCCCCCGCTGTTACACAACCGATGGGCGGCTGTGCGCCCGCCGAGGGCCCACGGTGGTGAAAGCCCAACATCCGCTCCGTAGCGTCGAATCGCCGGACGGTGGGAGCACCTTCCCGCCGGTGGTGGGCACGAGGCGACAGGCGAAGGGGCGGGAGCAGCGATGGCGGCGAGCGGCGCGGTAGTGGAGTTCGACGAGTTCGAGGAGTACGTACGGACCCGGCAGGACGCCCTGCTGCGCAGCGCCCGCCGCCTGGTGCCCGATCCCACCGACGCCCAGGACCTGGTCCAGACCGCCCTGGTGCGGACCTTCCCCCGCTGGGACGACATCAGCGACAAGGGCCTGGCCGACGCGTACATGCGGCGCGTGATGATCAACACCAGGACCGAGTGGTGGCGCAGCCGACGGCTGGACGAGGTGCCCACCAGCGAGGTCCCGGACGCCGTCGTGGACGACGGCGCCGAGCAGCGTGCCGACCGGGAGATGCTGCTCGACGTGCTGCGGGTGCTGGCCCCCAAGCAGCGGCAGGTCGTCCTGATGCGGCACTACAGCCAGCTCACCACTGAGGAGACCGCCCGCGCCCTCGGAATGTCGACAGGTACCGTGAAGAGCACCCTGCACCGGGCACTGGCCCGGCTGCGCCACGAGCTGGAGCACGGCAGCTACGGGTACTCGTGCAAGGAGGACGTGTGCGCCGCATAGCCCCCATCGCCACGGCGTCCGCGCTGACCTGCGCGTGCGTCGTGGCCGCGGGCTGCGGTACCACCCTGACCGGCGCGCGCCGGGAGGGGCCGGCGCCGAGTGTCACCATGAAGGCGCCGCCCGGCGCGGATCCGGCGATCGCCGCCGACCCGGCGGCGCTGGCCGGGATGGTCCGCCGGGACACCAGCGTCAGCGCGGACGTCCGTGAGGATCTCACGCCCTGCCGGGACGACAGCTACCCGCTGGACACCGACGCCGGGGATCTCACCGCCGGCGACGGCCCGGACCTGGTGGTCAACATCACCACCTGCGGCGAGGGGATCGGTATCGCGGCCTACGTCTACCGGATGGTCGGCGGCAAGTACCGCTGCGTCTTCGCCGACGAGCGCGGCCCGGTGTACGGGACCGTGGACGACGGCCGGCTGGAGGTGGTGCACGAGGTGTATCCCAGCGACGACCCGGTGGCCTTCCCGACCGGGGAGGACGCGGTGACCTATTCCTGGCGCGCCGGTCACTTCGTGCAGACCGCCCGTTTCTTCACCGACTTCGCGGCGGCCTCGCCCACCCCCTCGCCGGAACCGACCTCCACCGAGCCGGTGCCGATGCCGAAGTCGGCGCTGCTGGACCCGGAGCTGCCCAGCCGGGCCGCGTTCCCGGCCCGGAAGGGGCACTGAGCGTATGGCGCCGGTCCATCTGCTCTTCGTCGAGGACGACGACGTGATCCGGGAGGCGACCACGCTCGCCCTGGAGCGGGACGGCTTCCAGGTCACCGCGGCCCCGGACGGCCTGATCGGCCTGACCGCCTTCCGCGCCGACCGGCCGGATCTGGCGCTGCTCGACGTGATGCTGCCGGGCCTGGACGGGGTGAGCCTGTGCCGCCGGATCCGGGACGAGTCGACGGTCCCGGTGATCATGCTGTCCGCGCGCGCCGACTCGATCGACATCGTGCTGGGCCTGGAGGCCGGCGCGGACGACTATGTGACCAAGCCGTTCGACACGGCGGTCCTGGTCGCCCGGATCCGGGCGGTGCTGCGGCGCTTCCAGGCCACCGCCGCCGCCGACCAGGGGTGCGCCCAGCTGTCCTTCGGCGACATCGCCATCGACCCGGAGGGCATGGAGGTGACCCGGGCCGGGGCCCGCCTCGCGCTGACCCCGACCGAGATGCGGCTGCTGCTGGAGTTCGCGGCCTCGCCCGGCACCGTGCTGTCCCGTGACCGGCTGCTGGAGCGGGTGTGGGACTACGAGTGGGGCGGCGACACCCGGGTGGTGGACGTCCATGTGCAGCGGCTGCGGACGAAGATCGGCGCGGACCGGCTGGAGACGGTGCGCGGCTTCGGTTACAAGCTGAGGGCGTGATGGCGTACGCCCGGCGGCCCGCCGTGACCTTCCTCCCGGCTCCCGCCCGGTCCTTCGCCCGGCGCATCGCCGGGCTTGTCGGGCTCGTCGGCCCGCGGCGCGGCTTCTTCCGCAGCGGCCTGCGCTGGAAGATCAGTACCGCGATCGCGGTGGTGTCCGCGCTGGTGGCGCTGGCGCTGAGCCTGGTGGTGCACAACGCGGCCCGGGTCAGCATGATCAACAGCACCCGCGACGTCCAGGACGAACGCGTGCAGTCCGCGCTGCGCATCTACGAGGCCACCGGCCGGCGGGTCTTCTTCGCCCAGCTGGACGACCCGGCGCTGCCCAAGGAGCTCAAGGCGTACGCGGCCAAGGGCCAGCGCGCTACCTACGTCCAGGACACCGACGCCGAGTCGCCGACGGTGTGGGCGGCCACGCCCGCCTCCGACGGCCACATCCTGTCGCTGAAGAGCACCTTCAGCGACCGCTACTCGGTGCTGGACGACCTGGACCAGGCCCTGGTGGCCGGCTCGCTGGCGGTGGTTTTCGGCGGTACGGCGCTGGGCGTGCTGATCGGCGGCCGGATGTCGCGGCGGCTGCGGCTGGCGGCCACCGCGGCCCGCAAGGTGGCCGACGGCGACACCGAGGTCCGGGTCCGGGAGGCGATCGGCGGCCGGCGGGTCCGGGACGAGACCGACGAGCTGGCCCGGGCGGTGGACGCGATGGCCGACGCGCTCCAGCTGCGGCTGGAAGCCGAACGCCGGGTGACCGCCGACATCGCCCACGAGTTGCGCACCCCGGTGACCGGCCTGGTCACCGCGGCCGAACTGCTTCCGCCCGGCCGCCCGTCGGAACTCGTCCGGGACCGGGTGGGCGCGCTGCGCACCCTGGTGGAGGACGTGCTGGAGGTGGCCCGGCTGGACGGCGCCGCCGAGCAGGCCGACCTGCAGGAGCTGGGGCTGGGCGACTTCGTCCGCCGCCGGGTCCGGACCCTCGCGCCGGACGCGACGGTCGTGGTGGACGAGGACGCCGTGGTGCAGACCGATCCCCGCAGACTGGAGCGCATCCTCGGCAATCTGCTGGCCAACGCGGCGCGCCACGGCGGCCCGGTGATCGAGGTGGTGGTCGACGGTCCCCTGCTGCGGGTCCGCGACCACGGCCCCGGCTTCCCGCCCGATCTGCTGCGCGAGGGCCCGAGCCGCTTCCGTACCGGCGTCCCGTCGCGGGCCGGCAGCGGCCACGGCCTGGGCCTGACCATCGCCACCGGCCAGGCCCGGGTACTGGGCGCCCGGCTGACCTTCCGCAATGTCCCGGCCGCCGACGGCGGGGGCGCGGTGGCCCAGCTGCTGCTGCCGCGCACCTGAGCCCGCCCCCTTGCCCCGGTCCCGCCCGCTCAGGCCCCGCCCTGCCCCGGGTCCGGCGCGCGGGTGCGGGCCAGCAGCAGGGCGATGTCGTCGTGGGTCGACCACCGGCCCCGCATCATGCCGGGCAGTACGACGCCCAGATTGCGGCGTGCGTCCGGAACGGCGCCCGGTGTCATGGTGGCGATCACATCGGTGCACATCTGCTCCAGCGAGTCCGGGCGCGGTGACAGCGCGGCGGCCAGCCGCCGCATGCCGTGCTCCAGGTCCTCGGTGCGGGTCTCGATGAGGCCGTCGGTGTACAGGGCGATGATGCTTCCCTCGGGCAGTTCCACCGTGACGGACTCGAAGGGCGTCAGTCCCAGGCCGATCGGCGGTCCGGTGGGCACCTCCGGGAAGGTGACCCGGCCGTCCGGCCGGATGACGGCGGGGGGCGGGTGGCCGGCCGAGGCCATCGTGCAGCAGCGGGTGGCGGGGTCGTAGACGACGTACAGGCAGGTGCCGGCCATCACCAGGGACGACAGGTTGATCCGGTCGCCTTCGTCCCGGCCCCGCTCCATCAGGCGCACGATGAGCCGCTCCAGCCGGGCGAGCAGCCCCTCGGGCGGCAGGTCCTGGTCGGCGAGGGTCTGTACGACGGTACGGAACTGCCCCATCATCGCCGCGGCGCCGATGCCGTGCCCGACGACATCGCCGACCACCAGGCCGACCCGGTCGTCCGCCAGCGGGATCACGTCGAACCAGTCGCCGCCCACCCCCTCGTGGGTGTCGGCCGGCAGATAACGCGACGCCACCTCGACCGCGCCGCCGCCCGACAGGTGCTGCGGGAGCAGATTGCGCTGCAGCGCCAGCGACGCGGCCCGCTCCCGGGTGAAGCGGCGGGCGTTGTCCAGGCTCAGCGCCGCCCACCCCACCAGTTCCTCCAGCAGCAGGACTTCGTCCCGGGAGAACGCCAGCGGATTGTCGGTGCGGACGAACACCGCCTCCCCGAGCACCCTGCCGCGCGCCTGGAGCGGGACGATGACCAGCGAGTGGATGCCGGTCGCCGCGATGGCCCGGGCCCGGTCCGGATCCTGGTCGAGCCAGGTGCCGGGCGAGGTGTCCAGCACCGGCTCGTAGTGGGTGTCCCCCGAGAACAGCACCTGGGTGAACGGGGACTTGGGCGGGACGAAGACCGCCTCGCCGATCCCCCACAGCGACTCCGGGATGCCTTCGTGGATGGAGGCCATGCCCGCCCGGCGGAAGACGGGGATACGGGAGTCCGCCGACGACAGCCGCTCCAGTGGCTCCTCGCCGAGGGGGACCGACTCGGCCAGGTCGACGGTGGCGTAGTCGGCCAGCAACGGCACCGCGACGTCGGCCAGTTCCTGGGCGGTGCGCATCACGTCCAGCGTGGTGCCGATCCGTTTGCTGGCCTCGCTGAGCTGGAGGAAGTGCTGGCGGCCACGGGAGTTGCCGACGTCGGTGGCCATCGAGCACACGCCGAGCGGTTCGCCGTCGGCCCCGTCGAGGCGGAAGTAAGACGACGACAGCACCTGTTCCTCGTCCTGGCCCGGCGGGATCCACCGGTACTCCCGCTCGATCACCGGTTCCCCGGAGTCGAACACGCCGCGGATCACGGCCTCGAGCGCCCGGCCCTCGTGGCCGGGGAACACCTCCGTGATCAGGCGTCCCAGCCGCTGCCGCCGTACACCGTTGTCCCGGCGCTCGGCCTCGGCGTTCAGCCAGACGCAGCGGGCGTCGCGGTCGTAGATGGACAGCCCGATCGGGGCGCGGGCGAGCAGGGCGGCGGAGACGGGCGTCCGGTCCGGTCGGATCCCGTCGGATCGGATCCGGTCTCCCGCCGCCCGGGCCGGATCGGTCCGATCCGGCCCGGTGTCCTCGGCGGGCCCGGCGGTGGCCGCCACCAGCCAGTGCGTGGCGCCGCCGACCGACAGCGGGGAGACCTCCGCCTCGATCTCGATGCCCTCCCCGTCGCTGCGGCGCACGCGGGCCGGCTCCGACCACGGCTCCCCCATCCGCACCCGCGCGGCCCAGCGCGCCGTCTGGCCGGCCCTGCCGTCCGGCACCAGCAGACGGGCGGCGGACCGGCCGACCACCTCGGCGGCGCCGTATCCGAGCAGTTCTTGCGCCGCCCGGGTCCAGCCCAGGACGGTGCCCCGGGTGTCGAGCACCGCGACCGCGGCACACACCCGGGTGGACCCCGGTCCTCCGCCTCTCGGCTCGGCCATCCGGGCCTCAGAACCGTCTCTGGGCGGCCGCCTCGGCCGAGGTCATCACGCGGGTGCGGGCCAGCAGCAGGGCGATGTCGTCCTCGGACGCGCCCGTGGTCGCCGTGCCCTCGGGGCCGGCGCCGATGTTCTGCCACGCGTGCGGCGCCATCGTGCCGACCACCTGCGAGCAGAGGTGGTCCAGCGATTTCCCGGCCAGCGCGAGCGCGGAACCCAGCCGGCCCATGCCGGTGTCGAGGTCGGCGGTGCGGGTCTCGATGAGGCCGTCGGTGTACAGGGCCAGGGTGCTGTTCTCGGGGAGTTCCAGCGCGAAGGGCTCGTAGGACATCAGGCCCATGCCGATCGGCGGTCCGGGCGGCACGTCGGGGAAGGTGACGTGGCCGTCGGGCCACAGCACCGCGGGCGGCGGGTGGCCGGCCGAGGCCATGGTGCAGGTGCCGGTGACCGGGTCGTAGACGGCGTAGGCGCAGGTGCAGCTCATCACCGGGCCGGCGAAGCCCTCGGCGTTGCCGTCCTGCTCGGTCATCAGCAGGATCAGCCGGTCCAGCCGGGCGAGCAGTTCCTGGGGCGGCAGGTCCTGGTCGGCCAGGGTGCGCATGATGGTGCGGAGCTGGCCCATCAGGGCGGCGGCGTTGATGCCGTGGCCGACGACATCGCCGACCACCAGGCCGACCCGGGCGTCGGGCAGCGGGATCGCGTCGAACCAGTCCCCGCCCACCCCTTCGTGGGTGTCGGCCGGCAGATACCGCGAGGCCAGTTCCACCGCGCCGCCGCCGGACAGGTTGTGCGGCAGCAGGTTGCGCTGCAGCGCGATGGACGCGGCCCGCTCCCGGGTGTACCGGCGCGCGTTGTCCAGACTCAGGGAGGCCCGGCCCACCAGCTCCTCGATCAGCAGCAGGTCGTCGGCGGAGAACGGCACCTTGTTGTCCGACCGCAGGAAGACGGCCTCTCCCAGCACGGTCCCGCGCGCCTGGAGCGGCACGACGATCAGCGAGTGCAGCCCGAGGTCCTCGACGGTCTTCGCCCGGGCCGGGTCTCCTTGCAGCCAGCTGCCCGGGGACATCTCGATCACCGGCTCGAAGTAGGTCTCCCCCGAGAACAGCACGCGGGCGAACGGGGACGTCCGGGCGACGAAGACCGCTTCCCCGACCCGCCACGGGGATTCCGGTATCCCTTCGTGGATGGAGGCCAGCCCCGCCCGGCGGAAGACGGGGACGCCGTGGTCGCTGGGGGGAAGCCGTTGCAGCGGCTCCTCGCCGAGCGGGACGGTCTCCCCCAGGTCGACGGAGACGTAGTCGGCCATCAGCGGCACCGCGGCGTCGGCGAGCTCCTGGGCGGTCTTGATGACGTCCAGCGTGGTGCCGATGCGGTTGCCGGCCTGGCCGAGGATGAGCAGGTGCTGGCGGGCCCGGGACTTGTCGATGTCGGTGGCCATGTTGCAGACACCGATCGGCCGGCCGTCCGCGCCGTCCAGCCGGAAGTAGGAGGCCGACAGCACGCGCTCCTCGTCCTCACCGGGGATCTGCCAGGTGTACTCCCGTTCGATGATCGACTCGCCGGTGTCCAGCACCTGCTGCATGGCGGAGGAGATCGCCTTGCCGGCGTTGCCCGGCTGCACCTCGGTCATCAGGCGCCCCAGCCGCTGCCGCCGCAGCAGGCCGTCCTGCCGCTCGGCGGCGCTGTTCAGCCAGATGCAGCGCAGATCCGTGTCCCAGATGGACAGGCCGATCGGTGAGCGGGCCATCAGCGCCGCCGACACCGACGACCGCGCCGGCGACCAGGAGGACGACCCGGTGGGGTCGGTGGCGGTCACGAACCAGTCGGTCCGGCCGCTGCCGGTCAGCGGGGACGCCTCGATCATCATCCGGACCGCCGGGCCGTCCTTGGGCCGGAGCTGGACCACCCCGGACCACGGCTCACGGGCCCGGGCGCGCGCGGCCCAGGCGGCGAGCTCGGCGGCCGTCTCGCAGTCGGCCAGCAGTCGCGCGGCGGGCCGGCCCACCACCTCCTCGGCTGTGTAGCCCGTGGCCCGCTCGGCGGCCACCGTCCAGCCCAGGACGATCCCGTCGCCGTCGACCACCGCGGTGGCAGCGCCGACCAGGCCGAGGGTGTCCTCGGCGGACCATGGCTTTCCTCTGCTGGACTCGGCCATCCCCTGCATCCCATCGACGATGCGCTTACGTACGGTTTGCCAGCTTTTGGGCGTGCCTCCCGTTCATTGTCCTTCAGGTCCGCCCCG
>NZ_FMCH01000587.1 GCF_900091855.1 Streptomyces sp. DvalAA-14
GGCTCGCCGGCCGCCCGTACCGCCCGGGCCAGCCGGGTGGCCGCGGCGGCGCGGGGGGCGCTGCCCTCCCGCCAGGTGCGGGAGGGGTGCACGGAGTTGGTGAGCAGGACCAGGAAGGTGTCGGTGGCGGGGTCGAGCAGCAGGCTGGTGCCGGTGAAGCCGGTGTGGCCGAGCGCGCCGCGGCCGGCCGACTCGCCCATGAACCACGGCTGGTCGATCTCGAAGCCGAGCGGCCGGTGACTGCCGTCGGGTCCGGCGGCGGCGCCCAGCAGCAGCGCCGCCGAGTCGGTCCGCAGGATGCCGGCGCCGCCGTCCAGCACGGCGCGGGCGAACAGCGCCAGGTCCCAGGCGGTGGAGAACAGGCCGGCGTGGCCCGCGACGCCGCCCATCGCATACGCGTTCTCGTCGTGTACGACGCCGTGCACCATGCCCCGGTCCAGGCGGCCCCAGGGGCGGCGCTGGTCCTCCGTGGCGGCGATCCTGGGCAGCCGGTCGGCGGGCGGGTTGAAGCACGTGTCGGTCATGCCGAGCGGCCCGGTGATGCCGTCGGCGATCAGCCGGTCCAGCGGGGTGCCGGCGACCCGTTCCAGCACGGTCTGGAGCAGCAGCAGATTGAGGTCGGAGTAGCGCCGGGCCGTGCCGGGTGCGGTCAGCGGCTGCTCGGCGGCCAGCCGGGCCGCCCGCGCGGCGGCGTCCGGGAGGTCGTACAGCGGCAGTTCCGGGCGCAGCCCCGAGGTGTGGGTGAGCAGGTGCCGCACCGTCACCCGGTGCTCGGCGGCGGCGGTCACCTCCGGTGCGTACCGCGCCACGGGTGCGTCGAGCCGCAGGGCGCCGTACTCGATCTGCTGCACGGCGGCGACGGCGGTGAAGAGCTTGGTCAGGGACGCGAGGTCGAAGACGGTGTCGGGCCGGGCTGGCACCTGCTGCCCGGCGGGCAGTTCGACCCCGCGGTCGGTGCGCTCGTCGTAGGAGGCGTAGCGGACCGCCCAGCCGATCGCCTCGTGCAGCGCGACGGTGCGGCCGCGGCCGGCCAGCACCACGGCGCCCGCGCACCAGGGGTGCTCGGGCGCCGGACGCAGGTACGCGGCCAGCTCGGGGACGATCCGCCGCAGTTCTGTGCTGTCGAGGCCCGCATCCTCAGGGCAGGAACCTTTCGACAGCGGCGGGGCCATGTTCCTCCAGTGCTCGGCGGGCCTTCTCGATCAGCTCCGGGGTGGGCTCCCGGCCGGCGGCCATCACCAGATCCTCCGGGTCCACGGCGTGCTCGGATCCCGTGTGCAGCGTACTGTCGGCGGTCTTGAAGGCCCAGGTGCTTTCGTCCGCGACGTCGGACATCGCTTCCTCCTGACGAGGGTGACGCGTGGTGGCGGCGCGGCCCCGCAGGTCGCGCCTACGCACTTTCCACGGTACGCCGCCCGCGCACGCACAGCCCCATGAAGGCCGCGCAGGCGACGAGTGCGCAGGCCAGCTGGGTGAGCGCCATCGGCACCGCCGTGCCGTCGCCGGCGACGCCCGCCAGCGGGGAGATCGCCGCGCCGACCAGGAAGGACGAGGTGCCGATCAGCGCCGACGCGGAACCGGCCGATTTCTTGGTGCGCAGCAGCGCCATGGTGTTGGTGGTGGGCAGGACCAGGCCCAGTGACGCCATCAGCACGAACAGCCCGGTGGCCACCTCGGGCAGCCCGGCCCGCCCGAAGACCCCGCTGGTCATCAGGACCAGGGCCACCGCCGCCGAGGTGACCAGCGCGAGGCCCAGGGCCAGCACCCGGTCCATGTCGACCCGGCCGACCAGCACCTTGCCGTTGAGCTGGCCGACGGCGACGATGCCGACGGAATTGAGGCCGAACAGCAGGCTGAAGGTCTGCGGGGAGGCGCCGTAGATGTCCTGGACGACGAAGGACGAGGCGGAGACGTAGGTGAACAGTGCGGCGAAGGAGAAGCTGCCGGCCAGTACGTAGCCGGTGAACACCCGGTCGGCGAGCAGCCGGCGCATGGCGCCGAAGGTGCCGAGCAACTCGCCGGTGTGGCGGCGCCCGGGCGGCAGCGTCTCGTGCAGCCGGCGCCAGACCACCACGGTGAGCAGGGCGCCGACGGCGGTGCAGACGTAGAAGACGCCGCGCCAGTCGGTCAGCCGGAGGATCTGGCCGCCGATGGTGGGGGCGATGATCGGGGCGGCGCCGGAGATCAGCAGCAGGGTGGAGTAGAAGCGGGCCATCTCCACGCCGTCGTAGAGATCGCGGACCACGGCGCGGGAGATCACGATGCCGGCCGAGCCGGCCAGTCCCTGGAGCAGCCGGAAGCCGATCAGCAGCCCGGCGGAGGGGGCGAAGGCGCAGACGGCGGTGGCCAGGACGTAGACCACCATGCCGATCAGCAGCGGGCGGCGGCGCCCGAAGCGGTCGCTGAGCGGGCCGACGACGAGCTGGCCGAGGGCCATGCCGGCCAGGCAGGCGGTCAGGGTGATCTGGACGACCGCCGCGGGCGCGTGCAGGGCGTCGGTGACCTGGGGCAGCGCCGGCAGGTACATGTCCATGGACAGCGGCGGCAGCGCGGTCAGCCCGCCGAGCACCAGGGTGACCAGCAGGCCGGCCCGGCGCGGGAGGTCGGCGGCGGACGGGGAGCCGGGCGCGGAGGGGGGAAGGGGCGCGGCTGGTGGAAGGGGTGCGGTGATGGCGGTTTTTGCGGTGGTCTGCGCGGGAATGGGCAGCCCGGCGTCCGGCACGGCGGCACTCTCCATCGGAAGTAGGTGAATCGGCCCATATTCTTTCAGTCGGCGCGGACCACCGAGAACGATTGAAGGACAGCCCGATGAGCGAGGACGCAACGATGGGCGACGACGTGCGGGTGAGCGGATCGATACCGAAGATCCGCTGGGGAATCCTGGCGACCGGCGGGATCGCCGCGACCTTCACCGAGGCGCTGCGGTCACTGCCCGACGCCGAGGTGGTGGCGGTCGGCTCCCGCAGCCAGGCGGGCGCCAAGGCGTTCGCCGAGCGGTACGACATCCCGCGCGCCTACGGCAGTTGGGCCGAGCTGGCGGCGGACGACGAGGTGGACGTGGTCTACGTGGCCACCCCGCACTCCGCGCACCGCGCCGCGGCCGGGCTGTGCCTGGAGGCCGGGCGGGCGGTGCTGTGCGAGAAGGCCCTCACCATCAACACCCGGCAGGCCCGGGAGCTGGTGGACCTGGCCGCCGACCGCGGGCTGTTCCTGATGGAGGCCATGTGGACGTACTGCAACCCGCTGGTCCGCCACATGACCGCGCTGATCGCCGAGGGCGCGATCGGTGAGGTGCTGGATGTCTCGGCCCACTTCGGCTTCCGCGGCGACTTCGCGCCCGAGCACCGGATGCGGGATCCCGGGCAGGGCGGCGGCGCGGTGCTCGATCTCGGCGTCTACCCGGTGTCCTTCGCGCAGCTGCTGCTCGGCGAGCCGGACGAGGTGCAGGCGGTGGCGCACCGCACGCCGGAGGGCGTGGACGACAACACCGGCATCCTGCTGGGCTGGGCCGGCGGCGCGACCGCCACACTCAGCTGCACCATGGTCGCCGAGACCGGCGCGCCCGCCACCATCAGCGGCAGCGAGGGCCGGATCGTGATCGCTGACGACTTCTTCCGTCCGGCGAGCTTCGCGCTGTACCGCCGCGGTGCGGACACCCCGCGGATCGTGCGCCTCGCCGATCGTCCACCCGGACCCGGACAGCGGCACCATGCGGCACGAGGCGATCGAGGTGATGCGCTGCCTGCGGGCGGGCGAGACGCAGTCACCGCTGGTGCCGCTGGACGGATCGCTGGCCGTGATGCGCACCCTGGACCGGGTGCGGGAGCGGATCGGGGTGCGCTACCACGGCGTGGACTGAGGCTCAGGTGGTCGGCGGGGTCGGCCGGGTCGCGGTGAGCGCGATCTGCTTCTTCAGCATCCGGCCGCCGTCGCCGGTCAGCCGCAGGTAGTAGTCGGAGGAGCAGGGGGTGCCGTCCTCGTCCAGGGCCCACAGCCCGGACCCGGACGGCACCATGGAGGCGTTCTCGGCGGTCTTGGCGATCTGGTTGCCCTCGCCGTACTCGTCGAACATCGAGATGTAGATGCCCTGCGCGCCGACCCGGACCATGTTGTAGAACTGCCGCCACATGAAGTCGCCGTGCTTGCGCTGGCGGGCCGAGACGTCGCCGGGCAGGACGCACGGCTGGTAGTCGACGCCGTGCGCGTTGCAGTCGGCCTGGTCGGGCACGTTGATGTTCTGGTAGACCGAGTCCGAGCCCGCCGCGTCACCGATCGCGCCGACCATCCAGGGCGAGATCATGTTCATCGCGTGGTAGACGTCCGCGAAGCCGGCCCGGGAGCCGCCGGTGCCGGTCCGCCACTCGCGCGGCACCCCGCCGATCACGTAACAGCCCTGCGACTTGAACCAGTTGATGACGTCCAGGCAGGCGGCGGCGCTGAACGGGTGGTTGGAGTCGTTGAAGCCGAAGCCCCAGATGCACACCACCGGCTTGCCGTTCTGCTTGGCGTAGGCCGACGACGAGGTGTACGCCTTCATCTTGTTGGTCCAGTCGGTCTTGATCTCCGACTGCATGTTCGTCCAGCCCGACACGTCGTACATGATGTAGAACTTCCGGCCGTGCGACTCGGCGGCGCTGCGCACCTTGGGCACCATCGCGTCCCGGGTCGGGCCCTCCCCGCCGTTGGGGTTGAAGCGCTGCAGGGCGGCGGTGTCGCAGCCGTAACTCTGCATCCAGGCGAAGTGGGTGTCCACGGTCTGCTGGTCGTAGGACGAGAACAGGGTCGCGGCCTGGCCGCCGTTGAGGTTCGGGTACGCGGTCGGGTAGGTCTTGCTGTACTCGCGGGTGTCGGGCCACGCCTTGATCGCGTTGTTGGAGATCGACGGGGTCTGGCCCCAGTTCTGGCTCCAGTGCCACCAGCCGTTGATCGGCGCACCGTCCCCG
>NZ_FMCH01000068.1 GCF_900091855.1 Streptomyces sp. DvalAA-14
CGGCGACGAGGAAGCGCCTGCGGGGCATCGCGGTTCCATCAGCCATGGTGGTCCTCACCTGTGAGGCAGCGTCGAGCCGCTGCGTCGGACGGTCCCGGCCTGCCGGAGGGCATGGCCGGCGTTCGCTGATGTCCAGGGCCGGACGGGTCGTCACCAGAGGGGACCTGATCACTGCGCAGTGAGGCTAACCAGTCCTATTGATGCGCGCAAGAGATCGAAAGGAGGGCGTAACGAGCATCATCGATCATTTTCCGGCCGGTTCGGATCGCGGTGAGCCGCTGTCAGGCGGCCTCGCGCACCGCCTCGTCGAGCCTCTCGGGGCGTGGGCGCGCCGCCCTCCGACCGACACACATCACCAGCGCGGTACCCACCGCCAGACCCAGCGCGGGCGCCACCGGGAACCGGCCGCCGTACGCGAACCCGTGCACGGCGAAGCGGCTCAGCGCCGCCACGGCCACCGCGACACCGGGCCACAACAACCACGGGCGGCGCGGGCCGTCGTCCGGCCGGGTCCGCTCGTACACCCGGGCCAGCCCGCGCTCCAACGGCCGCAGCGCCCTGACGACACCGGCCAGCACCGCGGCGAGCAGCAGCAGCCAGGGCGCCCGCAGCCCCCACCAGCCGGCGGACCCGAACGCCGGCTCGGGCGCGAGCCCGGTCAGGTAGAAAGCAGCGGCGAGGACCAGCACCGGCAGCATGTGCCAGAGGTAGAGCGTCATGCTGGCACCCCCCACGGGGCGCACCGCCCGCCACACCCACCCGCGGTCCAGCAGCCGCCGTACCGCCGGCGCGAGCAGCAGACACAGCCCTATTTGGGCCACCGCCCACGCCAGCATCGCCGCCGACGGGGGATCGGTGTTGCTGGGATGCTGCCCGGTCACCAGGATCAGCCCGACCGGGAAGGGCCCGAAGGTGACCAGCGCCGCGAAGGCCAGCCCGCCGCCCGCCGCCATCGCGGCCGGTACCGCCCGGCGGCCGGTCAGCAGGCCGTCCCGCCAGCAGAAGCCCAACTGGTAGGCCACCCCCCACACCAGCGCGTAGTCGAGCAGCCCGACGTACCGCGCGTGCACCGTCACCACCAGCGCGTCGGCCGCCACCGCGAGAACGCCCATCGCCACCGGGACGAGCAGGCCCCAGCGCCGGTGCGCGGCGTGCAGCGCCGGCGTCAGCGCACTGAGCACCAGATACACCGGCAGGAACCAGAACTGCATCCCCATCGCCCATCCGGCCAGCGCCAGGGTGTCCCGGTCCACGCCGGCGGCCGAGCAGATCGCGACGGCGGTCAGCACCAGCGCGCTGTACACGGCTGCCGGAAGCAGCAGCCGCTGCGCCCGCCGCGCCACCCACCCCGCGGCCCCGCCGCCCGCGGCCCGGCCCCGCGCCCAGGAGCCGCCCGCCGCGTACCCCCCGGCCAGGAAGAACAGCGGCATGATCTGGAAGCCCAGGGTCAGCCACTGGGTCCAGGGAACGACCGCCAGCAGCTCCGGGGCGGTGATCTCCCCGCCGGGTGCCCGCACGAGAGCGGTGATCATCCAGTGGCCGAGCACCACCAGCACGATCGCCCAGGCGCGCAGGAAGTCCACGTAGCGGTCTCTGCTCATGCGTCGTCATGTTTCCGCAAGGTGTGCGGATTCGGGGCGCGGCGACGATGCCGCAACCGATTCGTGGCCGGTACGACATCGGCGCCGCACCGCGCGCGGCCGGCGGGACGCGGGCGCTCAGCGGGCCGGGCCGCCCGGGACGGAGGCCAGGAGCTCCTCGGTGTACGGATGGGCGGGCGAGCCGAAGACCTGTTCCACCGGGCCGGTCTCCACGATTCGTCCGCCGCGCATCACACCGACCCGGGCGGCGATCCGGCGGACGACCGCCAAGTCGTGCGAGATGAACAGGTAGCTCAGCCCCCGCGCGTCCTGGAGATCCGCCAGCAGGTCCAGGATCCGGGCCTGGGACGACACATCGAGGGCGGAGACGGGCTCGTCGCACACCACCAGGTCCGGGTCGAGCGCCAGCGCGCGGGCGATGGCGACGCGTTGGCGCTGGCCGCCGGACAGTTCGGCGGCCCGCCGGCCCAGCAGCGCGGCGGGCAGACGCACCTGGTCGAGCAGTTCGGCCGCCCGCCGGCCGCGTTCGGCGCGGCCGCCGATCCGGAAGGCGCGCAGCGGCTCCGCGATGATCTCGGCGACGGACAGCCGGGGGGACAGCGAGGCGTAGGGACTCTGGTGGACGATCTGCATCCGGCGCCGCAGCCGCCGCAGTTCGCCGCCGCCCAGCCGGGTGATGTCCTGCCCGTCGAAGGCGATCCGGCCGGAGGTCGGCTCGGTCAGGCGTACCAGCATCCGGGCGGTGGTGGACTTGCCCGACCCCGACTCGCCGACCAGGGCCAGCGTCTCGCCGCGTCCGATCCGCAGACCGACCCCGTCGACCGCCCGCGGCCCGGGGTGCCGCTCGCCCCGGTGGGCGGGATACTCCTTGACGAGATCCTCGGCCACGACCAGGTCCCCGGCGCCGGCTGCCGGAACCCGGGCGGCGGCGGCAGCGGGAGCACCGGCAACAGCGGCGGCAGTACCGGCAGTCGCGGCGCGGGCGGGCGGACGGACCGGCTCGGCCGCCGGCCTGCCCGTGCCCCTCGCCCGGGGCCCGGAAAGGCTCGGCGCCGCCGCCAGCAGGGCCCGGGTGTACGGGTGGGACGGGGTGTCGAGGATCCGCCGCACCGGACCGGTCTCCACGATCTCGCCGCGCGACATGACGGCCACCCGGTGCGCCCGGTCCGCGGCGACCGCGAGGTCGTGGGTGATCAGCAGGACGGCGACGCCGAGTTCGGCGGTCAGTGCCCCGATGTGGTCGAGGATCTTCCGCTGGACGGTGACATCCAGTGCGCTGGTGGGCTCGTCGGCGATGATCAGCCGGGGGCGGGCGGCGAGGGCGATGGCGATCAGCACCCGCTGCCGCATGCCTCCGGACAGTTCGTGGGGGTACTGGCGGGCGACCCGGTCCGGGTCGGGGAGTCCCGCCTCGCCGAGCAGTTCCCGGGCACGACGGTCCGCCGCCGGCCGGTCGGCGAGCCGGTGGATGAGCAGCACCTCGGCCACCTGGCGTCCCACCCGCTGCACCGGGTTGAGCGAGACCATCGGGTCCTGCGGGACCAGGCCGATCTCGCGGCCCCGCAGCCCGCGCAGGGCGCCCTGGCCGGCGCGGGCCAGATCGGCGCCCCCGAACAGGATCGAGCCCCCGTCCAGCGAGCCGCCGCGCGGCAGCAGGCCCGTCACCGCGTGCGCCGCCGTGCTCTTCCCGGAACCCGACTCGCCGACCAGGGCCAGCACCTCGCCCGGCAGCACGGTCAGGTCGATGTCCCGTACGGCGGGCACGGCGCCGGCCCGGGTCCGGTAGGAGATCCGCAGCCGGCGGATGTCCAGCAGCGGTGCGTCGGTCATCGGGTCTCCATGTCTTCACCGTCCAGGGAGCGGGCGATGCGGTTGGCGGCGAGCACGGTGGCGGCGATGACGAGCCCCGGCAGGGTGGTGAGCCACCACGCCGTGGCCAGGTAGTTGCGGCCGTCCGAGACGAGCGAGCCCCATTCGGGGGCCGGCGGCCGCGCGCCGTAGCCGAGGAAGGACAGCGAGGAGACCTGGAGGATCACCGCGCCGAAGTCGACGGCCGCGTAGACCAGTACGGGGCCGGCGGCATTGGGCAGCACATGCCGCAGCAGCACCGGCAGCCACCGGGTGCCGCAGGCCCGCGCCGCCTCCACGTAGGCCGACCGGCCGACTTTCATCACCTCGGCGCGCATGATCCTGGCGAAGGTCGACACGCTCGTCACCCCGACGGCGATCGCCACCTTGACGGTGCCGAAGCCCAGCGCGGTCACCAGTGCCAGCGACAGCAGCAGGCCGGGGATGGAGAGCAGCACGTCGGTCAGCCGCATCAGCACGTCGTCCACGGCGCCGCCGCGGTAGCCGGCGATCAGCCCCGCCAGCGAGCCCGCGACCAGGCCGACCCCCACCGCCAGCGCGGCCGCCTGCAAGGTGAGCAGGCAGCCGTGCACGACGCGGGCGAACAGGTCGCGGCCCAACTCGTCGGTGCCGAAGGGGTGGCCCGCGCCGGGCGGCAGCAGCTTGTCCCGCGGCGCCGCGGCCAGGGGATCGCGCGCGGTGAGCAGGTCCGGGAAGAACGCGGCCAGCAGCAGCGCCGCGACCAGCAGCACGGACAGCGCCAGGCCCGGCCGCCGCAGCCAGAACCGGACCTGGCGGCGGATCCGGGGCCGGCTGCCCGGCAGCGGCGCGGCGCCCGGTCGCGGAGCGTCCTGGCCGGGCCCCGGGACGCCGGCGCCGGGGATGCCCACATCGGTCATGCCCGTACCGCCGGCCGTGTCGTCGTGGTGATCCGCGGATCCAGCAGCGGATGGACCAGGTCGACGGCGAGGGTGGTCAGGACGAAGGTGACCGCGCCGAGGACGACCACCCCCTGGACGACCGGGATGTCCTGCGCGGTCACGGCGGCCGCCGTCTCGCGGCCGATGCCGGCTCGCGCGAAGACGGTCTCGACGACCACCGCGCCGGCCAGGACGTTGCCCGCCATGATGCCGACCAGGGTCAGCGGCGGAACCGCCGCGTTGCGCAGCGCGTGCCCGAACAGGACCCGGCGCCGGCTCGCGCCCTTGGCCAGCGCGGTCTGGACGTACGGCTCGGCCAGCGCGGTCCGCAGGCTCTTGGCGAGCACCTGCGCGATCAGCGCCGCGCCCGGCAGCGCAAGCGTGACCGCCGGCAGCACCAGTGCGGCAACTCCCCGGTCGCCGAAGGCCGGAAAGACGTGCCATCGGAACGACAGGAGCTGCACCAGCACCAGACCGACCCAGAAGGTCGGCGCCGACACCCCCAGCGACGGCAGCGACAGCAGGAGCTGACGCAGCCAGCCGCGCCGGGTCCAGCTGCCCAGCAGGGCGACGCCGCTGCCCAGCGCCACCGCCAGCAGCATCGCGGCGGTGGCGAGTTGGACGGTCGCCGGCAGGGCCCGCGCGAGCAGCCGGGTGACCGGGACGCCGCTCTGCACGGACCGTCCGAGATCGCCGTGGGCCGCGTGCAGCAACCGGGTGCCGTACTGCTCGGCGAGCGGCTGGTCGAGCCCGTACTGGTGGCGCAGCGCATCGGTCTGCGCCGGGGTGACGGTGCTGGCGTCGCCCCCGCCCGCGGCCATGATGGTCGCGGGGTCGCTGGGCAGCAGGTACAGCACGCCGAAGGACACCGTGTAGGCGGCCCACAGTACGAACACGGCCTGGAGCAGCCGCCGCAGGAGATAGGTCCTCATCTTCGCCTTCGGAACGCCGGGTCGGGACGAGGGCGGGGGCAGGGGGCAGGGGACGGGGTGGAGCCGGCACGACGGGCGGGCCGGTCAGGACAGCCAGGCGTCGTGGAACTGCGCCTGCGAGGAGGAACCGAGGGTGACGCCGTGCACCCTGCTGCTGAGCGCGAACACGCTGGTCATCTCGAACACCGGTATCTGGTAGGCCTGTTCGAGCACCCGGCGCTGCGCCGCGGCGACGACCGCGGCGCGCTTGGCCGGGTCGGCCGCGGCGGCCTGCGCGTCCAGCAGGCTCTCCAGCCCCGGATCCTGGATGCGGGAGAGGTTGAGCAGCTTGCTGGAGAAGGCGGTGCGCAGGATGTCGGGGTCGGCGCGGGTGCCGTTGCCCCAGGCGAGGTCGTAGTCGCCGCTCTTCTGGGCCAGTTGGTAGTCGGCGATGGTCAGGACCTTGAGCGTGAGGCCGATGCCGGCCTTCTTCAGCTGCTGCTGGATGAGCTCCAGCACCGACTGGTTGGGGCCGAAGTTGGGCGCGAGAATGACCTTCAGGTCCAGCCGCACGCCGTTCTTGGCGCGGATGCCGTCCGGACCGGTGGTCCAGCCGGCCGCGTCCAGGATCCGGCCGGCGGCCGCGGGGTCGTAGGCGAGGAGTTTCGCGTTGTCCCGGTAGTCGTCGGTGGTGCTGGACAGCGAGCTGGTGGCCGGGCGGTAGCTGCCGCTCAACACGGTGTCGACGACCTCCTTGCGGTCGACGGCGATCTCCAGCGCCCGGCGCACGGCGATGTCGCCGGACTCCGGGCGTGCGGCGTTGGCGCTCAGCGCCACCGGTACGCCGGGGTTCGGCCGGGACAGCAGCTTCTCGCCCTGGCCGGCGATTCCCGCCTCGTCCTGCGGTGCGACACCGGAGATGGCGTCGACCTGCCCGGACTCCAGGCTGCCGGTGCGTACTCCGGACTCCGGGACGACCGTGAAGGTGATCTTGTCCAGGTAGGCGGGGCCGGTGTGTCTCCACAGGGCCGAGCCGCCCTTGTAGTCCGCGCGCCGGCTCAGTTCGACCGATCGGCCCGGCGTGTAGCTGTCCAGGGTGAAGGGGCCGGAGCCGATCAGCGGTCCGGTGCACAGGCTCTGGGCGGACCGCTGGAGGCTGGCGGGGGCCAGCAGGCCGAGGGTGGTGGTGGACGTGGCCTGCAGGAACTGGGCGTTGGGGTGGTCGAAGGTGACTTCGGCGGTGTGGGCGTCGAGGACCTCGGTGCCGCGGTAGCCGCTGAGATAGCCGGAACCGAAGATCGACCTGGCGCCGAGTTTCACCACGGCGTCGAAGTTGTCCTTGACCGACCGCGCGTCGACGGGGGCGCCGTTGCTGAAGGTCAGGCCGTCGCGCAGGTGGAAGGTGAAGGCCGACGCGTCCGGGCTGACATCCCAGGAGGAGGCGAGCCAGGGGACGATCTTCCCGGTCGCGGGGTCCTGGTCGGTCAGCGAGTCCACCAGCCCGCGCGCGGCGTAGACCGCGTCGTTGGTGGCCGCCTGGTGCGGGTCGACGCAGATCGGGTCGGAGCCCAGCGCGAGGGTCAGGTGGCCGCCCGCGTGCGGCGCGGCGGCGGCCCCGCCGGCCGTCCGGGCGGGGGAGGCCGAGGAGCAGGCCGCCAGCGTCAGCGACAGGGCGACGGCGGAGGTGAGCAGGCTGGCGTGATGACGTGAGCCACGCATGGGGGTAGGCCTTTCCGGGCGAGGGGTGGTGGGCACTGGTGGGCCCGGGCAGGACCCGCCGCACCTCCCGGGGAGGTGGGCCGGTCAGGGGGTCGGCGGCCGTCCGGTCGCGGGAGCCGCTCAGCCGTGTCCCATCCGGAACCCGATCCCGCGCAGCGTGACGATCCAGCTCGGGTCGCCCAGCTTCTTGCGCAGCGCGCTGACATGGGTGTCGATGGTGCGGCTGGCCTTGATGCCCAGCGGCCGGCCGTCGTGCTGGTAGCCCCAGACGTCGGCCATCAACCGGTCGCGGGAGAACACGGTCTGCGGCTGCGAGGCGAGCTGGTGCAGCAGGCAGTACTCGATGCGGGTCAGCTCGATCAGCCGGCCGTTGATCCGCACCTCCCGGGTGTCCGGATCGATGCACAGGGAGCCGATCACGATCGGCTGCGACCGCAGCAGGGTGGCTGTGGCCGAGTTGGAGCGCCGCAGGACGGCCTCGATACGGGCGAGGAGTTCGCGAAATCCGAACGGCTTGGCCATGCAGTCGTCGCAGCCCGCCTGCAGGCACAGGATCCGGTCGAGATCGGTGCCGGGATCCGTAAAAGCGATGATGGGTATGTCACTCACGGCGCGCAGTAATCGGCAAACCTCCAGACCGTCCATGTCGGGCAGCGCGAGGTCGATCAGGAAGAAGTCGAACTTCGGGTACTTCGCCAGTGCCTCTGCCCCGGTGCCGCACTGCTCGGTATCGAATCCGTGGCGGTGCAGCGCGGCACTCAGGCTGTCGACCCCAATCGTGTCGGAATCCGCTACCAGTACCTGCATGACTCCCAAGCCTCTGTAGCCTCTGTGAAGATCCCTCGAATTTCCTTAGGCAGGTTAGCGGCCTCCCGACGCTGTTCAAAGATCCATCGGGACATTTCACACTCCTGCAAGGTTCCCGCAACCATCAGGCACATCAACCCAGTTGAGCGGGCTGACGGGTCGCGAAGCGTCAAGAAATCTGTAGTTCCCCTGACAATTCCTTAAGACTTCCGCCGTTCTCGGCGCGAGTCCCGGCGCGGGCCGCCGCAGGGGTGTGTCAAGTCCCGCCCGGGTCGGCTTGACGCTTCCCTGACAGGCATTTTCAGATAACCTTGACTTTTTTGCTTGAATTCTGCATGGGCGGTGCCGGAAGATATTCGTGTCCCACTGGAAATTCGGGCGGATCTTTCCAGGCCCCCGCCGGCCGCCGCGAACAGCAGTTCCCAGGAAGAGTTCGCACGCAATTGCCGCTTCAGACGGGAGAGGTGCATGAGCGCTTCGGTCATTATTACGGGAGCCGGGCCGGCCGGGCTCGCACTCGCCGGTGAACTTCGATTGGCGGGCATCGGCGTCGTCGTCCTGGAACGCCTTTCCGGACGGACCGCGGAATCACGCGGAATCGGATTGACGATCCGCACCGTCGAGACACTCGCCCAGCGCGGGCTGGTGCGCCGCTTCGGCGATCTGCACACCAGCGAGCAGGGGCACTTCGGCGGTGTCCCGCTCGACCTCGCGGTCCTGGACGGCGCGTACCGGTCCGCGAAGACCGTCCCCCAGTCCGTCACCGAGACCGTCCTGGAGAACTGGGCACGGGAACTGGGAGCCGACATCCGGCGCGGCCACGAGTTCCGCTCCTACCAGGACGACGGATCGTCCGTCGCCGTACGCGTCACGACACCCGCCGGGGAGCGGACCTTGCGGGCGGACTACCTCGTCGGCGCCGACGGCGGGCGCAGCAGCGTCCGCAAGGCCGGCGGCTTCGACTTCCCCGGCACCGCGGCCACCACCGAACTGCTGCTCGCCGACATCCGGGGCATCGAAGTGGCGCCCCGGATGACCGGCGAGCTGCTGTCCGGCGGAATGGTGATGTCCGCCCCGCTCGCCGGCGGTGTCCACCGCGTCATCGTCGGCGAGCGCGGCGCCCCACCGCGCCGGCGCGGCGGCCCGCCCTCCTACCAGGAGGTCGCCGACACCTGGAAACGGCTCACCGGGGACGACATCTCGCACGCCGAACCGGTGTGGGTCAGCGCCTTCACCGACGCCGCCCGCCAGGTCACCGACTACCGCCGCGGCCGCGTCCTGCTCACCGGCGACGCCGCCCACATCCACCTGCCGGCCGGCGGCCAGGGCATGAACACCGGCATCCAGGACTCGGTGAACCTCGGCTGGAAGCTCGCCTCGGTACTGCGCGGCGCCGCGCCGGAGTCCCTGCTGGACACCTACCACGGCGAGCGGCACCCGGTGGGCAGGGAACTGCTCGCCAACACCGCCGCCCAGAGCCAGCTGATCCTCGGCGGCGCCGAGGCGCAGCCGCTGCGCGACGTGCTGGCCGAGCTGATCCGCTACGAGGACGTCAGCCGCCACCTGGCGGCCAAGGTCAGCGGCCTGGCGATCCGATACGACGTCGGCCCCGGCCCCAACCCCCTGCTCGGCGCCCGGATGCCGCACCTGGAACTCACCGTCCCGGGGCGTGCGGGCCGTCCCACCAGCACGACCGCCCTGCTCCACGCCGGACGCGGCGTCCTGCTCGACCTGGCGGACAACCCGTATCCGCGCCGCCGCGCGGCCGGCTGGCGCGAGCGGATCGACATCGTCACCGCCACGCCCCGCGGCGACGGACGGGCCCGGCTCGACGGCACCACCGCGGTGCTGATCCGCCCCGACGGCTATGTCGCCTGGGCCGCACCCGGCAGCCACCACGACCTTCCCACGGCACTCGACCGCTGGTTCGGTCCCGTCCGACGCGCAACCCGAGAGAGGTAGACATGCACAGCACCCTGATCGTCGCCCGCATGCAACCGGGCTCCGCCCAGGAGGTGGCCGGCATCTTCGGCGCCTTCGACGGCACCGACATGCCGCACCTCATGGGCACGCGCCGCCGCGAGCTCTTCTCCTACCGCGGCCTGTACTTCCACCTCCAGGACTTCGACGAGGACAGCGGCGGCGAGCGGATCCGGACCGCCCGGACCGACCCCCGCTTCATCAAGATCAGCGACGACCTCAAGCCGTACATCGAGGCCTACGACCCGGCGACCTGGCGTTCGCCGGCCGACGCGATGGCCCAGCGCTTCTACCACTGGAGCGCGTCGTGAGCCAGCCGGCCAGCCGCCGGGTGGTGATCACCGGCGTCGGGGTGACCGCCCCCGGCGGTATCGGGGTCAAGGACTTCTGGCAGTTGCTGGCCGACGGACGCACCGCCACCCGGCGGATCTCGTTCTTCGACCCCGCACCGTTCCGCTCCCAGATCGCGGCCGAGGCCGATTTCGACGCCGAGCTGTCCGGCCTGTCCCCGCAGGAGATCCGCCGGATGGACCGCGCCGCCCAGTTCGCGGTGGTCACCGCCCGGGAGGCGGTCGCCGACAGCGGACTGGACTTCGCCGCCCTGGACCCGCACCGCGTAGGGGTGACCATCGGCAGCGCCGTCGGTGCGACCACCGGACTGGACCAGGAGTACCGCGCGGTCAGCGACGGCGGCCGGCTGGACCTCGTCGACCACCAGTACGCCGTGCCCCACCTGTACAACTTCCTGGTCCCCAGCTCCTTCGCCACCGAAGTCGCCTGGGCCGTCGGCGCGGAGGGCCCCGGCACCGTCGTGTCCACCGGGTGCACCTCCGGCCTGGACGCCGTCGGCTACGCCACCGACCTGATCAGGGACGGGGCCGCCGACGTGATCGTGGCCGGGGCCAGCGACGCCCCGATCTCCCCCATCACCGTCGCCTGCTTCGACGCGATCAAGGCCACCACCGCGCGCAACGACGACCCGGAGCACGCCTCGCGGCCGTTCGACGCCAGCCGCACCGGTTTCGTCCTCGGCGAAGGCGCTGCCGTGTTCGTCCTGGAGGAACTGGACAGCGCCCGCCGCCGGGGCGCCCACATCTACGCCGAGGTGGCCGGCTACGCGACCCGCTCCAATGCCTTCCACATGACCGGACTGCGCCCGGACGGCACCGAGATGGCCGAGGCGATCCGGGTGGCGCTCGACGAGGCCCGGCTCGCCCCGCAGGAGATCGACTACATCAACGCGCACGGCTCCGGCACCAAGCAGAACGACCGGCACGAGACCGCCGCCTTCAAGCGCAGCCTCGGCGACCACGCCTACCGGACACCGGTCAGCTCGATCAAGTCGATGGTGGGCCACTCGCTGGGCGCCATCGGATCGATAGAGATAGCGGCCTCCGTGCTGGCGATGGAGCACGGCGTGGTGCCGCCCACCGCCAATCTGCACACCCCCGACCCGGAGTGCGACCTCGACTACGTGCCGCTGACCGCGCGCGACTGGCGCACCGACGCGGTGCTGTCGGTCGGCAGCGGCTTCGGCGGATTCCAGAGCGCCGTGGTGCTCGCCCGGCCCGATCGCGGTGCCCGATGAACGCCCACCCGGTGGTGACCGGGCTCGGTGTCGCCGCCCCCAACGGCCTCGGCCTGGAGCAGTACTGGGCCGCCACGCTCGCCGGCCGCAGCGGCATCGGCCGGATCACCCGCTTCGACCCCTCGCACTACCCGTCGCGCCTCGCCGGTGAGATCGACGGATTCACCGCTGGCGAGCACCTGCCCAGCCGGCTGCTGCCGCAGACCGACCGGATGACCCAACTGGCCCTGGTCAGCGCGGACTGGTCCCTGCGCGACGCCGGGATCGACCCGGCCGAACTGCCCGACTACGCGGCCGGGGTGATCACCGCCGGCCACTCCGGCGGCTTCGAGTTCGGCCAGAACGAACTCAAGGCGCTGTGGAGCAAGGGCGGCCGGTATGTCTCCGCCTACCAGTCCTTCGCCTGGTTCTACGCCGTCAACAGCGGGCAGATCTCGATCCGGCACGGGCTGCGCGGTCCCAGCAGCGTGGTCATCAGCGACCAGGCCGGCGGCCTGGACGCACTCGCGCAGGCCCGGCGCCAGGTCCGCAAGGGGACCTCGCTGGTGGTGGCCGGCGCCGTCGACGCGTCCATCTGCTCCTGGGGATGGGTGGCCCAGTTGGCGAGCGGCCGGCTGGCCGCCGGGGACGACGCGGAACGCGCCTACCTGCCCTTCGACGTCGCCGCCCGCGGCCATGTCCCGGGCGAAGGTGGCGCGTTGCTCGTCGTCGAGGACGCGGAGCACGCACACGCGCGCGGCGCGCGGAAGATCTACGGCGAACTGGCGGGACACGCCGCCACCATGGATCCCCGGCCGGGCAGCGGACGGGCGCCGGGCATCGAGCGGGCGATCGACGGAGCACTGCGGGACGCCGGGATCGGCCCCGCCGACGTGGACGTGGTCTTCGCCGACGCCGCCGCCGTTCCCGAACTCGACCGCGTCGAGGCCGAAGCCATCACCACGACGTTCGGACCGCGGGGCGTCCCGGTGACGGCCCCCAAGACCATGACCGGCCGCCTCTACTCGGGCGCCGCGCCGCTGGATGTCGCCGCCGCCCTGCTCAGCATCCGCGACGGCGTCGTCCCGCCGACCATCGGCAGCGCGCCGGCCGAGGGGCTCGACATCGACCTGGTGACCGGCGCCCCGCGGCCGGCCCGGGTGCGCACCGCGCTGGTCCTGGCCCGCGGCCAGGGCGGATTCAACTCCGCGCTGGTGGTACGCGCCGCCGACCGCTGACGCCGGCCTGCGGAGCCCCGCCCCCGACACCACCCCTTCCACGAAAGGCCAGGACGTGCCCACCACCAGCCTGTTCACCCTCGACGACCTCCGCCGCATCCTGCTCGAGGCGGCCGGCGCCGACGAGGGCGTCGACCTGAGCGGCGACATCATCGACACCGAGTTCGAGGCCCTCGGCTACGAATCCCTCGCGCTGCTGGAGACCGGCAGCCGGATCGAGCGCGAGTACGACATCTCCCTGGACGACTCCGCCCTGACCGACGCGGTCACCCCCCGCGGCCTGATCGACACCGTCAACACGCAGCTGTCCGCTGCGACGAGCGCCTGAGGAGAAGGCCATGGCAGACAACGCCGGACGGGTCGCCCTGGTGACAGGTGCGACCAGCGGTATCGGACTGGCGGTCGCCCGGCAGCTGGCCGGCCAGGACCACCGGGTGTTCATCGGCGCCCGCAACGCCGAGAACGTCGCCGCGACCGTCAAGGAACTGCGCGGAGAGGGCCTCGACGTCCAGGGCGCGGCCGTCGACATCCGCGACGACGAGGAGGTCCGGTCGTTCGTCCGGGCCGCCGTCGACCGCTTCGGCACCATCGACGTGCTCGTCAACAACGCGGGGCGCAGCGGCGGCGGAGTGACCGCCGACCTCACCGACGAGCTGTGGTACGACGTGATCGAGACCAACCTCAACAGCGTCTTCCGGGTCACCCGGGAGGTACTGAACGCCGGCGGCCTGCGGACGAAGAGCCGCGGCCGGATCATCAACATCGCCTCCACCGCCGGCAAGCAGGGCGTGGTGCTGGGCGCCCCGTACTCGGCCTCCAAGCACGGCGTCGTCGGCTTCACCAAGGCGCTCGGCAACGAACTGGCCCCCACCGGGATCACCGTCAACGCCGTCTGCCCCGGCTACGTCGAGACACCGATGGCCCAGCGGGTGCGCCAGGGCTACGCGGCGGCGTACGACACCAGCGAGGAAGCGATCCGGGCGAAGTTCGAGGCCAAGATCCCGCTCGGCCGCTACTCCTCCGCCGAGGAGGTGGCCGGCCTGGTCGGCTACCTCGCCTCCGACACCGCCGCCTCCATCACCTCGCAGGCGCTCAACGTCTGCGGCGGCCTCGGGAACTTCTGACCGCCCGAGGCCCCGTGCCCCTCCCACCCCGATCGGAGCTGTGACATGACGACCCGTGAGGTCGAACACGAGATCACCGTGCGGGCGGACGCCGCCGACGTCTACCGGCTGCTCGCCGACGTCGAGAACTGGCCGAGGCTCTTCCCCCCGTCCGTCTACGTCGACTACCTCGAACGCGACGGGAACGAGGAACGCATCCGGATCTGGGCCACCGCCAACGGCGAGGCCAAGAACTGGAGTTCCCGGCGGACGCTGGATCCCGACGCGCTGCGCATCCGCTTCTGGCAGGAGGTCTCGGCGCCGCCGGTGGCCGAGATGACCGGAACCTGGATCATCGAACGGCTCGGTGCGCAGGAGTCGCGGGTGCGCCTGCTGCACTCCTACCGCGCGATCGACGACGACCCCGAGGGCCTGCGCTGGATCGACGAGGCGGTGGACCGCAACAGCAGGGCCGAACTGCCCGGCCTGAAGACCAATCTGGAACTGTCGGCCGACGACGCCGGACTCAGCCTGTCCTTCGAGGACAGCGTCCAGGTGCACGGCGCCGCCAAGGACGCCTACGACTTCGTCAACGAGGCGCAGCTGTGGACCGAGCGGCTGCCGCACGTCGCCGAGGTCGAGCTCACCGAGCACACCCCGGGCCTGCAGACGCTGCGGATGGACACCCTGACCAAGGACGGCGCCACCCACACCACGGAGTCGGTCCGGGTCTGCTTCCCGCACCACAAGATCGCCTACAAGCAGACCACGCTGCCCGCCCTGCTGGCACTGCACACCGGCTACTGGACCTTCGAGGAGGGCCCCGACGGCGTCACCACCGCCACCTCCCAGCACACCGTCGTGCTCAACGCCGACAGCATCGGCACGGTGCTCGGCCCGCAGGCGGGCATCCCCGAGGCACGCCGCTTCATCCGGGACGCGCTCGGCGGCAACAGCCGGGCCACGCTGGACCACGCCAAGCAGTACGCGCAAGAGCGGCGCTGACCGTGACGGGCCCACGGGACACCGACGTCATCGTGGTGGGGGCCGGCCCGGTCGGGCTGCTGCTCGCCGGTGAACTGCGGCTGGGCGGCGCCCGGGTGACCGTGCTGGAGCAGCTGACCGAGGCGACCACCGAGTCCCGGGCATCCACGTTGCACACCCGCACGATGGAGATCCTCGCCGAACGCGGGCTGCTGGAGCGTCTCGGCCCGCTGCCCAGCGGCGGGCCCGGCCACTTCGGCGGTATGCCGCTGGACCTGACGGCGGCGGCACCCGGCCACCGCTGGGCAGGCCAGTGGAAGTGCCCGCAGGCGCGACTCGAAGCCGCGTTGTACGACTGGGCGACGGAACTGGGCGCGCGGGTGCTGCGGGGGCACGCGGTGACCGGCCTGTGCTCCCGCCCGGACCGCGTGGAGGCCGGCTTCATCGAACTCGGCGCCGCGCCGGCCGTCTTGACCGCCGCCTACCTGGTCGGCTGCGACGGCGAGCGGAGCACCGTACGGCAGCTGGCCGGCTTCGAGCTGGCCGGCGAGGACGGCGCCGTGGAGATGCTCCGGGCCGACCTGGCGGGCATCGATGTGCCGAACCGGCGCTTCGAGCGGCACCCGCACGGGCTGGCCACCGCCTTCCGCTGGCCCGACGGCACCACCCGGGTCATGGTCCACGTGCACGGCAGCCGGCCGCAGCGGCGGACTCGTCCGCCGGGCCTGGACGAAGTGGCGGCGGCCTGGGCCCGGGTGACCGGCGAGGACATCGGCGCCGGCACCCCGGTCTGGCTCAACTCCTTCGACAACACCCGGCTCCAGGCCACCCGGTACGTCAAAGGCCGGGTCCTGCTCGCGGGGGACGCGGCCCACGTGCAGATGCCGGTCGGCGGACAGGCCCTCAACCTGGGGCTGCAGGACGCGGCCGACCTCGGCCGCAAGCTCGCCGAACACGTCACCGGGGACGCCGGGAGCGACCCCGCCGACGGGCCCGGCGGCGCCCCCCTGCTCGACAGCTACCACGACACCCGCCACCGGATCGGCGCCGCGACGCTGACCAACATCCAGGCCCAGGCCCGGCTGCTGCTCGGCGGCCCGGAGGTGGACGGACTGCGGTCGGTCTTCGGCGAACTGCTGGAGATCGGCTCGGCCCGGCGCCACCTGGCACGCGCCATCAGCGGACTCGGGCCGCCCGAGCCCGGCTGACCGCGCGTGCCCCCACCCGACCTGACCCCATTCGACGGCACTTGAGGAGAGGCACCATGAGCAGGCTCATCGGCAAGACCGCACTCGTCACCGGCTCCAGCCGCGGCATCGGCCGCGCCACCGCCGTACGGCTGGCGCGCGAGGGCGCGCTGGTCGCCGTGCACTACGCCGCCAACGAGGCCGCCGCCCGGGAAACCGTGCAGCTGATCGAGAAGGACGGCGGCCACGCCTTCCCGGTCCGCGCCGAGCTGGGCGTGCCCGGCGACGTGCACCAACTGTTCCTCGGCCTGGAGGCCGGCCTCAAGGAGCGGACCGGCGCCACCACCCTCGACATCCTGGTGAACAACGCGGGGGAGGCCACCGCGAGCGGCATCGCCCCCGAGGACGTCACCCCCGAGCAGCTCGACCGCTTCTTCGCGGTGAACGCCAAGGCGCCGTACCTCATCGTGCAGCGCGCGCTGGCGCAGATCCCCGAGGGCGGGCGCGTGATCAACATCTCGTCCGGTCTGACCCGGGTCGCCAACCCCGACCAGGTCGCCTACGCGATGACCAAGGGCGCGATCGAGCAGCTCACCTTGCACCTCGCCCGGCATCTGGCGCCGCGCGGCATCACCGTCAACAGCGTCGCCCCCGGGATCACCGACAACGGCAGCGCCGTCTTCGACATCCCCGAGGCGGTGCAGCAGATGGCGCAGCTCTCGGCCTTCAAGCGGGTGGGCACGGCCGGCGATGTCGCCGACGTGGTCACCTTCCTGGCCACCGACGAGGCGCGCTGGATCACCGGCGCCTTCATCGACGCCACCGGCGGCACCCTGCTGGGCTGAGCCGCCGCGGGCGACACCGCATCCAACCCATCAGATCGCACAGGACTGGAGGTGGCTCGGCATGCCGACGGCGGAAGTCTCCGGCAGCGTCCCGCGACGCATCGCGGAACTCGGCGCGCTGAAGGAACTGGTCCAGCGGGGGCCGGACCCGCAGGCCACCGAACGACAGCACGCACGCGGCAAGCTCACCGCCCGGGAGCGCATCGAACTCCTGCTGGACAAGGGGAGTTTCACCGAGGTCGAAAGTCTGCGGCGGCACCGGGCCACCGGCTTCGGCCTGGAGGCGAAGAAGCCGCACACCGACGGGGTGGTGACCGGCTGGGGCACCGTCGAAGGGCGCACGGTGTTCGTGTACGCGCACGACTTCCGGATCTTCGGCGGCGCGCTGGGCGAGGCGCACGCCGAGAAGATCCACAAGGTGATGGATCTCGCGATCGCCGCCGGGGCGCCGCTGGTCTCGCTCAACGACGGGGCCGGCGCCCGGATCCAGGAAGGCGTCCAGGCGCTGGCCGGCTACGGCGGGATCTTCCGGCGCAACACCCGCGCCTCGGGCGTCATCCCGCAGATCAGCGTGATGCTCGGCCCGTGCGCGGGCGGCGCGGCTTACAGCCCGGCGCTGACCGACTTCGTGTTCATGGTCCGGGAGACCTCGCAGATGTTCATCACCGGCCCGGACGTGGTGCAGGCCGTGACCGGCGAGGAGATCACCCACAACGGCCTGGGCGGCGCGGACGTGCACGCCGGCACCTCCGGAGTGGCGCACTTCGTCCACGACGACGAGGAGACCTGCCTGGCCGAAGTCCGCTATCTGCTGTCCCTGCTGCCCGCCAACAACCGCGAACTGCCGCCCAGGACGGTCACCGCGGACCCGCCCGACCGCGAGTCGCGGGCGCTGCTGGACCTGGTGCCCGCGGACGGCAACCGGTCCTACGACGTCCGGGGCGTGATCGAGGAGATCGTCGACGACGGCGAGTTCCTGGAGGTGCACGCCGCCTTCGCCCCCAACCTGCTGTGCGCGCTGGCCCGGTTGGAGGGCCGGGTGGTGGGCCTGGTGGCCAACCAGCCCGCCGCGCTGGCCGGCGTGCTGGACATCGACGCCAGCGAGAAGGGCGCCCGGTTCGTCCAGTTCTGCGACGCGTTCAACATCCCGCTGGTCACCCTGGTCGACGTGCCCGGCTTCCTGCCCGGCGTGGCCCAGGAGCACGGCGGCGTCATCCGGCACGGCGCCAAGCTGCTCTACGCCTACTGCAACGCCACCGTGCCGCGCGTCTCGCTGATCCTGCGCAAGGCGTACGGCGGCGCGTACATCGTGATGGACTCCCGCTCGATCGGCGCCGACCTCGCCTTCGCCTGGCCCGGCAACGAGATCGCGGTGATGGGCGCCGAGGGCGCCGCCAACGTGGTCTTCCGCCGGGAGATCGCCGCCGCCGCGGACCCCGTCGCGATGCGCGCCCAGAAGATCGCCGAGTACCGCAGCGAACTCGTCCACCCCTACTACGCGGCCGAGCGCGGCCTGGTCGACGACGTCATCGACCCGCGCCGCACCCGGCCCCTGCTCTGCCGCGCGCTGACCATGCTCACCGCCAAAGCCGCCGATCTGCCGCACCGCAAGCACGGCAACCCGCCCCAGTGAAAAGGATGGCGCCATGGACGTGGGACTTCTCTTCGACCTGCGCAACCCCCGGCAGTGGCACCGGCCGTGGGCCGACCACTACGCGCGGACCCTGGAGTTCTGCGAGGAGGCCGACCGGCGCGGCGCCGGCGGCCTGTGGTTCACCGAGCACCACCTCTTCGAGGACGGCTACCTGCCGCAGCCGCTGACCTTCGCCGCCGCCGCGGCCGCGCGCACCCGCCGGGCCCGGATCGGCACCTCGGTGGTCCTGCCCGCCCTGCACAACCCCGTCGACATCGCCGAGCAGGCCGCTCTGGTGGACCTCATCAGCGGCGGCCGGCTCGAACTCGGCCTCGGCGCCGGCTACCGGCTGCCCGAATACCGGCTGCTCGGCGCCGACTTCGGCCGCCGGTTCGCCGGCACCGAGCGGAACATCCGCGAGATCCTGCGCCTGTGGGAGGACCGGGCCGTCTCACCGCTGCCGATCCAGGACCCGCCGCCGGTCTGGGGCGGCTTCTACGGGCCGCGCGGCGCGCGGATCGCCGGCCGTCTCGGCATCGGGCTGCTGCACATCTCGCGTCCCGCCTTCGAGCACTACCGGCAAGGACTGGTCGAAGGCGGCCACGACCCGCGGTCTGCGCGGGTCAGCGACCTGCTGCCCATCATCCTGGCCGAGGACCCCGAAGCGGCCTGGCAGCGGGTGGCACCCCACCTCGCCCACCAGGTGAACTCCTACCGGCAGGGATCGGTGGAAGGCACCGACCGGACCGTGCCGCTGCTCACCGCCGAGGACCTCCGCGACCCCGACGCGGCGGACACCCGGGGTCTGCTGGACATCCTCACCCCCGAGGACGCGGCGGTCCGCATCGAGGAGCTGACCAAGGACCTGCCCGTCGAGCACCTCATCTTCTGGGCGAGCATCGCCGGCATGCCGGACGACATCGTCACCGAGAACATCCGGCTCGTCACCGAGAAACTGCCCCCGCTGCTGCGCTGAGGCACCCGTGGCACCGACGGCTGAACCGACGGCTACACCGACCCCGACCCCGACGCCGATTCCCTCACCGACCCTGGCGGCCACCCATGACAGCCTCCTCCCGGCCCGCATCCTCCACCGCCCCGCCCCCGTCCCCCCTGCCCGTCCGCCCCTCCCGTCCCCCCTGCCGTCCGCTGCCGCCTCCGTCGATTCCGCCGGCGGCCCCGCCGGACCGGCGGCCGAAGCGACGCGCTGGGACGCACGCCAGTGGGCCGTGCTGTTCCTCCTGTCCGCCAACATGATCCTCGACGCGATCGAGGTCTCGCTGGTGCTCGTCGCCCTGCCGTCCATCGGCACCGCGCTGGGGCTGGGCCTGTGGACCGTGCAGTGGCTGATGAGCGGCTTCGCGCTCGGCTTCGCCGCCCTGCTTCTGCTCGGGCCGGCACTCAACGCCCGGCTGGGCCGCAAACGCGTCTACCTCGCCGCGATGCTGCTCTTCGCCGCCGCCTCCGTGGGCGGCGGACTCACCGACAGCGCCTGGCTGCTGATCGCCACCCGGGTGGTCAAAGGGCTCAGCGCGGCGCTCACCGCGCCCACCGGCCTGGCCATCATCGCCGCCACCTTCCGCGGCGGGCCGCAGCAGCGGCGGGCGGTCTCCACCTACTCGCTGTTCGGCGCGGCCGGCTTCACCGTGGGGCTGCTGCTGTCCGGCGCGCTCCTGACCGGGAGCTGGCGCTGGACGTTCCTCTTCCCGGCGCCGGCGGCCCTGGTGCTGCTGGTTTTCGGCCTGCGGCTCATCCCGCCCGACCAGGGGCGCACCCCGGCCCCGCGGATCGCGCCCGGGCTGCTGCGCAACGGCTCCCTGCTGCGCTCCGCCGTGGGGGCGGCCACCCTCAACGGCACCTACCAGAGCCTGCTGCTGCTGCTCGTCTTCCAGACCCAGCGCCAACTGGCCTGGCCACCCTGGCAGTCGGCGCTCGCTCTGCTGCCGGCCTGTGTGCCGCTCGCCGTGACCGTGCCGTTCGCCGGCGCCATGACCGCGCGCTGGGGCACCGACCGGCTGATCGCCCTCGGCGCCGCCACCCCGGTCCTGGGCTACGCCCTCTACCTGTGGCGGCCCACCACCGGCTCGTACCTGACCGGGATGCTGCCGACACTGCTGCTGGTCGCCGCCGGCTTCGTGCTGTCGTTCGCCGCCCTCAACCTGCAGGCCACCGGGGCCCTGCCGGCCGCCGAGCGGGCGGCGGCGGTCCCGCTCTACCAGACCGCCGTCCAGCTCGGCGCCGCGGCGATGCTGCCGGTCACCGCCCGGCTGCTCGGCTCGCACCACGGCTACCGCCCCGCGCTGTCGTTCGTCACCGCCGTCGGCGCGGCCGGCCTGCTCACCGCGCTGACCGGACTCCGCCCCACTCACAGACAGGTCGCAGCATGACCGACGAACCGCTTTCCCTCGCCGTCATCACCGCCAGTGTCCGGGACGGACGGCTCGGGCCGGCCGTGGCCGACTGGTTCCTGACCCAGGTCAAGGAGCGCCCCGAATTCGCCGTGCAGGGCGTCGACCTGATCGACCATCCGCTGCCGCTGATCCTGCCCGAACCGGGCGGGACACTGCCGATCGAGGCGGCCCGGATCCGCGAGTCGCTGCGCTCCGTACTCGCCCGGGCCGACGCCTTCGTGGTGGTCACGCCCGAGTACAACCACAGCTTCCCGGCCGCCCTGAAGAACACCGTCGACTGGTTCTACCAGGAGTGGGCGGCCAAGCCGGTCGGCTTCGTGTCCTACGGCGGGCTCAGCGGCGGCATCCGCGCCGTCGAGCAGTTGCGGCAGGTCTTCGCCGAGGTGCACGCGCTGACCGTCCGGGAGAACGTCGCCCTTCCCCTCGCCGGCAAGCGCTTCGACGCGCAAGGCCGGCTGGACGATCCGGAGCCCAGTGCCCTGTCGGCCGGCCTGCTCCTGGACCAGGTCGGCTGGTGGGGCCGGGCGCTGCGCACCGCTCGCGGCCAGTCCCCCTACCCGCGCTGAAGGGGGACGGCCATGCCCCAGCGGACCGCGTCCGCACCGCCGGACATCCGCCGCGCCGACAGCACCGCCGCACACGTGGCCCAGTGGTACGTGCCCGACCGCCAAGCCGGCGTCGAAGCGCTGAAGACGGCCGCGGAGCAGTGGCGCGCCACGCCCTGGCCCGCCGGGATCCTGTCCTTCAGCGCCTACCTCAGCACCGGCTTCGACACGGCGCTGACCTATGTCCAGACGGCCGATGCCGGAGCGCACCGCGCCTTCACCGCCGGCCTGTCCGGCCTGGCCGGAGCCGCGACCGTCCAGTACGCCCTGCACCGCGCGATCGTGCTGGACCCGGGAGCGCCGGCGCCGGCCAGCTTTGTCGTCGCGAGTTTCGACGTCGACGGCCCCGATCCGCAGCAGCGCGTCGTCGCCTCCATCGCCGGCGCCCTCGAACAGGCCCCGGCCGGAGCGCACCCCGGCATGATCTCGGCCAACTTCCATCTCAGCGCCGACGGCAGCCGGGTGCTCAACTACGCCGAGTGGACCACCGACGAGGCCCACGTGGCGTTCCTGGACGGCGCCACCCGGGCGGCGACCCTGCGCGCCACCCACGACACGCCCGGCGTCCGCCCGATCGGCTTCAAGCGCTTCCACCTGCTGCACGGCCTGACGGCCTGACCGACCGCCCTTCCCGCCCACCGAGAGGAATCCACCATGCCAACCGCCGTGCCGACCCGTGACGATCTCGTCGAGAGCGCGGCGAAACTCGTGCCGCTGCTGCGCTCCCGGGCGCTGTGGATCGACGAGAATCGCCGGCTGCCGCCGGACGTCATCGAGGCGATCGAGGCATCCGGACTGCTCAGGATGCAGGCGCCCGCCCAGTACGGCGGATACGAATCGGACGCGCGCACCTTCATCGACGTACTGGCCGAGATCGCCCGGGGCAACAGCTCGGTCGCCTTCGTGATGTCCATCTACGCCTCGCTGACCTGGATGGTCGGTCTGTGGCCGGACGAGACGCTGGACGAGGTGTTCGCCGATCCCCATGTCCGGGTGACCGGCACCACGGCCGCGTCGGGAAAGGCGACCCGTGTCGACGGCGGGTACCTGCTCAACGGGAGCTGGGGCTTCAACAGCGGTGTGCTGCACGGCCACTGGAAGATCACCGCCGCGATGCCCGAGGGGCCGGCGGGGGAGACCTTCCCGGTCTTCTGCCTCGTCCCGGTGTCCGAGCTGGAGATCGTCGACGACTGGCACACCCATGGTCTGCAGGGCTCGGGCAGTGTGACCACACTGGCGAAGGACGTCTTCGTACCGGACCGCCGGGTGATCTCCGGCGCCGACTTCTACCAGAACGTCTCGAAGTCGCGCGTCAACGCGGCCAAGGGCGGCTACCGGGTGCCGATGCTGGTCACCGCGACGGCGATGCAGACCGGGCAGCTCGTCGGCGCGGCCAAGTACGCGCTGTCCAGTTTCCTCGAGCGGCTCCCCGGCCGGCCGCTGACGTACACCGACTACCCCAGCCAGCGGGACGCGCCGATCACCCATCTGCAGATCGGTGAGGCGGCCCTGCTGATCGAGGACGCCGAGGCGCGGGCGCACCGGTTCGCCGACCTGCTGGCCGCGAAGATCGAGCGGGACGAGCCGTGGTCCCAGCAGGACCGGGTCTTCTCCCGGGTGCAGATCGGCTGGATCGCCCAGCAGGCCAAGCAGGCCGTGGAGATCCTGGCCGCGGCCGGCGGCGGCTCCTCGATCTTCCGGGACGTGCCGATCACCCGGATCCGGCGCGATGTCCACGCGACGTCCCTGCACTCCCTGATCACGCCGGCCACCAACATCGAGCTCTACGGCAGGTCGCTGGCCGGCCTGGAGCCCAACACGGTGTACCTGTGATCCGCCGGCGCCGGCGCCGGCGCCGGCGCCCGTGACCGGGCCGCGCCGTACGCGGCGGCCCGGCCACGGCCGGGCCGGGTCAGCCGACGCCGACCCGGAATCCGACCCCGCGGACCGTGACGATCCAGCTGCTGCACCCCAGCTTGCTGCGCAGCGAGCTGACATGGGTGTCGACCGTGCGGCTCGCCTGGGCGCCCAGCGCCCGCACCATCGGGATCTCCCAGATCTCCGCCATCAACCGCTGGCGGGTGACGACCATCTCGGGATGCCGGGCCAGGTAGTACAGCAGGTCGAACTCCTTGCGGGTCAGCTCCACCGGCTTCTCGTGCACCTGCACCTCGCGGGAGGCGGCATCGATGCGCAGGGCGCCGATCGAGACCGTCGTCTTCGGCGCGGGCGCCGGCCGGCGCGGCTCCCGGCGGCGCATCACGGCCTCCATGCGGGCCGCCAACTCGCGTATCTCATAGGGCTTGTCGAGGCAGTCGTCGGCGCCCGCGCGCAGCCCGAGGACCCGGTCGAGCTCGGTGCCGCCGCCGGCGAACGCGATCATGGGGACGCCGCCGGTCTCCCGGAGCATGCGGCAGACCGCCAGGCCGTCGATGTCCGGCAGATCGAGATCGAGCAGGACGAAGTCCGCCTGCCGGTGGTGCTCCACCGCGGCGGTGCCGGAATCGACGATCGTGACGTCGTGGCCGTACCGCTCCAGATTGCGGGCCAGCGTCAGCGCTTCGTGCTTGTGAGCCTCCACCACGAGGATGCGCACGATATCTCCCTTGGAGTTGCGCGGGCCGAAGGGGCATTCACAGCCGCAAGCTCCATTGCCTGCCTCCCTGTCCACCGGAACCCTGCCGTCGGGGGCCGATCCGCAGGATCAAGATTCCCGAACCGCTGTCGCCGGTTCGGGCCAGGGTGTTCCTACGCGTTCACAGGGGCGGTGCCCGTCCGGCTTCGGACAGGTCGACGGTGCCGGGGAAAGTCCGGAACTCAGCGAGCGGCCGCCGGCGCGGCGGGGCTCAGGTGATCGGCTCGGAACGCCCGCAGGAACGTGCCCACCGCGGCGTCCGCCACCGTGCGCAGTTCGGTTTCCGGGACGGGGCGGGTGCCGAGCTGCGACCGGGCCTCCATGGGACCGGTGAGCAGGGCGAGGAACTGCTCGGCCGCCTCCACCGGATCGCAGGCGCGCAACTGGCCGGCCAGCGAGATCCGGGCCATCCGGTCGGCGAGGGTCTGCCGGAGCCGGTCGGCGCCGCGCCCCCAGACGACCTCCAGCAGGTCGGGGAAGCGGGTGATCTCCGCGTAGAGCAGCCGGCGCAGCGCCCAGGAGCGGGCGTCGCAACACTGCAGCAGCAGGCGGTGGGCCACGTCCTCCAGACAGGACCGGAGCGGATCGGGGCCTTCGCCGCGCTCGGGGGCCAGGCGCTCGGCCACGGCCAGGTTCTCGGCCATCACGGCGTTTCCGGTCGCCTCCATCGCGGCGTGGAAGAGGTTCTCCTTGTCGCCGAGGTGGTTGTAGACGGTGTGCTTGGCAACGCCCGCCACCTCGGCGATCTCCTCCATGCACGCCCGGGCGTAGCCCCGGTTGGCGAACACGGTGAAGGCCGCGTCCAAGATCGCCTGCCGCTTGTCGATGCGTCCTCGGGAGGTCGCCCGGTTGGTAGTTGCCGATGTCGCAGTTCCGCCCACCGGGTCAGCATAGCTGGCCGGGCGTCAATTTTGAACTGGCGGGTGCAGTTGATTGGTCGCACCGTTGCCATCGGTCCGACCGGTGCCCTAATCTGCACTGCCGAGTGCAATTCCCCTGATGCCAACGGAGAGACTCATGGCGCACCCATCGGACGAAGGCCTGGATCCCGCGCTGCGGCGGCTGATCGGCGTGATCCTCTTAGGCGGGATCATGGGGATCCTCGACGGCTCGATGATCGCCGTCGCCGCCGACACCCTGGTGAAGAACTTCCACACCTCGCTCAGCGCGGTCAGCTGGGTGTCCACCAGCTACCTGCTGGCTCTGACCGTGAGCATCCCGGTCACCACCTGGGCCGTCGACCGGTTCGGCGGCCGCCGCCTGTGGCTGCTCGGCCTGGTGGTGTTCCTGGCCGGGTCCATCAGCGCGGGGCTGGCCTGGAACATCGGCAGCCTGATCACCTTCCGCGTCGTGCAGGGCCTGGGCGCGGGCCTGCTCGATCCGCTGATGCTCACCTTGCTGGCCCGCTCGGCCGGCCCGAGCCGCATCGGCCGGGTGATGGGCCTGATGGGCGTGGTCGGCTCCAGCGGCCCGGTGTTCGGCCCGGTCGTCGGCGGGCTCATCCTGCAAGGCGCCTCCTGGCGCTGGATGTTCCTGGTCAACGTACCCATCGGCCTGGCCGCCCTGGTGCTGGCGCTGCGGGTGGTCCCGGACGACAAGCCGGTCGGCGAGCACACCGCGGGCAAGCTCGATGTCGTGGGCCTGGCGCTGATCGGCCCGGGTGTCGCGACCGCCGTACTGACCCTGTCCCAGTACGCCGAACGCACCGAGTTCCTCACCTGGCGGGTGCTCGTCCCGCTCGCCGCCGCGGTCGTGCTGCTGGGCGGCTACGGCGCGCACGCACTGCGCGCGCGGCGCGCGCCGCTGATCGACCTGCGGCTGTTCAGGTCGCGCGGCTTCTCGGCCAGCGTCACCGTCGGCGCACTCGTCGGCCTGGCGACCTTCGCCAGCCTGTTCGCGCTCCCGCTGTACTACCAGCAGGTGCGCGGCCACGACACCTTCGCGTCCGCGCTGCTGCTCGCCCCGCTCGGCGTGGGTTCGGCGCTGTCCATGCCGCTGACCGGCCGGCTGTCCGACCGGCTCGGCTCACGGCGACTGGTGCTCGGCGGCGCCGTGCTCGCCGGGCTGAGCGCGCTCGGTTTCACCCAGCTCGCCGCCGGCACCTCCCAGGTCTGGTCGGCCGCTTTGGCGTTCACGATCGGCCTCGGCCTCGGCAGTGTCGGCGCGCCCACCATCGCCTCGCTGTACCGCACGCTCCCCGGCCACCTCGTGCCGCAGGGCAGTACGGTGCTCTACATGCTCAACCAGCTGGGCGCCGCGATCGGCATCGCCCTGGTCGCCCTGCTGGTCCAGAGCGCCGGCAGCGGGGACGCCCTCGGCGGCTTCCAGGCCGCGTACTGGGGGGTGACCGGGGCCCTGGTGCTCGTCGTCCTGGCCGCGACCCAGCTGCCGGGCCGGCCCGCGCCGCGGGAGACCGCCCACGAGCTGCCGGCCGAGGACGGGCTCGACGACCGCACCGCGCAGGCGCCCGCCTCGCTGGCCGCCCAGGGGGACAGCAAGTGAAGACCATCGTGATCGCCGGCGGCACCGACGGCATCGGGAAGGCGCTCGCCGCCACCCGCCTCAGCGGCGGCGACACCGTCGTCGTCATCGGCCGCAACGAGGTCAAGGGCAAGGAGTTCCTGGACTCCGCCCAAGCACGCGGCGCCGGGGCGCGGGCCTTCTTCGTCCGGGCCGACCTCAGCCTGCTGGCGGAGAACGAGCGGGCCGTCACAGCGGTCAAGGCCCAGTTCCCCACGCTGGACGCCCTGGTGCTGTGCGCCCGGCACTACCGCAGCGCGCGCACCGAGACGACCGACGGACTGGAGGAGAACTTCGCGCTGTTCTACCTCAGCCGCTATCTGTTCGGCCACGCCCTGGCGGACTCGCTGGCGGCGGCCGAACAGGGCGTGGTGGTGAACGTGGCGGGCCCCGGCGCCGGTCTGGGTCTGGTGCGCTTCGGCGACCTGGAACTTCGGCGCGGCTACCACGGCGGCGCCGCGCTCGGGCAGGGCGGAAAGCTCAACGACCTGCTCGGGGTCAGCTTCGCCGAGCGGTACGGCGAGCGCGGGATCCGGTACGTACTGATCCACCCGGGCGTCACCGCGACCAGCTTCTCCGGCGTGTACGACCAGGAGACCCGCCGGCAGATCGCCGCGATGCGGGCGTACGCCAAGCCGGTGGAATCGGCCCTGCCGCCGATCGTGGCGGCCGTCGACTCGCCCCCCGCGCAGCCGTTGAGCGCCTTTGTGGAGGGACGGCGGATCAGGGTGGACGACGAATCCTTCGACCGGGACGCGGCCCGGCGACTGGAGGCCGCCACCGAGCGGATTCTGCTGGAGCACCGGGGGCAGACCGGCGTCCTGCCAAGGAATTGACCGGGCCTGAAAAGGAATTGAGGTTCCTTTCACAACCCTGAGCCGGGGTTTGCGGGCGCGGGTGACAGCTGGTCGGAGAATGTTCCGTACCACGCCGTGGCCCGCGTCTTTCGTGGCGCCACCCCGTCCCGAGGAGTCGAAGAATGTCCGATGCGTCCACCGCGCGGCCCGTTGTCGACAATCCGCACAGCGACATCGTGCTCGTCGGGACGGTGCCGACCGACAGCGGGCGGCAACGGGAAACAGCCGAAGCCGTCGTCGCGCACTGGCAGTCCAGCGCCTGGCCCCCGGAGTTGCTGTCGCTCACGGCCTACACCAGCAGCGACGGGGAGTCGGTGCTCACCTACGCGCAATGGTCCTCGCAGGAGGCGCTGCACACCTCGCTGGCGGACCGGGGCGGCATCAGCGACACCGCCGCCGCGGCGGCCGGGGCCGAAACGCCGGTGCCCTTCCGGCTGTACCGCGCCGTGCGCGGCAGCGCCGTCGCCGACCCGGCTCCCGTCGCCGAGTCCTTCCCGGTGGCCTTCTTCGCCGCGGACAACCAGCAGGCCGCCCGGGAGTGGGTCGACAACCTCCTGGCGGGCGAGGAGGCGAGTGAGGGCGACGACCGCGACTACCCCGGCGGGATATCCGCCAACATGCACATCAGCGTGGACGGTACGAGCATCCTCAGCTTCTCGGAGTGGGTGACGGAGGCCAACGCCGTCGCCCACATCGAGGCGGTCTGGGAGCCGGTGCTGAAGGAACTGGGCGGCACCGGCCTGCTGTACCGGCACTTCCGCAGTCTGTTCCCGGCGGCCTGAGGGCCCCTCCGGCCGCCCGCCCGGGGTCCGGGGGCCGGCCGGAGGGGCCGGGTCAGTCGCCGACGCGTTGGTACGCCCGCCAGACCCGGGGCGCGTCGAAGAGGTGCACCCGCTCCGGGCGGCGCCACCGGGGCGCCGGTGCCCGGTCGGCGGCGGCCGGCGGCCGCTCACCGACGGCGGTCCGGCCGAGCAGGGCGGTGATCAGCGCGGCCAGCTCCTCGGCGGAGGGGTTGCCGCGCTCCACGCGGAGCAGGCGAAGATCGTTCGACTCGGTCATCACTACGTCCTCGTGTCGGGGATGGTCGTCGGGATCGGCGCTCGGCGTCGGGACAGGCGGTCGGGGTCGGCCGGGCGGCCGGACGGTCGGCGTGGCGGCTGAGCCGGCCGCGGGTGCGCAAGGCGCGCGTCCCTGCCTCCAGGGTCCAGGTGGACCGGTCACCGTTCAAGGCGCCCTGTTTCAGGACTCGGTCAGATTCGGCAAGTCCAGTGCGCTCGTGTGCAGCAACTGCCCGTCGGAGGTCAGACCGCCGTCATCGGGTGGGTCTCCTGTCCGTCGCGCCGCCCCGGACGTCCCCCGAGGAGCCCGAAGGCCTCGTCGGGACCGGCCGCCGATGCGCGGGAGTGCGGCCCGGGCGTCCTCGGCGCGGGGCCGGCCTGCCGCGCGTCCGACACGGCGGCGTGCGCCAGCGCCGCCAGCGAGCGGCGGTCGTGGCCCCGCGGATCCAGGGCGGGGTGCGGGGTGAGCCGGACCGTCAGGCCGCGCGTCGCGGCGACGCGGCGCAGGGACGCCGCGAAGGTCCCCGCCCCGACGTAGGCGGGGAGCGTGGTGGGGACCCCGTGGCGGGCATAGCTGACGGTGACCGGGCGGACCGGGGCGCCCGCGTCGAGGGCCGCCTGGAAGGTGGCCCGGCGGAACTGGCCGCCCGGCACCGAGCACCAGGTCGTGCCCTCCGGAAAGACGATCACCGACTCCCCGGCGCGCAGCAGCGCGCCCAGTTCCCGTACGGTCTCCGGCAGGCCGCGCAGGCCCTCGCGGTCGATGAACCGCGTTCCCGCGCGCCGTACCAGCGTTCCGACCAGCGGCCACTGGCCCACTTCGCGCTTGGCCAGCAGCGTGGCCGGCTGCGCCGCCAGCAGCGCGAGCACGTCCAGCCAGGAGATGTGGTTGGCCACGACGAGCGTGCCGGTCCCGGCTCCGGCCACCGGCACCGCGAGACCGTCGGACGGGCACGACAGACCGACGCCGAGGTCGGCCAGCAACGAGCCGGCCCGCGCCCGCAGTTCGGCCGGCTCCCCGAGCCGGTCGCCGGCCGCCGCCGCTCCGGCGAGGGTCGCCAGGAAGCCGGCGTACCGCCGTGCGGTGACCGCCCGGCCCGCCTTGGCCTGCGGCGGATCGTCGGTGACGCATGCCGCCGTGCAGGGCGAGACCGCCGCCCAGGCGCTCCCGCTCACCGTTTCTCGCCCAGGAAGTACCGTCTGTACCGCTCGTTCATCCGCTCCAGGTCCAGCAGGACGAAGAAGTCCGCGTCGCCGAAGTCCCGGTCGTGCGCGGGCGCCCCGCACATCCAGGCCCCGACCCGCAGATAGCCGCGCAGCAGCGGCGGCAGCGAGGCGGCGTTCGGCTCGGCGGTCAGCAGCCGCGGCGGGGTCCAGGGATCGCGCGGCCGCACGCGCAGATCGGGCGGGCAGGCGTACTTCGTGGTGCTCAGCAGCCAGGCGTTGGCCGCGGCCCGGCCGCCGTCGTCCAGCGGCACCGAGGCGCAGCCGGCGAGGTAGCGGTGGCCGGAGAGCAGCACATAGCGGGCCAGCCCGGACCACATCAGATTGATGACGGTCCCGTCCCGGTGGTCGGGGTGCACACACGCCCGGCCCGTCTCGACCATGGAGTTCCGCAGGCCCTGCACCGCGCCGAGGTCGAACTCGCCGTCCGAGTACAGGCGCGTGGAGCGTCCGGGCGGCAGCAGCCGGTAGGTGCCGACGACGTCACCGCTGGTGCGCTCGGTGACGATCAGGTGGTCGACGAACTCGTCGAACTCGTCGATGTCATGACCGGGGAGCGGGGTGCGCAGCACGGCGCCCTTCTCCTCGGCGAAGATCTGGTAGCGCAGCCGCTGCGCGGCGCGGATCTCCTCCTGCGTGGAGGCGATGGAGGTGACATAGGAACGGGTCGGCACAGCAGATGCCGTGTACATGACAGGCAGTTTCCGTTCGTCCGGCGCCAGCACGGCTGGCGGAATCACGTGGGGCTCGCGCCCATTGATGCCCGGGCCCGGTGCCCGCCCGCTGTCCGTCCGATGAACGCCGAAAGGGCGCTGGCCGTCGAAAACGGGGCGCCGCCGCCGCGTCCGCCACGGCCCGATCCGGGTGCCATGCCGCCCCCGGATTCCGCCGCCGGCGGGATGCGGGCCTCAGCCCGTGCGCAGGCCGGTCGCGGTCAGCGCGCCGCTTCCGGCTCCGGGCCCCGGGCCCGGTGGAATCGGGCACCCCAGCGAGTGATCCGGTCGAACAGCTCGGGCGGGCCGAGCACGCGGAAGTCCGCGTCGAGCCCGCCCAGCGCCATGATCGGCCAGTCCAGCGAGTCGGCGGTCATCCGCACCCGGCAGTGCCCGGCGTCGACCTCCTCGACCGTGCTCCACCGCCCGATCCGCTCGCGTACCGCTTCCGCCCCGGCGTCGACCAGGACCTCGACCCGGTACGGCTGCGGAGCACCGGCCGGCCCGGCCCGGACGAAGGCGGCGGCGTCGGCGGCCGGCAGGTCGCGGGGCCCGAACCGGGCACCGGTGCCGTGCGGCGCGCCGAGCCGGTCGACCCGGAACGTGCGCCAGTCGTGCCGGGTGAGGTCGTAGGCGACCAGGTACCAGCGGCGGTCCAGACAGACCAGCCGGTGCGGTTCGACGTGCCGCTCGGTGGGCTGCCCGGCGGCGGCCGTGTAGGAAAAGCGCAGGCGCTCGCTGTCCCGGCAGGTCAGCGCGAGCGTGGTGAGCGCGCCCAGATCGATCTCCGCCGCGCCCGGGACGCCCCATTCGGCGGGCACCGTCATCGCGTGCAGCGCCTCGACCCGGCGCCGCAGCCTGGCCGGCATCACCTGCACCACCTTGGCCAGCGCGCGGACGGAGGACTCGGCGATCCCCTCCACCGCGCTCCGGGCGCCGGCCTGCAGACCCACCGCCAGCGCGACCGCCTCCTCGTCGCTGATCACCAGCGGCGGCAGCGCCGCCCCCGCGCCGAGCTGGTAGCCGCCGTCGACGCCTCGGTGCGCCTCGACCGGGTAGCCCAGCTCGCGCAGCCGCTCGATGTCGCGGCGCAGCGTACGGGCGGACACGCCCAGCCGCTCGGCCAGGTCGGCACCGGACCAGTACCGGTTCGTCTGGAGCAGGGACAGCAGCCGCAGCGTGCGTGAGCCGGTGTTCGCCATGCCTGCGATTCTTCGGCAATTCAGGTCGGAAAGTGACCGGAATGGCCCCTAGCGTTGCCTTCCACGACCACGGCGCGGCCGTTCCGGCCTGTCGGAACCGGCCCATCGGAACCGGCCTGTCGGAACCGGCCCGTGGGAACCAGCTCGTGGAAACCGAACAGCACAGACGGAAGGCGGAAACCATGACCGTTGACGAGACCCCCCGCGACCCGGCCGGCGCCGCGGAGGGAGCAGCGGTCCCGGCGCAAGCCCAGGCCCCGGCCCAGGACCTGGCCGGCGAGCGCGCCGACCTGCTGGCCATGCTGGCGAAGCACCGGCACTTCCTGCGGTTCACCACCCGCGACCTCACCGACGAGCAGGCCGGACGGCGCACCACCGCGAGCGAACTGTGCCTGGGCGGCCTGATCAAGCACGTCGCCTCGGTCGAGCGGGGCTGGGCGGACTTCATCGTGGAGAGTCCGGCGGCGATGGGGGACGCCAGCGACATGACGGAGGCGGACCTCGCCCGGCGGGCCGACGAGTTCCGGCTGCTGCCCGGTGAGACCCTGGCCGGGGTGCTGGCCGACTACGCCGAGGTGGCCCGCCGGACCGACGACCTGGTCGCCACCCTGCCCGACCTGAACGCCAGCCGTCCGCTGCCCATCGCCCCCTGGTTCGAGCCCGGCGCGCGCTGGTCGGCCCGGCGGGTGCTGATGCACATCATCGCGGAGACGGCCCAGCACGCCGGCCACGCCGACATCCTCCGCGAGTCCCTGGACGGCGCCAAGACCATGGGCTGACCGGCCGGTCGACCGCGGCCCGGCCCGGGGCGCCACCCCGCGCCCGGCCCCGGGCCGCGGCCTTCACGGTGTCCGGAGTTCCTCGACGTCCAGGCCGCGGTCGATGCCGTGCGGGACGACTCCCTGCCCGGGTTCGGGTGCGAGCCGCTCGCCGTCCAGGAGGACGGTCACCACGTCCGGCTCGAAGGAGACCATGTCCGACACGGCGCGCACCTCGCGATAGGCGTCCCGGTACGACCACGCGGCCTTCGCGGCATCGCCGATGTCGTAGTAGCTGGCCAGGCCCTTGAACGGGCAGAAGGTCTGCCCCTCGACCGGGGTGAGGGCGCTGGGGTCCACGTCGTCGCGCGGAACGTACCAGCGGGGGGCGAAACCGGACTCGTACAGGACGGCCGGATGGTCGGAGCGGGCCACCAACCGGTCGCCGTGGCGCACCTCCAGCTCGCGCGAGGTCGGCCGGATGTCGATCCGGTGGTACGCGTCCGCGGCGTGTCCGAGGATGCGCTGGTCCTCCTCGTAGAAGGCGTCCATCGCCCGCCAGGCGAAGGCCACGCGTCCTTCGAGTTCCCTGGCGTGGCCGGGCAGCTCGACGTGCTGCCAGGCGGCCCGGTCGCGGTGCTGCTGCCCCTGGCGCGCGCTGAACCAGGAGGTGCTGCCCAGGTCGCGGTGCCGGGTGACATGGCCGGCCGGCTGGAGCGCGTCCGGCTTGACGTCCTGCAGCGGGAAGTACGCCACCGGATACCGGTCCGGTTCGTGCAGGACCACGACGTTCTCACTGTCGGCGATCCACTCGCCGCCGAACCGGACCCGCATCCTGCGGCGCAGGCGCTCGGCGAACAGCAGCCGATCGGGAAGCGGAGCGGGTGTCAGAAACCTGCCGATCGCGCCGTGCGCGAGCGGACCCTGCTGCCATGCCAGACCCATGATCTCTCGTCCCTCTCGTACGGGCATGCCGCCGCTGTCACCTGCCGGATCAGACGGACTTGACCTCGCCGCCGTCCATACGGACCGTCGAGCCGGTCATCCAGTGCGCGGCCGGCGAGACCAGGAACGCCATCAGCTCGGCGATCTCCTCGGGCCGCCCGTAGCGCTCGATGCCGGCCTCCTGCGGGAAGTGCGCGGTCGCCTCCTCGACGGTCATGCCGTGCAGGGGCGCCCAGTGTTCGAGGTACGAGCGGCGGCGGCCCGTCATGACCGCGCCGGGCATCACGCTGTTGACCTGGACGCCGTCGGCGATGCCGCGGTCGGAGAAGGCCTTGGCGAGGGCGGCGATCGCGGCGTTGATGGTACCGACCGCCGCGTAGGGCGACTTGGGGAAGATGGCGGAGTTGCCGGACATCAGCACCACGGAGCCCTTCGCCTCGCTCAGCGCCGGCCATGCCTCGATCGTCAGGCGCCGGGCACCGTGCAGCTTGAGCTCCATGCCCGCGTCCCACTGCTCGTCCGTCATCTCGAACAGGTCGATCTGCGGCACCGCGCCCGCGATGTTGACCAGGGCGTCGATGCGGCCGAACGCCCCCAGGGCCTGCTCGACCACGGCCGCGGCCGCGGAGCGCTCGGTGAGGTCCAGGGCGACGACGAGGGCCTCGGCCCCGGCCGCCCGCACCTCGGAGGCGGTCTCCTCCAGGTGGGGCCGGTCGCGGGCGACGAGCACCAGCGCGCGGAAGTCCCGCGCCAGCCGGATCGCCGTGGAGCGACCGATACCCTGACTGGCCCCGGTGACCACTGCTACGGGATTCGGCATCAACTTCTCCTTCGCTGGAAATGAGGTGGGGGCACGATCGGGACCGGCTACGCGCCGAGGAACTGCCGGATCGCGCCCGCGATCTCGCCGGCGTGGGTCTCCAGCGCGAAATGGCCGGTGTCGAGGAGGCGGACATCGGCGTCGGGGAGATCGCGCTTGAAGGCCTCGGCCCCGGCCGGCAGGAAGAACGGGTCGTTCTTGCCCCAGATGGCCAGCAGCGGCGGCTTGCTGGTGCGGAAGTACTCCTGGAAGCGCGGGTACAGCGCGACGTTGCTCGCGTAGTCGAGGAACAGGTCGAGCTGGATCTCCTCGGCGCCCTCGCGCGTCATGTAGTAGTTGTCCAGCCCGTAGCCGTCCGGGCTCACCCGCGTCTCGTCCGGCACGCCGTGGGTGTACTGCCACACGGTGGTCTCCGGCTGCACGAGCTTGCGGATCCCCTCCCGGTTGGCCGCCGAGGGCTCCTTCCAGTACGCCTGGACCGGCGCCCAGCCCTCGCTCAGCCCGTCGTCGTAGGCGTTGCCGTTCTGCGAGACGATCGCGGTGATCCGCTCCGGGTGCCGGGTGGCGATGCGGAAACCGACCGGGGCGCCGTAGTCGAAGACGTACAGCGCGAAGCGGTCCAGGCCCAGCACCTCGGTCAGGCGGTCGGTCACGTCGGTGAGGTGCTCGAAGGTGTAGTCGAAGTCGCCGCGCGCGGGCAGGTCCGTCCGGCCGAAGCCGGGCAGGTCCGGGGCCACGACGTGGAACCGGTCGGCGAGCAGCGGGATCAGCTCGCGGAACATGTGGCTCGAGGACGGGAATCCGTGCAGCAGGAGCAGCGTCGGCGCGTCGGGAGCCCCGGCCTCACGGTAGAACACCTTCAATCCGTCCACGTCCGCCGTGCGGTATGCGATGTCGGTCATGACAGGTCACCTTGCTTTCTGGAACGTTTCTCGATCGGCGTGCGTAACTTTCCCAAGCCTCATTGAGCGGTTACGGGTGGCGGATGTCCGCGCCGGTCGCAGCGGCCTCAGCGGCCTCAGCGGCGTCAGCGACCGGACTCGACCTCGCGCACCGCTTCCAGCACGATGTCGACGACCGCGGTCGTCGCCGTGAGCATGGGCAGGTGGTCGGCGGGAACCGTGCGCACCCGCGCCTTCATCCGCTCGGCCATGAAACGCTGGTTCGCCGCCGGGATCATCCGGTCCTCCTCGGCCACCAGGAACCAGCTCGGCCGGTCCTTCCACGCCGGACGGCCCACCGGGACCCCGATGCTCCCCGCGGTGAGCGGCCGCTGGGTGGCCGCCAGCAGTGCCTGCTCCTCGGGCGAGGCGTGCTGGGCGAAGGCCCGGGCGAAGGCCTCTTCGGGCAGCCAGATCAACTCGTGCGGGTCCGGGGCGAGTTGTGGGGCCAGCGGGTGCGGTTCGGTGCGGTAGAAGATGTCGGTCACCGTCTCGCCCTCGTCCGGGGCGAGCGCGGTGACGTACACCAGCGAGGCCACCTTCTCGTCGCTCGTCGACGCGATGACCGCGCCGGCGTAGGCGTGCCCCACCAGTACGACCGGGCCGTCCACCCGCTCCAGGGTCCAGGTGAGCGCGGCGACGTCGTCGGCCAGCGAGGTGAGGGGCAGCGGTGCGGCCAGGGCCTTCACGCCCTCGGACCGCAGCCCCGCGATCACCTTGTTCCAGCTCGACCCGTCGGCCCAGGCGCCGTGCGCCAGCACCACCTTGACGTTGTTCTCCGACATCCCCTGCTCCTCACGCGACACTCCGGCTCAGGCAGCGGGACTCCGGATGAGTAACCGCCCTGACGCCATTAGCGAGGTTATGAACGAGATGGATAACTTGTCAAGGAGGCTCAAGGCGGTTACTGTCAGGGGGGGAACGAAACGACCCGTACCGGGAGGGACTTCAAGGATGGTCCAACACGCTCCGGCCCTGTTCCTCGCCGACACGCCCGGCCTGGACTTCCTCAACTCGATCGCCACACCGGTGGACACCCGGATCGACTGGATCGAGGACGGCGAGGGCCTGCTGGCGTGGCTGGAGCAGGCGGGACTGGTGCCGCCGCGCACCCTCGCCGAGCTGCGGGAGCAGGCCATGCCCGGCGAGCTCGACGCGGTCGCCGCTCAGGCGCGCGGCCTGCGCGAGACGTTCCGGACCTTCGTCCAGGAACACCGGGGCGCACCGCTCACCGCCGAAGCCCTGCCGGAACTGGCACCGCTGAACCGGCTGCTCGCCCGCGACGAGGGGTTCCTGCAGCTGGGTGTCGCCGAGGACACGACCGGGGACACGGCCGGGGATGCGGCCGGGGATGCGGCCGGGGACCGGGCGACGGCCGGCCTCCGGATACGGACGATGCGGCGCTGGCGCTCACCGGACTCGCTGCTGCTGCCCATCGGCGAAGCGCTGGCGGGACTCGTCAGCGAGGAGGATTTCACGGACGTCAAGGCATGCGAAGGCCCGGCATGCACCCTGATGTTCGTCGACCGCACGCGCGGGCGCGTCCGCAGGTGGTGCAGCATGGCGATCTGCGGAAACCGCGCGAAGCAGGCCGCCCACCGCAGCCGGCTAAAGAACAGCGGCTGAGCGCTCGGTCCGGCCCGGGATTCGGTCCGACCCGGAACTTGAGCCCGCCCGGAACTCGAACCGGCCCGAGCCCGGTCCGGCTGCGGATCCGGACCGGCTCAGGACTCCGTCCGGCGGGGCGCCGGCCCGTAGCCGCCGGCCGGCTGTTCGCAGTCCCGGCGGTCCCGGAACTCTCGCAGCCGGGTGGTGAGGAGCCGGAGCACGGGAGTGCGGGCCCGGTGGCGGCGCTCGTACCGGAGCACGAGTTCCACCTGCTCCCGGTCCAGATCCGGCAGGCGGCCCTCCACCTCCCGCCGGGGAAGGTGGTTGTACTCGGCTATCGGAAGTTCGCCCGTGGCCGGGCCCGGCGCACTGTCGTCGAACGGCACCACTGAAGTCACCCCATACGTCGCCCCGCAGGTCACCCGAAGGTCAACGGTACGGATGCCCGGCCGACCCGGCACAAAACGCCGCTCCCGCGCGGGGCCGCTCTTCCGCCGCCCGCCGCACGGGACGCTGCGTAAGACCCTGCCCGTGGGGCATGCGGATGCGTACGCGCTTGTGCCGAGTGAAGGTGATGGCGTGGATCGGGGGCCGTCGTACGGGCAAGGAGCACCACGGATGTACAGCGCAGGGCGCCAACGGGACGTTTTCTCCTCGCCGGCGCAGGAGGCTCCGGGCGCGACGGGGGACGGGTTCTCCGCGCGGCGGGCCCAGCAGGAGGCCGCGGCCGGGTTCGCCGGTTACGTGGCGGAGCTGTGGTCCGGTGCCGCCGTCTGCCCGCCCCCGGGCGCCGGCCGGACCGCCGAGCGGTTCGCGGCCCTGACCGCGGTCGCCGAGCGTGATCTGAGCGTGGCGCGGCTGGTGGAGGGCCATGTCGACGCCCTCTCGATCCTCGCCGAACTCGGCGGGCCGCAGCCGGTGCCAGGACAGCGCTGGGGCGTATGGGCGGCCGAGCCGCCGGGGGAGGGGCTCACCGCCGAGCAGACCGGGCAGGACTGGTCGCTGAGCGGTCTCAAGCAGTACTGCTCCGGCGCGCACAGCTGCACCCACGCGCTGGTGACCGCGGCCACGGACCGCGGCCGCCGGCTCTTCGCGGTCGCTACCGGGGCCGGGGACGGTGCGGACGTTCCCGGATACCGTCCGGTCGAGGGCACCTGGCAGGCCATCGGCATGGCCGGCAGTGACACGCCGGACGTGCGCTTCGACGCCGTGCCCGCGGTACCGGTCGGGGACGTCGGCGGATACCTGACCCGTCCCGGTTTCCAGCACGGCGGCATCGGCGTGGCGGCCTGCTGGCTCGGCGGCGCCCGCGCGGTGGCCGAGGTGCTGCTGCGGGCGGCGGCCCAGCGGGGCCCCGAACCGCTCACCGACGCCCACCTGGGGGCGGTCGACATGCGGCTGCACGCGGCCGGCGTCGTGCTGCGGCAGGCCGCCGACGAGATCGACGACGACCCGGCCGATCTCCGCGGCACCGCCCGTGTCCGCAGCCTGCGGGTGCGCGGCTTCATCGAATCGGTCTGCGCCGATGTCCTGACGCACGTCGGCCGCGCCACCGGCGCCGGACCGCTGTGCCACGACGAACGGCACGCCCGCAACGCCGCCGACCTGGCGGTCTACATCCGGCAGCACCATGCCGAACGCAATCTGGCCGAGCTGGGTGCACTCGTCGGCCGCAAGGAGTCGTCGTGACGCAGCACGCGGGGGAGCCGTACGTGAAGCAAGCGGGGGAGGCGTACCCGGGGGGCGTTGGGGAGGCGTACCCGGGGGACGCCGGGAAGCCGCCTTCCTACGCCGACCCCATCCAGGCCCCGGGCACGGACGAGGCCCACTGGCGGGCCTGGGACGGCTGGCACAAACTGCCCGAACTGCGGCTTCCCACCGCGGGGCGGGTCGTGGTGGTGGCCGCGCACCCGGACGACGAGGTGCTGGGGGCCGGCGGCACGATGGCGCTGCTCGCGGACGCCGGCGTGTCCGTCACGGTCGTGTCGATCACCGACGGCGAAGCCTCCCACGCCGGCAGCAAAATCGTCACGCCCGACCGGCTCGCCGACCTGCGGGCCGGCGAACTCCGCGACGCGCTGGCCGAGTTGGGCGCGGGCACGGCCGACATCGTCCGGCTGAAGGTGCCGGACACCGAGGCCGCCGGCCACGAGGAGGAAGTGGCCGCGGCCCTCGCCCCGCTGCTGCACGGCGCGCAGCTGTGCCTGGCCCCGTGGATCGGCGATGTCCACGGCGATCACGAGGCCGCGGGCCGGGCCGCGCTGGCCGCCGCCCGCACCGCGTCGGTGGCGTGCCTGATGTACCCGGTGTGGATGTGGCACTGGGCCCGGCCGGACGACCCCCGCGTGCCGTGGCCGTCCGCCCGCCGCGTACGCCTGCCGGAGCCGGTGCTGGCCCGCAAACGAGCCGCCGTCGAGCGGTTCGGCAGCCAGATCCGCCCGCTGGGCCCCGCGCCGGAGGACGCCGCGATCCTGCCGCCGGAAGAGATCGCGCACCACCTGCGCGACGTCGAAGTGGTGTTCGCATGACCACCGCCCGGCCGGGCGGCGCCCAGGAAGGTGCCCAGCCGGCCGCGCCGACCGGGGAAAGCACGCCCGCTGCCTACTTCGAGGCCCAGTACCGGCGCGGGCCCGATCCCTGGCACCTGGCGGAACGCTGGTACGAGCAGCGCAAGTACGACCTCACCGCGGCCGCCCTGCCGCGGCCCCGTTACCGCAGCGCGTTCGAGCCCGGCTGCTCGGTCGGCGAACTGACCCGGCGGCTGGCCGGCCGCTGCGACGCCCTGCTGGCCGCCGACCGCGTCGCCTCCGCGGTGGAAACCACCCGGCAGCGCACCGCCGGACTCCCGGGTGTGACGGTCCGCCGGCTCACGCTGCCGGACCAGTGGCCGGACGGCAGCTTCGATCTGATCGTGCTGTCCGAACTCCTCTACTACTTCGACGCGCCCACCGTCGACCACCTCGTGGCACGCGCCACCGCGTCGCTGGAACCGGGCGGCACCCTGGTCACCGTGCACTGGAACCACCCGGTGCCCGAGCACTTGGGCACCGGCGACGACATCGCCGAACGGCTCGCCCGCGTGGCGGATCTCCACCTGCTGGCCGACCACCGCGAGGACGACTTCGTGCTGCAGATCCACGCGCGCGCCCTTCCCGACGGCCGCCGACCGGTGACACCGGCCGAACGGGAAGGACTGGTGTGAACATCGAGGCCGTCGCGGTCGTGATCCCGGCCCACGACGAGGAGGCCCTGCTGCCGGCCGCGCTGGCCGCGGTGGCCGCCGCCGGCCGGCACCCCGACCTCACCGGTGTCCGGCTGCTGACCGTGGTCGTCGCGGATTCCTGCCGGGACCGCACCGCGGAGGTCGCCCGGCGGTCGGGGGCCGTCGTCGTCACCGCGAACTGCGGCAATCCCGGTCTCGCCCGCGCGACCGGGACGGAGTGGGCGCTGCGCGAACTCGCCTCGCCCGTGCGCACCACGTGGATCGCGATCACCGACGCCGACAGCGTCGTCCCCGCCGACTGGCTCGCCTACCACCGCGCCCGGGCCGCCGAGGGCTGGGAAGCCGTCGTCGGAACCGTCGCGCTGCCGGCGACCGCGGCGTCCTCCCTGGTGGCGCGCCATCACACCCACTACGAGGCCACCCGCCCGTCGGACGGATCCCCCTGGCGCCACCCGCACATCCACGGCGCCAACCTCGGCCTGACCGCCGCCGCCTACCGCGCCGTCGGCGGCTTCCCGCCCCTCGACGTCGGCGAGGACCGCGCCCTGGTCGCCGCCCTGGACGCCGCCGCCCACCGCGTCCTGCGCACCCCGGACTGCCCCGTCCTGACCTCCCCCCGCCTACGATCCCGCACCCGCGGCGGCTTCGCCGACCACCTGGCAGCCCTGCCCGACCGCGAGGCGGCCAGCTGACCCGAAGCGCCATCCGGCTTCGCCGGGGCACCTGTCCGCCGACCCCCACCGCCCGCGCCCCGCACACCGGGCGACTGCCCGAACCCGGCCGGGGCCCGGTTCCCCGGGGCACCCGGCACACCCCGGTCAGCCGACCCGGACCGGCGTCCGGCTTCGCCGGGACACCTTGCGCACCCGGGCCCGCGCCGTCCCGGCCTCCGCGGCCGGGCGCCCGTCGCGGCTTCGCCGGGTTGACGGCCGGTCAACCGGTGAGCCGACCCGCGGGCCGG
>NZ_FMCH01000043.1 GCF_900091855.1 Streptomyces sp. DvalAA-14
CGTTCGGGGTCGTGCCCGCGCGCGCCCTGAGTCCCGCTCAGCGCAGCACCGATGCCGAGCGTGCCGCCTTCCGGGCGCTGGCTGAGCCGGTGTGGAATCGGCACGCCGGCGTCGTCGCGCAGGCGCTTGCTGTGATGCCCGATCTGGACGCCGACGAGCGGGATGCCGCCCGTGCCGATCTGGTCGCTCTGCGGGCGTATCTCGACGACACGGCGGGCCCGTTGGGCCACGGCGAGTTGATCCGGGCCCTGCGGGCGGGCGACCCGCGGCTTCGCCCGTACGCCGCCTGTCTGACCTCGGGTCTGCGCCGGATGCCGACGTTTCGCGGGGTGGTGCTGCACGGTGCCGGCCCGGACGTCGATCGTCTGGAGGGTCTGCGGCCCGGGGGCGGGCTTCTCGACCCGGCGCCGGTGAGCGGCGTGCTGGCCGACGGCCGGACCGCGGTGCCGTCCGGGGCGCGGTACGCGATCTGGTCGGTCACCGGCCGGCGGGTGCGGCATCTGGCGGACGGCCGTGAGCACTCCGACGAGGTGGTCTTCCCGGCCGGCACGCCTTTCCGGGTGCTGGACGTCCGGGTGGGGACCGCTTCGCCGCTGGTGCTGCTGCGCGAACTGCCCGCCCCGGACCGGCCGGGCGCGGTGGCCGCCGGACCGGACGCGCCCACCGGACTCGGCGACGCCGACCGCGCCGTACTGGCCCGGCTGGACGACACGTTGCGGGGCCGGTCCCAGCCGCCCGGGAAGACCGGCTGGCCGCCGCGCTGCTCGGGTCCGATCGGCGAGGGCCCGTAGGACACCCGCGCCGGGCCCCGCCCACGCAGACCCCGCAGGCCCAGGGGGGACACCAGAATGGGGGACTGGAGCCCACGACCCCCCGCTGGGACGATGACCGCAGTATCCAGGTGGTCGCGTTGAGGGATGGGCTGATGTCTGACTACAAGGTGACACCGGAAGAGCTGGCGACCGCCGCGGCCTCGTGCGACTCCACGGCCGGTGACGTGGCGGCGAGGCTGGCGACGCTGAAGGCCTATGTCGTCGGCCTGGAGGCGTCCTGGCAGGGCGTCGCCGCGACCACGTTCCAGGGCCTGATGCAGGAGTACGACGTCTACTCGACGATGCTGCACGACGCGCTGACGGACATCGCGAGCGGTCTGCGCGGCACCCAGATCAACTACGGCGACGCCGAGAAGACCAACGTCAACACGATCACGCAGATCCAGAACAACTTGTCGCACGCGAATCTCACCTGATCTCACCTGATCTCGCCCGATCTCACCTGATCCACCCCACCGCCGCGCCGGTGGCGCGACCGCCGAGGAGACACCGTGACGAACATCGACGGCTCAAGCATCGTGGTCAAGGACGACCTCTCCACCGCGGGCGCGACCATCAACGGCATGGCGCTGCAGATCGCCGACGAGCTGCACAAGCTGATCGGGCAGCTCCAGCCGCTGATGGACACCTGGACCGGCAGCGCCGCCACCTACTACGAGGGGCTGCAGGCGGAGTGGAACTTCGCCGCGGAGGGCCTGCTGGGTCCCAACGGCGTGCTCGGCGAGATCGCGCAGGCGATGCATGTCAACTGGGCGAACTACAGCGAGGCCGAGTGGGCCAACGTCCAGACATGGAAGCACCAGTGATCCGCCGCCCGGCAGCCGGCCGCCCGGAAGCCGTCCGGCCGGCCGGAGCGGGCGCGCGGGCCGCAACACCGCGGAACTGAGGAAAGCGTCGTCGTGGACGAGCACTGCCGCATCACCGTCGTGGGGGAGCGGCGCCAGGTGGACCTCGCGGTCCCGGCCGGCGCCCCCATCGCGACGTACATCGACACCCTGGCGCGGATGTGCCAGCAGGAAGAGACCGACATCATGCCGGCCGCGTGGTCGCTGGCCACCGCGACCGCCGAACCGTTCGCGCCCGAGTGGTCGCTGGCCGAGCTGGGGATCGTCGACGGGCAGATCCTCTACCTGCGCGACGTGATCGAGAACGAGTTCGCCGAGCCGGTGGTGCGGGATGTCGGCGAGCGCGTCAACCAGGTGGCCGAGGGCGCCTTCGACCGGCGCTGGGACGCCCGGGCCCGGACGATCGCCGTGATGGCGCTGGGCCTCGGCTGGCTCGTCGCCACCGCTGTCGTGCTCGCCGCACGTCGCGGGATCGGGGCCGGCGCGCTCGCGGACGCCACGGTGACGGCCGGTCTGCTGCTGCCCGCGCTGGCGTGGACGGCGACCGAGCGCAGGTGGCCGGTGCCGTCGGGGCTGCGGGTGGCGATGGCGCTGTGCGCGGTGCCGGTGCTGGCCACGGCCGGCCGGACGCTGGCGGGCATGGACGGTTCGCACGGGCGGATGACCGGGGCGGGGCTGACCGCGTTCGCGGTCGCGGCCGGCGCGCTGGTCGGCGCCTTCCTGGCGTATGCCGCCGCGCCCGGGGTGACCACCTCCGCCGTGCTGCTCGCGGCGGTGGTCGCGGCCGGGCTGGGCGGGGGGCTGGCACTGGGCCGGGCGGACACCGTCGAGTCCGCCGCGGTGGTCGCGGTGGCCGCCTTCGTACTGCTGACGCTCGCCCAGGTGACGGTGAGCCGGCTGGTGGCCTTCGCGTACCGGCGGGCCGATCCGCGGATGCCGGTCCAGGAGGCGGACGACGCGGTGGCGGCGGCGGTCCGCGCGGCCACCACCTTGCTGGTGCTGTGGAGCGGCGGGCTGGCCGCGGTGATCGCGACCGCGCTGGTCGTGCTGGCGGACGCGCACACGCGGTACGCCGCCGCGCTGACCGCCTGCCTCGCGCTGGCGCTGCTGCTGCGGGCCGGGGCGGCGCGGCTGGTCGCCGAAGTGGTGCCGGTCGGGCTCGCCGGGGTGATCGGGCTGTTCGCGCTGCTGCTGGTCGGATCGGAGCACTTCGGCTGGCCGTACTGGGCCGGCCCGCTCTACGCCGGCCTGATCGCCGTCGCGCTGCTGGTCTACGGCTTCCGGCGGCTGATGCGTCGTCCGGACCTGCCACCGATGGGACGTCCCGGCTGGCTGACCGGTTTCGGTTCGCTGCTGGGCGGGGTCGGTGTGGCGCTGGCGGTGGCGACGTTCGGCGCGGTGGGCCAGTTCGTCGAACTCGGCCGGCACATGTGAACCGGGACCGGCGCGACCGCCGGGGCCCGCGCGGCCGCAGCGATCGCCGCGCCCACAAAGCCCACAAAGCCCACAACGCCCGCCGGGGCCCGTGCGCCGGGTCAGGAGCGCGGCACGTACGGCACCTGCCCGGCCCCCGGGGGCTCCGCGCCTTCGCGGACCAGCCCGAGTTCGATGGCTTTCCGGGTCAGGTCGGCCTTGTTGCCGACGTTCAGCTTGTTCCGGATGCGCTTGACGTAGGTGCTGACGGTGGCCTCGGTGAGGTCCATCCGCCGTGCGATCTGGCCGTGCGTCAGTCCGGCGGCGAGCCAGCGGAGGGTCTCGGTCTCGCGGCGCGCGAGGGTGGGCGGCGGCACGGCGGTGGGCTGCGCCAACTCGGCGTGCAGCCGTGCGGCCAGGCCCGGGGCGACATGGAGTCCGCCGCGGGCCACCGTGCCGATGGCGAGCAGCAGCCCGTCGTCGTCGGTGTGCCGGGTGACGCAGCCGTACGCCCCGGCGCGAAGCGCCCCGGCCACCGGTTGCGGGCCGGAGAAATCCGAGACGACCAGCACCCTTCCGTAGCGGGCGAGTTTGCCGACCACGTCGGGGAGGGTCTCCTCCGCCTGCGGGGAAGGGCCCAGCACGATCACCTCGGGGGGCGGCGCCGCCGGGTCCAGTTGCCAGGGCTCGGCCACCACCGCCACGACGCGCAGCAGCGGGCTGTTGGAGACCAGGTCCTCGAGCCCGCGGCGTACGAGGTTGTGGTGCTCAACGATGGCGATTCGCGATATATGGGGCATTTCGCTCCCGCGCGTCTCCTACGATTTATGGGACTGCTGGGCACCGGGTAATTCTCTGCGTCGCACCACGTAAATGTAACCGCTGAATGGATCGTCCAACAGCACGGCTGGCCTGGGGGTTTCCTGATGCCCGTCCGTATGGGGATGTGTCACCAGATTCAACGTGACGCACCATCAGGAGGATTCATTAATCTCTCGTTAATCTGCTATTCCTGTCGTGCCCGGCGGGAATGTCGGTACGGTGCAAAAGCAGGATCCGGATCGGTGAGGAGTGCCACCCGCACATGATCGACGAGGAGTGGCGGGGGTTCGCCTCCGCCTTCGCCGAAGCCGTGCGGCCCGACGACCCGCGGGGCCGCTCGGGCAGACGGATGCTGACCATCGGTTTCGCCGCGGTCCTCGTCATGGCGCTCGGCGCCCTGGTGAGCGGCGCCCTGGGCTGGGGGCCGGCCGCGAAGCCGTCCGATGTGCGGGCCATCACGCCGGCCGCGGGGGTGACCGGGGCCGGCGGGCTCGTCATCCCCGGCGCGCCCGGCTCCACCTGGACAGCGGTGGCCGGCCCGACGTGCGCCACGTCCCCCTCCGGGTCGACGACCACCTTCACGGCCTACGGCTACTCCACCGGCGCCGGCGCCGACGGGACCACCGGCTGGTCCACCTCCGGCAGCGGCGGCTACACCGGCGGCGGCTGCTCCGGCGGCTTCCTGTCGCTGCCGGTGTCGGGGCGGGCCACCGCCTACGACAGCAACCGGTTCGCGCTGTGGACCTTCGACTTCAGCGCGAAGTTCACCAGCGCGTCCTGCCGGCTGTCGACATACGTGCCGGTCAACGCGTCCCGCTCCGTGGTGGGCGGCGACCCCGCCTACTACTACTTCTACGGCGCCGACTACGCCTTGGGTTCGAAGGCCGCGCCCCTGGGCGGTTACCTGGTCCACCAGGCCGGTCCGCAGGGCCGCTGGGTCACCAATCACGCTTTCGATGTCACGACGGGCAAAGTGACACTGAAAATGGTCGACGCCGGCGCCAGGAAAGGCCCGGCGGCGGTGAACGCCCATGCCGCCGCCGCGCAGGTACGGCTCACGTGCCGGGCCACGTGACGGCGCCTCACCTGCGGGCCGCCGCGGTGGTGGACCGATGACGACCGGGCTGCGCGTCGCGACCCGGGGCTGGGGCGCGTACAAGACCATCGGGGCCGCGGTGCGCGACGCCGCGCCGGGCGCGGTGGTCTCGATCCAGCCGGGCACGTACACCGAGAGTGTCGTCCTGGACCAGGACATCACGCTGGTGGCCGAGAAGGGTCCGGGCTCGGTACGGATCGTCGGCGGCCGGGGCGCCGCGCTCAGCGTGCACGGCGGGGCGGGCACCGTCAGCGGGCTGGTGATCGAGAGCCGCAGCGCGGAACCGGCCGTGCTGGTCACGGCCGGCGCGGCGCTGATCACCGGGTGCGAGATCACCGGGGGCCGGGTGCAGGTCAGCGGGACCGCGACGCCGACCTTCCGGGACTGCGCGGTGCACCACACCGGCGAGGTCGGCCTCGCGCTCGGCGGCGACAGCCGGGCACTGGTGGAGGCCACCGAGATCGGCGACATCGACGTCACCGGGGTCCTGGTGGACCACGGCGCCGACCCGGTGCTGCGGGGGGTGTCGGTGACCCGCACCGGCGGGCACGGCGTGCGGGTGCGCGGCTCGGGCCGGGGCACCTTCGAGAACTGCGAGGTGTCGCACACCGGCGCCGCCGCCGTCGCCGTCGACGACTCCGCCCGCCCGGCGCTGCACACCTGCCGGATCGCCGACAGCGCCGCCGAAGGCATCGTCATCACCGGCGACGCGGGGGCCGGCCACCGCGCCGCCCCGGGCGGCGACCCGCTGGACGGGCCCGCCCGGGAGGCGCTGCCCGACAACGCGGACGACGGCGCCGACGAGGCGTCGGACGGGGACGGTTCGGCCGGCGGGGACTACGGAGTCGCCCTGCACGGCTGCGAGGTGGCGCGTACCGCCAAGGACGGTGTCCACGTGACCGGCCGGGCCGTCGCCTCGCTGGTGGGCTGCCGGGTCGGCGATGTGCGCGCGGCCGGCGTCGTGGTGGGCGGGGCCGCGCGGGCGCGGCTGGAGGACACCACCACCACCGACACCGGCGGCACCGGACTGGCGGCGGGCGGCACCGCGCGGGTCGAGGTGCGGCGCGGCACGTTCGTCCGGGCCGGCGGCAACGGCGTGTACGTGGCGGACACCGCCCGGGTGCTGCTGACCGGATGCGCGGTCACCGAATCCGCGTACACCGCCGTCCACGTCGGGGGCGCCAGCCGGACGACGGTCCGCGCCTGCCGGATCAGCGGTACTCCCGAACACGGGCTGCGGGTCACCGACCAGGCCGTCCTGACCGCGCGGGACACCACGGTCGAGGACGCCGGGCTGTCCGCGCTGGTGGCCGACGGCGGTGACCTGGCCGCCACCGGCTGCCGGATCAGCCGGGCCGGCACCGGGATCAGCCTCAGCACCGTGCACCGGCCGCTCATCGAGGACTGCGAGGTGAGCGCCTGCACCGGGCCGGGCATCGACATCGGCGCCGGCACCGCGGCGCTCGTGGTGGACACCACGGTCCGCGAGACCGGTGCGGCCGGCGTCTTCATCCGGGAGCGCGCCGCGGTGTGGCTGGCCGACTGCGCGATCAGCGACACCAAGGGCACCGGTCTGGTCGTCCAGGCGCGCGCCCGGCCGCGGGTGCGGGGCGTGTCCATCGCCCGTACCGCGAAGAACGGTGTCTACGTCGCCGACGGCGGCGCCGGGCGCTTCGCGGACTGCGCGATCACCGCGACCGGCTTCCCGGCGGTCTACGTGGGCAGCGGCGCCGCCCCGCTGTTCCAGGGCTGCCGTATCCACGACACCGACGAGGACCTGAAGCTCGCCGACGACGCCGCGCCGGTCTTCGAGGCCTGCCGGGTCGAGGGGGTCAAGATCAGCACCTTGCCCGCGGAGGGCCGCGACGCGGCACCGGTGGCCGTACCGGGTCCCGCCGCGGCGGCCGCCGCCCCCGGCGTGCCGGTGCGGGCCGCGCCGGCCGGCACCGCCGAGTCGCGGGCCGAGAACCTGGCCGACGTGCTGGCCGAACTCGACGGCCTGGTCGGCCTGGAGCGGGTGAAGCGGGACGTCAGCACCATGGTCAAGGTGATGCAGATGGTGCGGCAGCGCACCGAGGCGGGCCTGGCCGCGCCGCCGCTGAGCCGGCACCTGGTCTTCGCGGGCAACAGCGGCACCGGCAAGACCACCGTCGCGCGGTTGTACGGCCGGGTCCTCGCCGCGGTCGGCCTGCTCTCGCGCGGCCACCTGGTGGAGGCGGACCGCGGCTCGCTGGTCGGCGAGTACGTCGGGCACACCGCGCCCAAGACCACCGCCATCTTCCGCAAGGCGCTGGGCGGCGTGCTGTTCATCGACGAGGCGTACGCCCTCACGCCCGGCGGCCAGGGCGCGGACTACGGCCGTGAGGCCATCTCCACCCTGGTGAAGCTGATGGAGGACCACCGCGAGGACGTGGTGGTGATCGTCGCCGGATACCCGGACGAGATGGAGCGCTTCGTCGACGCCAACCCGGGCCTGGCCTCCCGCTTCACCCAGACCCTGGAGTTCGAGGACTACGACGGCGACGAACTGGCCCGCATCGTGGAGTGGAACGCGCGGCACTACGAGTACGACCTGCCCGAGCAGACCCGCGACGCGCTGCGGTCGTACTTCACCACCCTGGTCCGCGACGACCGCTTCGGCAACGGCCGCACCGCCCGGCAGACCTTCCAGCGGATGACCGAGCGCCACGCCCAGCGGGTGGTGGACCTCATCGGTCCGACCACCGAGGACCTGGCCAGGCTGCTGCCGGAGGATCTGCCGCGGCCGCCGTAGCGGCGACCCCGCCCCTGGTCCCCGAACGGGGACCTCCCGGGCGCCGCGCTCCGGCTCCTATCCTCAGAGGAGACCCTGCGTGCGCCCCGGCACTCGCTGCGTCAGCGCCGCGGTCCCCGTCACAGACGAAGAGTTTCGATGTCCCGGATCATCTTCCATCGCCCGGCCAGGATCATGCCGCCGCAACTGCCGACGGAGCCGGTGGTGCTCGCGGCGCCGCCGCAGCCGGTCGGCAAGGACTCCGGCGCCAACTGGATGTACCTGCTGATGCCGCTCATGTCGAGCATCAGCATGGCGGCATACCTGATGTCCGGCGGCAAGAAGCTGCTGATCCTGCTGGGCATCGCCTTCGTGGTGCTGTCGATCGGCGTGACCGTGGGCGTCCGCACCCAGATGCGCGGCGCCGCCCGGCGCCAGAAGGTCCGGGCCCGGGACCGCTACCTGGAGCATCTCGTCGAGGTGCGGAACGTGGCCCGGCAGGTCGCGGAGAACCAGCGGACGGTGGCCGCGTGGGCGTACCCGTCGCCGTACCGGCTGTGGGCGATCGCGACGCAGCGGCGGCGGGTGTGGGAACGCCGCAGCACCGACCCGGACTTCCTGCGGCTGTGCGTCGGGGTCGGCACCGCGCCGCTGTCGACGCCCATCCGGCTGGCGACCCGCAACGATCCGACGGTGGAGTACGACACGCGGGCCAAGGCGTCGGCGGACCGGCTGATCGCGTCGATGTCGACGGTCGGCAGCCAGCCGGCCGTGGTGGACCTGGCGAAGGCCGGGATCGTGAGCGTGCTGGGGCCGTCGGGCGCCGGGCGCGGGGTCGTGCGGGCCATGCTGTGCCAGATCGGGGTGCTGCACGCGCCCGACGACGTGGCGGTGGCGATCGCCACCGGCGGCGAGGACTGGGAATGGGCCAAGTGGCTGCCGCACACCCATGAGCCGGACGCGACCGGGGACGCGGGCGTCGTTCCGCTGGTCGCCGAGGACTTCGAGGGCATCGCCGACCACGTGCGAACCCGGCTGGAGCAGGCCGCGGCCCGGCCGGCCGCCCGCCGGCTGCTGCCGGACCGCGACGCGCCGGACAGCCGGCAGCGGCTGGTCGTGGTCCTCGACCGCTACGACCCGAGGGCCGCGTGGGCGCGCTCACCCCTGGCCGTGGAGCTGACCGAGGCGGCCGGGCCGGACAGCGCGATCACCGTGATCTGCCTGGTGGAACGGGAGACGGACGAGCCGACCCGCGCCGACATGCGGGTCCGGGTCGCCGCGGACGGCGCGCTCACCTTGGAGGGCCGGCGGGCCGATCCGCGCTCCGCGGTCACCGAGGTGATCGCCGACCGGCCCGAGGCCCGGCTGTGCGAGGTGCTGGCGCGGGCGGTGGCCCCGCTGCGGCTGTCCGTGGAGGGCGAGGAGGTCCTGGCCAGGACCATGTCGCTGCCGAGCATGCTGGGGATCTCCCACCTCGACACCTTCGACGGCGAGGAGTTGTGGGTCGACGCGGACGCCGAGGAGGTCATGCGGGTGCCGATCGGCTTCGACGGCAACGGGCAGGCCCTCGCGCTGGACCTCAAGGAGTCGGCGCAGGGCGGCATGGGCCCGCACGGCCTGATCGTCGGCGCCACCGGCTCGGGCAAGAGCGAGCTGCTGCGCACCCTGGTCAGCGGTCTGGCGATGACGCACTCGCCGGAGCTGCTGAGCCTGGTGCTGGTGGACTTCAAGGGCGGCGCCACCTTCGCCGGCGTCACCGAACTGCCGCACGTGGCCGGCCTGATCACCAACCTCGTCGACGACCTGGCCCTGGTGGACCGGGTACGCGACGCACTGGTGGGCGAACAGCAGCGCCGGCAGCGGATCCTGCGCGACGCGGGCAACATCGACACCGTCCGGGAGTACCAGCTGCGCCGGGCGGCCGGCGCGACCGGGCCGGACGGGCGCCCGCTCGAACCGCTGCCGTATCTGCTGATCATCGTGGACGAGTTCGGTGAACTGCTGTCCACCCGCCCCGACTTCATCGACCTGTTCGTGCAGATCGGCCGGGTCGGCCGGTCCCTGGGCATGCATCTGCTGCTCGCCACCCAGCGGTTGGAGGAGGGGCGGCTGCGCGGACTGGAGTCGAACCTGTCCTACCGCATCTGCCTGCGGACCTTCTCCGCCGCGGAGTCCCGGAGCGTCATCGGCACCCCGGACGCCTACCGGCTGCCGCCGATCCCGGGTTCGGCCTATCTGAAGGTCGCCGACACGGTCTTCGAGCGGTTCCGGGTGGCCCACGTGTCGGGGATGTACGAGTCCGCCGAGCAGCGCGCGCTCGCCGCCGGGCCGCTGCCCACCCGTCCGGTGCCGTTCGGGCTGCGGACGGCGCCCGACCCCGACGCGGAGCCCGCCGACACGCGCGAGCAGCGGCCGCGGCCGCTGGCCGCCGGGCCGACCGAGATGCAGATCATCGTGGAACGGCTGGGCGGCGCCGGGCAGTCGGCCCACCAGGTATGGCTGCCGCCGCTGCCCGCGGCGCTGCCGCTGGACGACCTGACCGGCCCGGTGGCGATCCATCCCGGCCGGGGCCTGACCGCCGAGTGGTGGCCGCACAAGGGCCGACTCCGCTTCCCCATCGGTGTGCTGGACGTTCCGATCCAGCAGCTCCAGCAGCCGCTGGTACCGGACTTCGCGGAGGCCGGCCACCTCGCGCTGGTCGGCGCGCCGCAGTCCGGCAAGAGCACCCTGCTGCGGACGCTCATCATGTCGGCGATGCTGACCCACACGCCCGACGAGGCGCAGTTCCTCTGCCTGGACCTGGGCGGCGGCACCCTCCAGCCGTTCGAACGCGCCCCGCACGTCAGCGGGGTGGCCGGCCGGCACGATCTGCCGCAGGCCCGCCGGATCCTCGCCGAGACGCTCCAGCTGATCGCCGAACGCGAGCGGCTGTTCCGGCACCTGGGCATCGACTCGGCCGCCGCCTTCCGGCGGATGCGCGCGGCCGGCAGTCTTCCGCCGGCCGTGCGGGCCGCCGATGTGTTCCTGCTGATCGACAACTGGGGCGCGGCCCGCGGCGAGATCGAGGGCATCGACGCCGCCGTGCTCGACATCGCCGGCCGTGGCCTGGGCGTCGCCGTCCACCTGATCCTGTCGGCCAACCGCTGGGCCGACCTGCGGATGTCGCTGCGCGACGCCTTCTCCGCCCGGCTGGAACTGCGGCTCAACGACCCGGCGGACTCCGAGATCAACCGGCGGGCGGCCCGCGCGTTCGCCAGCGCGGTGCCCGGGCGCGGCATGGCGCCGCCCGGCGTCCAGTACCAGGTGGCGCTGCCCCGGCTCGACGGCAGGGACAGCGCCGAGGCCCTCGCCGACGCGCAGAGCGAGGCGATCACCAAGATCGCGGCGGCCTGGCAGGGCAAGGCCGCCCCGGCCGTCCGGATGCTGCCCGAACGGGTCACCGCCGCCCAACTCACCCTGCCGGACGGCGACTCGGCGCCCGGTGTGCCGATCGGCCTGGGCGAGGGCGATCTCGCCCCGGTCCACCTGGACCTGAACGGCGCCGACCCGCACCTGCTGGTCTTCGGCGACTCCGGCTCGGGCAAGTCGACGTTCCTGCGCAGCTGGATGACCGGGCTCATCGCCCGGCGCAGCGCCTGGGAGACGCGGTTCATCGTCGTCGACTACCGCCGCTCGCTGCTCGGCGCCGTCCCGCAGGACTACCTGGGGGCCTACGCGGGCGACGCCAACGCCGCGACGGTCTACGCCGAGCAGGTGGCGGCCAAACTCGCCCAACGGCTGCCGCCGCCCGACGTCACCATGGCGCAGCTGCGCGAGCGCTCCTGGTGGACCGGCCCGGAGTTCTACCTCGTGGTGGACGACTACGACATGGTGGGCGGCGGCCGTCAGTCGCCGCTGACCCCGCTGGTCGACTATCTGCCGCAGGCCCGCGAACTCGGCCTGCACGTGGTGCTGGCCCGCCGGGTCAGCGGTCTGATGCGCAGCCAGATGTCCGAGCCGATGCTCAACCGGGTCCGCGAACTCGGCTCGGCGGGCCTGGTGCTGTCCGGTGACCCCCGCGAGGGCATCGTGATGGGCGACGAACGCGCCGCCCAGCGCCCGCCGGGACGCGGCGTGCTGCTGCGGCGGCAGTTCCCCCCGACGCTGGTGCAGTTGGCGCTGGCGGACAGCGCTTAGGCCGCGGCCGGGCAATCGGAGCACAGGGGCGCGGCCGGACGGCGCACGGGGCTTTCGCCGGCCGGCGTTCGAAATTTGCGAATGCTTTACGTCACTATGGCAAGTTATTGATCCTTTTGACGGGCGGCACTTCTGCGGCACAGTGCTGGAGGCCGAGCCACCCACGCGGCTGCGCCCGCCCTCGTCGCAAGGAACCCGCTGATGCGCGCTCTGCGTCCGTCCCGCCTTCCGCAGCTCTCCGAACTCCGCGACCCCGCCGTCCTGCGCAAGGACGTCCTCGCCTCCCTCGTCGTGTTCCTCGTCGCCCTGCCGCTGTGTGTCGGCGTCGCCGTCGCCTCCGGGGTACCCGCCGAACTCGGCCTGATCACCGGCATCGTCGGCGGACTCGTCGTCGGTCTGCTGCCGGGCAGCCGATTACAGGTCTCCGGTCCCGCCGCCGGACTGACCGTCCTCGTCCACGACGCGGTCGACGCCTACGGACTCGCCGCGCTCGGCGCCTTCGTGGCCGCCGCGGGCCTGCTCCAGATCACCCTCGGCGTGCTGCGCGCCGGCCGCTGGTTCCGGGCCATCTCGCTGTCCGTGGTGCACGGCATGCTGGCCGGCATCGGACTGGTCATCGTCCTGGGCCAGGTCTACGCGCTGGCCGGCGCCCCCCAGCCGGCCGACGGACCGGGCAAGCTCGCCGGACTGCCGGGCCTGGCCGGGAGCATCCTCGACGGCGGCCCGGAACTCACCGCCGCACTGCTCGGCGCCGGCACGATCGCGGTCCTGGTGGCCTTGCCCCGGCTGCCGGCCCGGGTCCGGGCGGTGCCGGGCGCGCTGGCGGCGGTGGGGCTGGCCACCGCGGTCAGCGCCGTCTTCGGCTTCGACGTCGGCACGCTGGAGGTGGGCGGCCTGCTCGACGCCGTCACGGTGCCCGGTGCCACCGCCGTCGGCACGCTCAGCAGCGTGGCCGCGCTGGGCACGGTGCTCGCCTTCACCCTGATCGCCTCGGCCGAGAGCCTGTTCAGCGCGGCGGCGGTGGACCGGATGCACCGCGGCCCGCGGACCGACTACGACAAGGAGCTGATCGCCCAGGGCGTCGGCAACACCGTCAGCGGGCTCCTCGGGGCGCTGCCGCTGACCGCGGTGATCGTCCGCAGCGCCGCCAACGTCCAGGCGGGCGCCCGTACCTCGGCCTCCCGGGTCCTGCACGGCCTGTGGCTGCTGCTGTTCACCGTCCTGCTGCCCGCCGCGCTCTCCGTCATCCCGCTGACCGCCCTGGCCGGGGTGCTGGTGCACGCCGGCTGCAAGCTCGTGCCGGCCCGGGAGTTCGGCCCGCTGTGGCGCCAGCACCGCGGTGAGGCGGTCGTGCTGGCCGCCACCGCCGCCGCGATCGTCGCCACCAACCTCTTCGAGGGCGTGGTGTTCGGGCTGCTGCTGTCGGTGGTGAAGTCCGCCTGGGACACCTCGCGCATCCACATCGACGTCCGCCCGCGCACCGGCGGGCGGCTGATCGCCACCGTCACGGGCAACGCCACCTTCCTGCGGCTGCCGCGCATCCTCGAACAGCTGGAGGCGCTGCCCAAGGACCGCCCCATCGAACTCGACCTGTCCGGCCTGCGCCATCTCGACCACGCCTGCCGCTCCGCGCTGGACGCCTGGGCACCGGCCCACTCCGACGCCGGCACCGATCCGGTCAGCGTCCGGCTGCCGAAGGCGCCCGTGCGCTGAGCCGCCCGCGTCCTGGGCCGCCCGGCCCCGAGCCGCCGCCGGATCGCCGGGGCCGCCCGCGTCCGTGGCGCACCGGGGCGAACGGGGGCGCCCCGGGACGGTCACGCGCCGCGCCTGTGCCGGGGTGAGCGGCGCGCGCTCCCCTCGTACCTCCGGGCGCCGTTGTGCGGTCGGGGCGGGCCCTGGGACCTTGGACGCCGGTCGGTCGGGGCCGGCCGGAT
>NZ_FMCH01000267.1 GCF_900091855.1 Streptomyces sp. DvalAA-14
GCCGCGCTCGCCGCGCAGCAGCCGGCCGAACAGCGCCAGCGCCGCCCCGGGCCCCCAGTCCGGCACCGTGCCTCGGAAGGTGCGGCGGATGACGAAATTGGCGCCCTCGCCGCGGCCGATCTCGTCCTCGACGACCCGCCGCACGATGGCGGCGTAGTCCTCGTCCGCCACGTCGAAGGCGCCGCCCTCGACCCGCACCTCCCGCCCGGGCAGGGCCGCCAGCAGGCCGGCGAGCAGGAGTTCGTACGCCTCCCGCGGCCGCAGCACGGTCAGCGGGGTGCCGTCGTCGCGGACGTCGAAGCCGCGCTCGTGGATCTGCCGGTAGGGGACCAGTGCGAGCGCGTCGGTGACCGGGGCGCCGGGCGCGCCGGCGGGCAGCGCGATACCGGTGAGCAGCCCGGCCTCCTCGATCGGGCCGAGCAGCACCTCGACGATGCCCTCCGGGTGGCCGGGAGTACGGCGGTGCAGCAGGGCGAACGGCCCGCAGTCGGGGGCGAGCAGGCGCTGGACGAGTTGAGCGGGGGTCGGAGCCACGGCGGTTTCCTTCCAGGGGATCTCACGGGGGATGTCCCTGGGGCGGCCGGGCCGGGAAACGCCGAAGGCCGCCCCTGAGGGGCGGCCTTCGCGAAGTGGTCGTTCGCGCGATGGGTCAGTGGGCCGCCCGGAAAGCGGTCCACCACCAGTCCTGACGGAGCGTCTGGCGCATCGGCGCGGTCATGCGGCCGACCTTACCGTACCGGGAGCCGAGCGGCGCCCGCGCCGGGCGTCACAGGAGCATCCCGTAGATGTTCCAGCCCGCCGCGACCTGCACCTTGGCGGCGAACGGGGCGGTGGCGCTGCCGGTGCCCTTGAACAGCCACATCTTGCCCGCGCTGTCCCGGGTCAGCATGTCCGCCTTGCCGTCGCCGCTCAGGTCGCCGGCGCCGACGATCGCCTTCCAGGCCGATCCGCTGCCGAGCTTGACGCGCGCCGCGAACGGGGTGGTGGCGCTGCCGGTGCCCTTGAACAGCCACAGGGTGCCGCCGGTGTCACGGGCGATCATGTCCGCCTTGCCGTCGCCGGTGACGTCGGCGAGGCCGGAGAGCAGGTTGTAGCTGTTCCAGCCGGTGCCGATCGAGACCCGGGCCGAGAACACCGCGGCGGTGCCGGTCCCCTTGAACAGCCACAAGGTGCCCTTGCTGTCGCGCGCGACCAGGTCCGCCTTGCCGTCGCCGGTGACGTCGCCGACCCCGGTGATCAGGGAGTACCCGCTCCAGCCGGTGCCGACCTTGACGCGCGACTTCAGCGGGGCGTTGATGTTGCCGGTGCCCTGGTTGTACCAGAGGGTGCCCGAGGAGTCCCTGGCCACCACGTCACCGGTGCCGTCCGCGCGCGGCGGGGACAGCGCGGTGGCCGCGTTGTACATCGTCCAGCCCTTGCCGACCTGGTACTTGGCCAGGAACGGGCTCGCGCCGTTGCTGGAGCCCTGGTACTGCCACAGCGTGCCGGCCGCGTCGCGCGCCAGCACGTCGTAGCGGGTGGCGCCGGCCAGCGGCGGCTTCGAGCTGATCTGCGCGACATCGGTGGTCTTGACGTAGGCGATCCGGTGGTCGAAGCGGATCGGGAAGAACTGGTTGCTGCCGGTCACCCGGGTGTGGTCGCCCGGCGCGCTGTTGTCGTAGTTCTCCGCGTAGAAGAAGTCACCGGTCACCGCGGGCCCGGCCGGGACGTAGGACTGCCCGGCCGCGATCGCGTACTTGGTCAGCGCCTTGTCGTTGTCGGCCTGCACCGGCACGTTCGTGCCCGTGTAGGCGGCGCTCTCCGGGTAGGCGCGCCCGTACACCGGGATGGTGGTGCGCCCGGCGGCCGGGGTGATCACGGTGGTGGCGGTGGTGCCGACCACGGAGGAGTACTGGCCGCCCGGGTTGTAGAACCAGCCCTTCTGGCCGCCGTACCAGATCGCCGTCCAGTCGCCCGACATCTGGGCGACGACGAAGCGCTCGCCGGCCACCGCCTTGTCACCCCAGTCGGGTCCCTCCGAGGTACCCGCGGTCCCGCCGTGCAGATACGGGTCGCCGAGGCGGGCGGAACTGAAGGACGTCGTGGTGTAGAGGTAGACGAAGTTCGTCGGATGCGCGGCCTGGGCCACCCCGCCGTAGGTGACGGCGGGCTGGTTCGAGGTGGTGTACGGCGGCACCACCCGGATCACCTGGCCGGCGCGCAGCGGTGCGCCGGCGCCGCTGGCGCCGTCCGGCGCCAGCACCAGGGTCATGTAGTGGTTCCAGTCCCAGTACGGTCCCGGGTCCCAGTGCATGCCGCCGACGTAGTCGTCCAGCGGACCGGGCACGTCGTCGTGGCCGATGATGTGCTCGCGGTCGCGCGGGATGTTGTACAGCGCGCTCAGGTAGCGGACCAGCTGCGCCGAGGACTCGTACTCCGGCTCGCTGTACCAGCTGCCGGACTTGATCGCGTAGCCCTCGTGCTCGATGCCGATCGAGTGCATGTTGACGGTCTTGTTGCCCGCGTGCCAGGCGGTGTCCTTGGTCGGGACCAGCTGGGTGACCAGGCCGTCGGAGGCACGGACGATGTAGTGCGAGCTGGCGTAGGCCGTCGGGTCCTGGAAGCTGCTGACGGCGCTGGCGTAGCTGCTCTCGGTGTCGTGGATGACGATCTGGTTGATCGTTTCTCCATCGGCGGGCCGGTTGGTGACGTCGTAGTTGCCGTAGTCGGCCTTGTCCGAGCTGTTCTGCTTGAACGCGGCCGGCACGAAGGTGCAGTGCAGCGAGGCCGGGCACTCGGGAGTGGGCGTCGTCGCCGCGGTGTCCGGCTTGACCGCCGGGCCGGTGGTGACGGTGGCGGCCAGCGGCGTCTTGCTGGTCTTCGCCGGGACCACGTCGGGCGAGGCGGGCAGCGCGACCTGCTGGCCGTCGTCGGTGGTCGCGCTCTGGCCGCTCTTGACCGTGTCGAACACCCGGTCCGCGAAGAGCTGGGCGCCCTGGGCGTCGGGGGACTGGCTGTAGCGGGCGACCGCCGCGTACCAGTGGCCCGGGTCGGCCGGCAGCGAGCCGACCGCGGTCTTCTCGTACTGGGCGAGCAGCGCCGCCGCGCCCCGGACGCTCTGCTTGCTGTCGCCGCGCACCTTGGAGGTGGACTGGCCGATCAGCTTGGCCGCCGCGTCCACCGTGTGCAGCCGGGGGTCGGAGGTGTCGACCGCGCCGACGCCCTTGAGCAGGCCGGCGTCCGGGTGGAACTTCTTGGTCCTGGCCGGGTCGCCGCTCTGGTTCAGCTCGTCGGTGACCTCGGCCTTGCTCGGTGCGGCGACATCACCGGGATCGACCTGGGTGAGGCCCATCACATTGAAGTTGCCGGTGGTGCTGGGCTTGCCGTCGTGCGAGTCCCACAGGGTCTGCCGGTACGACACCGCCATCAGGATGCTCTGCGGGACCTTGAACTCCTTCGCGGCGTCCGCGAAGTCGTCCTGCAGGGCGTGGGTGTCCGTACCGCCCGCGTCGGAACTCCCCGACGGCGAGGCTATGGCGATCGTCCCGTAGGTGGCCACTCCGGCCAGTACCGCCGCGGCGGCCCCGTACGCGATCAGCGATGTTCTTCTACGGTGTCTACTGCGTGGCAACGCGTGCCCCCCGGCTCGTCGGGCGCGCGCTCGCGCCCGTCACCTGGGCGGAAGTCTCCGGCGGCGACCGCCCTGAAGCGCTGACGCTAGCAGCCGTTGCGGTGGTTCCCTCGCGGGGCCGCCCGGTCCGCGGCGGAGCCTGTCCGTCCGGTTGCCGGGCGGCATGTCTCATCTTCTGGGCGAACGGAAAACCCGGGCCGGTGAACCCGTAATCTTGGGGCGTGACCGTGAACGCAGAACTCCCCACCGGTGGCAACACCTGGCAGTCTCTTCCCGCGGCGCAGCAGCCCGAGTGGCCCGACCCCGAGGCTCTGCGCGATGTGATCGCCGACCTCGTCTCGTATCCGCCGCTCGTGTTCGCCGGCGAGTGCGACCAGCTGCGCTCCCGGCTGGCGGCCGTGGCCGAGGGTGAGGCGTTCCTGCTCCAGGGCGGCGACTGCGCGGAGGCGTTCGACGCCGTCGGCGCCGACCAGATCCGCAACAAGCTCAAGACCTTGCTGCAGATGGGCGCGGTGCTCACCTATGCCGCGTCGGTGCCGGTGGTCAAGGTCGGGCGGATCGCCGGGCAGTACAGCAAGCCGCGCTCCAAGCCGACCGAGACGCGGGACGGCGTGACGCTGCCGACCTACCGCGGCGACTCGGTCAACGGCTTCGAGTTCACCCCCGAGGCCCGCATCCCGGACCCGGAGCGGCTCAAGCGGATGTACCACGCCTCCGCCTCCACCCTGAACCTGGTGCGGGCCTTCACCACCGGCGGCTACGCCGACCTGCGGCAGGTGCACGCCTGGAACCAGGACTTCGTCAAGTCCTCGCCGTCCGGGCAGCGTTACGAGGCACTGGCCCGCGAGATCGACAACGCGCTGAACTTCATGTCGGCCTGCGGCATCGACCCCGCCGAGTTCAAGACGGTGGAGTTCTACGCCTCCCACGAAGCGCTGCTGCTGGACTACGAGACGGCGCTGACCCGCACCGACTCACGGACCGGCAAGCTCTACGACGTCTCCGGGCACATGGTGTGGATCGGCGAGCGGACCCGGCAGCTGGACGGGGCGCACATCGAGTTCGCGTCCCGGATCAGCAACCCGATCGGTGTCAAGCTCGGCCCCGGTACCGCGCCGGAGGAGGCGCTCAGCTACATCGACCGCCTCGACCCGGACCGCGACCCCGGCCGGCTCACCTTCGTGGTCCGGATGGGCGCGGACAAGGTGCGCGACAAGCTGCCGACGCTGGTGGAGAAGGTCACCGCCTCCGGGGCACGGGTGGCCTGGGTCTGCGACCCGATGCACGGCAACACCTTCGAGGCGGCCTCCGGGCACAAGACCCGCCGCTTCGACGACGTGCTGGACGAGGTGAAGGGCTTCTTCGAGGTCCACCACGCCCTCGGCACCCACCCGGGCGGCATCCACGTCGAGCTGACCGGCGACGACGTGACCGAGTGCGTAGGGGGCGGCGACGAGATCTTCGTCGACGACCTGCACCAGCGCTACGAGACGGCCTGCGACCCGCGGCTCAACCGCAGCCAGTCGCTGGACCTGGCCTTCCTGGTGGCGGAGATGTACCGGGGGCAGTGAGCCGGGGCCGGCCGGGCTCGGGCCCGCCGGACGCGAAGGCAGGCGTTCCGGCGGCCCGGTCCTCCAGGCGGTCCTTCAGCTGCTCCTTCAGGCGGGCGCCGGTGGCGCGACGAGGGGCCCGGATCACACCGATCCGGGCCCCCTCCGCTTTCTTCCGCCCGGAGTGCCAGGTAAGGTAAGCCTGACCTCAGTTGCTCCGGGCTCGAAAACGGCGGTGAACCGCGTGTACATCTGCTCCTGCTTCGGCATCACCGAGCAACAGGTCCGGCAGCACGCCGACGACGGCCGCTGCACCCCCCGGCAGATCGCCTCCGCCTGCAAGGCCGGCACCGACTGCGGTTCCTGCGTCAAGCGCATCCAGGCCGTGCTGGGCCGGGGCGCGATGCGGACCGGCCCACTGCCCGCAGCCGTCTCGGCGTCCTCCGCGGCGGCCGTCTCCCCGGTGTCCGACGTGCGGGCGGCCTGAACGGCGGTCCGGCCCGTCAGTCCTGGCCGTCGCCGCTCGGCTGCTCGATCTGCTGCGCGATGTACAGCGGCTCACCCAGCTTCTCGATCAGGTCCAGCTGGGTGTCGAGGTAGTCGATGTGGTGCTCCTCGTCCGCCAGGATCGCCTCGAAGATGTTGGCGGAGGTGATGTCGCTCTTGGCCCGCATCAACTCCGCGCCCCGCCGCAGCCGGTCGATCGCCTCGACCTCCACCTGCTTGTCGGCCTGGAACATCTCGGTGACCGTCTGCCCGACCCGGACGTGGAACAGCCGCTGGTAGTTCGGCAGCCCCTCCAGCAGCAGGATCCGGTCGGTGATCAGCTCGGCGTGCCGCATCTCGTCGAACGATTCGGACCGGGTGTACTTCGCGAGCTTCAGCCAGCCGAAGTTCTCCTGCATCTTCGCGTGCAGAAAGTACTGGTTGATGGCGGTCAGCTCGGCGGTCAGCTGTTCGTTGAGGAATTCGAGGACCTCAGGATCGCCCTGCATGGCCACGCCGTCCTTCCCTCGGGGCTCGACTGTCGCCCGCATCCTCGCACCACGGCTCGGCGTGATCCAGTAAGCGCGGGCTTGCTCAGCGCACCCAGAGGGTAATGGTGGCGCCCTTCGGTGCCTGGTTGCCGCCGCCCGGCGACTGGCTGAAGACGGTGTCGCCGAAGAACAGGTTGATCACCCGGGTGTCGAAGCCGGCCGCCTTGAGGATGTCCTGCGCGTCGTCCGTGCTCTTGCCGGTGACATCCGGCACGTCGAAGGTCTGCTGGCCCTTGGAGACGGTGATCGTCACGGTGTCGCCCGCGCCAAAGGGGCCCGCCGGCGACAGCTTCGCCACCGTGTCCTTGTCCGCCTCGTCCGAGAACACCTCGTCCGGGGCGAGCGCCACCTTCAGCCCGGCGTCCTCCAACTGCTGCTGGGCGTCGGGCACCGGGTCACCGATCACGTCCGGGAGATCCACGGCGGCGCCGCGCGAGACGGTCAGGGCCACCGGGCTGTCCGGGGAGCGGTCGACGCCGCCGGCCGGATCGGTGGAGATCACCTGCCCCTGCGGCACGCTGTCGCTGAAGGACCTGGTCACGGTGCCCGGGACCAGCCCGGCCCCGGTGAGCTCCTGCCGGGCGGCCGCCAGTGAGCGGCCCTTGACCGTGGGCACCCGGACCCGCTGCGGGCCCTTGGACACGATCAAGGTCACGGTGCCGTTGTTGCGGACCCGGCCGCCCGGGCCCGGGTCGGTGCCGATCACGCTGCCGCGCGGCACGGTCAGCGAGAAGTCCTGCTTGACCGTGCTGTCCAGGCCGGCCGCGGAGAGCTTGTGCCGAGCGGTGTCCTGGGGCAGGGAGAGCACGGCGGGCACCGAGGTGAACTGGCCGTCGATCACGTACCAGACGCCCGCTCCGGCGCCGAGCAGGGCCAGCAGCACCAGCACG
>NZ_FMCH01000377.1 GCF_900091855.1 Streptomyces sp. DvalAA-14
GGAACGGAAGCTGCCTTCGGTTCACCGTTTCCGGTTTTCCTCCGGGCTTTCCCTTCGTGTTCCCTACTGTACTCCGCTTCCCCGCCGATTCATAATCGGCTTCTTCGAATTGAATTTCGGCGCACCAAAAAACAACCCGAGGTTCGGGAAGGGGTAGGACAGTGGGTGGCCGCTCGGCCGGCAGGGCCTCATACGAACAGGCCCACCGTTTCAGCGGCTCGGACTACATTACGCACGGACGGGAGCCGAGTCAAGCTCCGCTCCCGTCCAAACGCAGATTTCCAGCCACGTCAGCCGACCTCGACCGCGCCCAGGTTGCGCTTGCCGCGCCGCAGCACCAGCCAGCGGCCGTGCACGAGGTCGTTGCGGGTCGGGACCGCGTCCTCCCCCACCACCTTGATGTTGTTCAGGTAGGCGCCGCCCTCCTTGATGGTGCGGCGGGCGGCCGACTTGCTGGGCACCAGGTTCACCAGCGCGAACAAGTCCGCGATCGGGGGCAGTTCGGCGCCCTCGGCGCTGATCCGGGCCTTCGGCAGTTCACTCAGCGCGGCAGCCAGCGTGCGCTCGTCGAGGTCGGCGAGTTCGCCCTGGCCGAAAAGCGCCTTGGACGCGGCGACCACGGCGGCGCACTGGTCCGCCCCGTGCACCAGAGTGGTGAGTTCCTCGGCGAGGGCCCGCTGGGCGGCGCGGGCCTGCGGGCGCTCCTGGGTGGCGCGCTCCAGCTCCTCGATCTCCTCCCGCGAGGCGAAGCTGAAGGTGCGCAGGAAGCTGGAGATGTCCCGGTCGTCGGCGTTCAGCCAGAACTGGTAGAAGGCGTACGGCGAGGTCATCTCGGGGTCGAGCCAGATGGCGCCGCCCTCGGTCTTGCCGAACTTGGTGCCGTCCGCCTTGGTGAGCAGCGGGGTGGCCAGGGCGTGCACCGCGGCGCCCTCCACCCGGTGGATGAGGTCGATGCCGGCGGTCAGGTTGCCCCACTGGTCGCTGCCGCCGGTCTGCAGGGTGCAGCCGTAGCGCCGGTAGAGCTCCAGGAAGTCCATGCCCTGCAGGATCTGGTAGCTGAACTCCGTGTAGCTGATGCCCTGGTCGGAGTTGAGCCGGCGGGAGACCGCCTCCTTGCTGATCATCTTGTTCACGCGGAAGTGCTTGCCGATGTCGCGCAGGAACTCGATGGCGGACAGGCCCTGGGTCCAGTCCAGGTTGTTGACCATGACGGCCGCGTTCGGCCCCTCGAAGGAGAAGAAGGGTTCGATCTGGGCCCGTACCCGCCGCACCCACTCGGCGACGACCGCGGGATCGTTCAGGCTGCGCTCGGCGGTGGGCTTCGGGTCGCCGATCAGTCCGGTGGCGCCGCCGACCAGGCCGAGCGGGCGGTGGCCGGCCAGCTGGAGGCGGCGGACGGTGAGGATCTGGACCAGGTTGCCGAGGTGCAGGCTGGGCGCGGTGGGGTCGAAGCCGACATAGACCGTGACGGGGCCGTCCGCGAACGCCTTGCGCAACGCGTCCTCGTCAGTGGATACGGCGATCAGCCCGCGCCACTGCAGCTCGTCGACGATGTCCGTCACGGTGTCGTGTCTCCTCTGTGGGGATGTCTGTTGGGGGATGACTGTCGGGGATGGCTCAGGAACGTCGGTGGAAAAGGTCGCGGCGGAACATCGCCGACCTGTCCGAGGGTACGTGCTGCCCGCAGCCCGATTATCGGCGCTTGCGCGGGACGTGGGCGCGGTAGGAGCTGACGGTGGGGTCGCCGTCGATCCAGTAGCGCCACGGGTGGGCGGCGCCGTCGCCGCCGACGCCGGTCCGCGGGCCGGTGCGGATCAGGGCCGGCTCCGGCGGGGTGCCGGTGAGGATGCGGAACGGGCCGCCGTCGTCGGAGCAGGCGTCCGCGCCGTTGAGGGCACGGTCGACGGACAGGGCGGTGGCGAGCCGGGCGGGGCCCTGGGCGAGGTCGCTGTCCTTGCGGGAGGCGGGCCGGTGCGCCCGGGCCAGCGGGGCGCCGGCCGTGATCTCACCGGCCCGGAGCAGGACTCCGCTGGGCTGTCCTTCGGGACCGCACACCAGGTTCAGGCAGTGCCACATGCCGTAGGTGAAGTAGACGTAGGTGTAGCCCGGCGGGCCGAACATCACCGCGTTGCGGTCGGTGCGGCCGCGGTAGGCGTGCGAGCCGGGGTCGTTGGGGCCGTCGTAGGCCTCCACCTCGGTCAGGCGCAGTTCGATCGGGCCGTCGTCGGTGGCGCGTACCAGGATGCGGCCGAGCAGGTCGGGGGCGATCTCCAGGACCGGCCGGTCGAAAAAGGCGCGGGCCAGCGGGGTCCTTTCGGGTGCGGTGATCACAGCTCCCGAGGGTAGTGGAACGGTGCGGGTGACCGCCGCGCCCGCGCGGATCGCCGGACCGGGCGGAGCCGATCGCGGCCGGTGGCGGGCTTAGGCTCGGTCCCGCGCGGGCTTCCATGGCCGAGCAGCGTTCCTGCTTCACGAACGCATTCATGTGCGCATACATGTACGTATTCATGTACGCATCCACGTACCAACAGGAGGTGTCGAGGTGTCCGAGCAAGCGCGACGGCCGCTCCCCCATGACTTCCACCCGCCGGTGCCGGCGTTCACGGTGGTGAGCGACGACGTGGCCCCGGGGGCGACGCTGAAGGACGACCAGGTGTACGCGGCGGGGAACGTCTCCCCGCAGCTGCGCTGGGAGGGCTTCCCGGCGGGGACGAAGAGTTTCGCGGTCACCTGCTACGACCCGGACGCCCCGACCGGCAGCGGGTTCTGGCACTGGGTGCTGTTCGACCTCCCGGTGTCCGTCACCGAGTTGCCGGCCGGCGCCGGGTCCGGGACGTTCCCGGGGCTGCCGGCCGGCGCGGTGCACGCACGCAACGACTACGGGACCCGGGACTTCGGCGGCGCGGCGCCGCCGGCCGGGGACGGTCCGCACCGCTATGTCTTCACGGTGTACGCGGTGGACACCGACAAGCTCGGGGTGGACGCGGACGCGTCGCCGGCCTTCGTGGGCTTCAATCTGCGCTTCCACGCGATCGGGCGTGCTCAGCTGATCGGTGAGTACGAGGTGCCCGCGGAGGGCTGACCGCCGGTGCGGGCCCGGTCGCGCCGGCTTCGGCGCCGCCGGGCCGCTCGGATCCGCCGGACACCAGCTCTTCTTGCGGCGTTGGTGCCGCCGCCTTCTTCCCCCGGGCTTTCCGCAAGCTTCGCTGGGAACTTCATCCCTGCTCATCTGTTGTCCTCCGGCGAGAAATTGCGTTGTCCACCGAGGTGCCCGCGGGCACAGTGGAGCGACTTCGCCCGCCGGGGCGGATCGGGCCGGGGAGGTGGGCGGGATGCGGGAGACGCTGGTACTGAACGCGAGTTTCGAGCCGCTGTCGACGGTGTCGCTGCGACGTGCCGTCGTGCTGGTGATGCAGGACAAGGCCGTGGTGGAGCAGGCGCATCCCGGGCTCCGGATCCGGGCCGCCGATGTCGAGGTGCCGGTGCCGCAGGTGATACGGCTGTGCCGCTACGTGCGGGTGCCCTTCCGACAACGGGCCGCCTGGTCGCGCCGGGGGGTGCTGGTGCGGGACCGGCACCGGTGCGCCTACTGCGGCCGGCGGGCCACCACCGTGGACCACGTGCAGCCGAAGTCGCGCGGGGGCGGCGACACCTGGCTGAACACGGTGGCGGCGTGCACCGAGGACAACCAGCGCAAGGCGGACCGTACGCCGGAGCAGGCGGGGATGCGGCTGCTGGTGCGGCCCTTCGAGCCGACTCCGGCGGACGCGCTGCTGCTGGCGCTGGGGGTGCGGGACCGGGAGGGCCTGCCGCAGTGGCTGGCGCTGCCGGCCTGAGTGTCGTTCGTGGTCCTCGGCGTGGGCTTCGGCCGGTCGGGTCCCGGGGCGGGCGGGTGCGTCAGCCCGCCCCGGGCGTCAGGTGTCCTTGAGGACCAGTTGGACGATGGCCACCACGCCGACGGCCACGATGAGGCCGCGCAGGGCGGTGGGCGGCAGGCGGCGGCCGACCCGCGCTCCGATCAGCCCGCCGACAGTGGCCCCGACGGCGATCAGCGCGACGGCCGCCCAGTCCATGGGGGCGACGAAGACGAAGAAGAGCGCGGCGACGCCGTTGACGACGGCGGCGAGGACGTTCTTCAGGCCGTTGAGGCGTTGCAGCGGCTCGGTCAGCAGCAGGCCCATCAAGGAGAGGTAGAGCACTCCTTGGGCGGCGCCGAAGTACCCGCCGTAGGCGCTGGCGAGCAGCATGCCGATCAGGAGGACGGGGCCGCCGTCGGTGGGGGCGGTGGTCCCGGCCCGTTCCCGGCGGCGCTGGATGGCGCGGGACAGGCGGGGCTGCAGGACGACCAGGACGAGCGCGATGCCGATCAGGACCGGCACGATCGCGTCGAAGGCCCCGGACGGCAGGGTGACCAGCAAAATGGCGCCGGCCAGGCCGCCGGCCAGACAGATCGCGCCGAGGCGGAGCAACCGGGCGCGCTGCCCCGCGAGTTCACGCCGGTAGCCGATGGCTCCGGTCACCGACCCCGACACCAGGCCAAGGGTGTTGGAGACGTTGGCGGTGACGGGCGGCAGGCCGATGGCGAGCAGTACCGGGAAGGTGATCAGCGTTCCCGAGCCGACGATCGTATTGATGGTGCCGGCGCCGATTCCGGCCGCGAGCACCGCCAGGGCTTCTGCTGGGGACATCCGAGCTCTCCATGGTCGCCACGCGCCCGCCCCGCCTCATCGGTCGAGGGGTGCGCGGCGATCATGCCACAGCGGGAGAAGTCCGGCCGAGGGCGCCCTCGGGGGTTGGGGATCGGTCCGCGGCCGGGCGGATCGTCGGTCAGTCCTTGTCGAAGCGCGGGGATTCGCGGCGCGGGGCGGGCGGGCCGCTGACGGCGGGGCCGCCGTTGTCACTGCCGGGTGCGCCGGGGATGTTGACTATGCCGCCGAGGCCCTTGAGGGCGTCATTGAGCTCACTGGGGATGATCCAGAGCTTGTTGGCGTCGCCCGCGGCGATCTTCGGCAGCATCTGCAGATACTGGTAGGCCAGCAGCTTCTGGTCCGGGTCGCCGGCGTGGATGGACTCGAAGACGGTGCGGATCGCCTGGGCCTCGCCCTCGGCGCGCAGGGCGGCGGCCTTGCTCTCGCCTTCGGCGCGCAGGATGGAGGACTGCTTCTCACCTTCCGCGGTGAGGATCTGGGACTGCCGGATGCCCTCGGCGGTGAGGATCGCGGCGCGCTTGTCGCGGTCGGCGCGCATCTGCTTCTCCATCGAGTCCTGGATGGAGGTGGGCGGCTCGATCGCCTTGAGTTCCACGCGGTTGACGCGGATGCCCCACTTGCCGGTGGCCTCGTCCAGAACGCCGCGCAGCGCCGCGTTGATCTCCTCGCGGGAGGTCAGGGTCCGCTCCAGGTCCATGCCGCCGATGATGTTGCGCAGCGTGGTGACGGTGAGCTGCTCGATCGCCTGGATGTAGCTGGCCACCTCGTAGGTGGCGGCGCGGGCGTCGGTGACCTGGTAGTAGATGACGGTGTCGATGTTCACCACCAGGTTGTCCTGGGTGATCACCGGCTGCGGCGGGAAGGGGACGACCTGTTCGCGCAGGTCGATCCGGTTGCGGATGGTGTCGATGAAGGGGACGACGATGTTCAGTCCGGCGCTGAGCGTACGGGTGTAGCGGCCGAAGCGTTCGACGATGGCGGCGGTGGCCTGCGGAATGACCTGGACCGTCTTGATCAGGGCGATGAAGACGAGCACCACCAGGATGATGAGCACGATGATGATGGGCTGCATGGCCAACTCCCGGCGCCGTTTGACTGCGAGCTTGACTGCGACTTCACGTGCGGCTTGCGACTTCGCCTGCGAAGTCCGACCTACCCTGTCATGATCAATTCTGGCAGACCGCGGGTGCGCCGCGTGCGCGGTTCGGTGAATTTACCGGTCCGCGGTACGGGGCGGTCACGCCAAGTGTGGCCCGCGCTGGACCGGCTGACTACATGACCACCGCGGTGGCTCCGTCGATCTCCACCACGTCCACCTGCTGTCCGGGGTCGAAGACCTGACCGGTTTGCAGGGCGCGGGCCGACCAGATCTCCCCGGCCAGCTTGATCCGGCCGCCGGCGCCGCCGTCGACCCGTTCCAGGACGACGGCCTGCTTGCCTCGGAGGGCGTCCACCCCGCTGCGCTGTTCCGGCCGCTGGCGGTTGCGGTACGCGATCGGCCGTACGAAGACCAGGAGCGCGACCGACACCACCACGAAGGTGACGACCTGGGCCACGATGCCGCCGCCGAGCCCGGCGGCTGCCGCGCCGGCCACCGCCCCGACCGCGAACATCCCGAATTCGGGCATTGCCGTGATCACCAGTGGAATGCCCAGTCCCACCGCGGCTATCAGCCACCACACCCATGCGTCCACGTGGTCAATCCTAGGCGTGCGGACCCCAGTTGCGGCAGTACGCACGGCAACGGACCGGGAGCGCGGACGGGGGGGCGCGGACGGGGGCGCGGACCGGCGCGTCAGGAGAGCGGCAAGCCCGCGGCGGTCCAGCGGTCGCCGCGGCGCTCGACGACGAGGGGGAGGCCGAAGCAGAGGGACAGGTTGCGGGAGGTGAGTTCGAGTTCGATCGGGCCGGCGGTGACGACCTTGCCCTGGCGGATCATCAGCACGTGGGTGAAGCCGGGGGCGATCTCCTCGACGTGGTGGGTGACCATGACCATGGAGGGGGCGATCGGGTCGCGGGCCAGGCGGCCGAGGCGGCGCACCAGGTCCTCGCGGCCCCCGAGGTCGAGGCCGGCCGCGGGCTCGTCCAGCAGCAGCAGCTCGGGGTCGGACATCATCGCGCGGGCGATCAGGGTCCGCTTGCGCTCGCCCTCGGACAGCGTGCCGAACTTGCGGTCGAGGAATTCGCTCATGCCGAGCCGGTCGAGGAAGGCGCGGGCCCGGTCCTCGTCGACCTGCTCATAGCCTTCCTGCCAGGTGGCGGTCATGCCGTAGGCGGCGGTGAGCACCGTCTCCAGCACGGTCTGCCGGCGCGGCATCTTCTCGGCCATGGCGGCGCCGGCCATGCCGATCCGGGGCCGGAGGTCGAAGACGTCGACGCTGCCGAGCTTCTCGCCGAGGATCGAGACGGTGCCGGCGGTCGGGAAGAGGTAGCTGGACGCCACATTGAGCAGGGTGGTCTTGCCGGCGCCGTTCGGGCCGAGGATGACCCAGCGCTCGCCCTCGGCGACGGACCACGAGACCTGGTCCACCAGAGCTCGTCCGTCGCGGACCACGGATACGTCCACCAGCTCCAGCACATCGCTCATGAGCGCGTTGTCTCCCATTGCAGTCTCGGCGGTCCGGTGTGCCCAGGTCGGCACGAGCCAGAAGGAACCCCCGGGGAAAACTTACGCCACCAGCGGTCGGGTCCAGTCCTTAGGCTGGGGGCCATGCTTGATGAACCTCGCTCAGGGCGGCTCACCGCGTGGGGAAATGCCCTGCTTGCCGGACTTGCCGCGCCGGATGACGTCGCCCAGCGGATCACGGCGGACGACGCCGTGCACCGGATCTCCGGGCTGCCGGGGGAGCACACGGCGGTCGGGCTGACCCTGGGACTCGGCCGGCTGCGCGCGCTGGGCGTGACGGGGCTGCGGCTGGCGCTGCCGGTCGCCGGGCATCCGCTGGGGCTGAGCGGCCCGCCGGAGTTCAACGCCCGGGCGCTGGCGGCCGGTGAGGCGGTGGTCACGGTGGGCGCGGCGGCGCTGGGCCTGGTGCCCGCGGTGCACGAGGCGGGTCCGGCCGGCGATCTGCATGTGGAGGTGGAGTGGCAGTGCCTGCCGGTACGGGACGCGCCGCCGGCCGATGTGCCCTCGCTCGGGGAGGCGGAGCGGGAGCTGGCGGAGGCGCTGCGGGACGCCACCGACGCGCTGGCGCAGCTGGATGTGGCGGGTGCGGGGCCGGACGCGCAGGCGGCTCTCGATGCCTACCGGGCACGGGCCGAGCGCGGGCGCGAGCTGCTGGCGCCGGGGTATCCGCCACGCGCGGTGCGGGTGCTGGCGCTGGCGCAGCGGATCGGGGCGCTGGTGCGGATCGCGGGGGACGGTGACGGTGCGGCGGTGAGCGCGTCGCAGATCGCCGCGCGGGCGGATCTGCTGCGGCCGGTGGAGCGGACCGCGCGGCGGGCGCAGGTGGCGGCGTACAACGCGTACGTGGAGGAGGCGGAGCGGCGGCGGCCGTGAGC
>NZ_FMCH01000457.1 GCF_900091855.1 Streptomyces sp. DvalAA-14
CCGCCGCCCTGGCGGGTGGCCGGGCCATGGGCGCCGAGGCCCGCCGGGAGCGGTTCGCCGCCGGGCTCTACGGCCTGGCCGAGACCGCCGCCGAACACGGCGGCCTGGCCGGGCTGCCGCGCGGTGAGGCCGCCCTGGCCGCCCTGGAGGGCGCCTGCCGGGCCCCCGGGGTCAGGCCGCTGCTCGGCGACATCGTGGTCACCGAACTCCTCACCGTGGCCGCGCTGGTGGAGCAGCAGCTACGACCGCTGTCCGCGCCCTGGTACGGGCCGGACGAACTGGGCGCGGCCGACCTGTGCCACGCGGTGTCCGGCGGTCCGGCCGCACTGCCGGGACTGCTGGCCAAACGGTTCTGCGGGACACCGCTGATCGTCACCGAGTACACCGTCCGGGTCCGGGAGGCGCTGCTCACCCACCGGGCCGCCGGACTCGCCCCCGCCGTAAGGGCGTTGCTCGGCGACTACCACCGGCTGCTCGCCGCCGAGACCTACCGGCAGGCGGCCCTGGTCACCCCCGGCTCCACCCACGTCCGCCGCTGGCAGCAGCGGTGCGGCGCGCGGCGCGAGCGGATGCGGACCGTGCACCCGGGGATCGACGCCTCCCGGTTCGCCCGCGCCGGCGAGGCCGCCGAGGCGGAGGCGGCGACCGTCCCGGCCGCGCCGGCCGACCCCACCCTGGTCTGGGTCGGGCGACCGGACCCCGCCAAGGACCTGATCGCCCTGCTGCACGCCTTCCACGCGATACGCCGGGAAGAGCCGCACGCCCGGCTGCGGATCTTCCACCTGCGCGGCGCGGACGAACGGTCCGCGTCCTACCTGTCCCACTGCCGCGGACTGGCCGCGCAGCTCTTCCCGGACGAGGCGGCCGGCCCCAACGCGGTCGGCGAGAGCCCGGTCGGCTTCGAGGAGATCGGCTCGCCCGGCGCGCCCGAACCGGCGGACGCCTACGCGGCCGGTGATGTCGTGCTGCTGTCCAGCAGCGCGGAGGGTTTTCCGCTCAGCCTGGTCGAGGCGATGTTCTGCGGGCGGCCCACGGTCTCCACCGACGTGGGCGCGGTGCGCGAGGTGATCGGCGGCACCGGGCTCGTCGTCCCGCCGCGCAACCCCAGGGCGCTCGCCGACGCCACCCTGGAACTGCTGCGCGGCCGGGAGCGGGCCGCCCGGCTGGGCGCCGCCGCCCGCGAACGCGCGCTGGCCCTCTTCACGGCCGGCCGCTGCGTGGACGCCTTCCGCGAGAGCTACCTGTCGGTGGTCGCCCAGCACCCGGTCCGCCGTGAGCCGCTGCTGGATGCGGCGGGGGATCCGCGTCCTTTTACGGCTCCTGCCGAATCTGTTTCGCCGACGCGGCTTGCCCCGAGTGTGCCGCCTGTTCGGCGGGTTCCGGCGGCTGTTGCCCCGGGAGGTGTCCGCCGATGACTGCCGTCTGGTGGTCCCGCGTGCCGGGACGGGTCCGCCGTGAGCCGCTGCTGGAT
>NZ_FMCH01000160.1 GCF_900091855.1 Streptomyces sp. DvalAA-14
CGGCAGGCGCCTCCCCGCGGCTGCGGGCCTGGCGCGACCGCGTCCGGGCGCTGCGCTCCCGCCGGGGCGCGGCCGGGGACTGACCTCGGCTTGCGGGCACCGACCGCCACCGACCGCCGTCTGCTGCCGCTTCGGCCCGGCTACTTCGTGGCCGGCGGGAGCTTCTTCGGCTGGAGCGTCATGCAGACCTGCCCGCTGTCGTAGGTCTCCTTCATCGCGTCGCTGAGCGGCACCGAGACGCACGACTCGACCGGGGCCGCCGGGGCCGCCCGGTCGGTGCCCAGCAGCGCCCGGTACACCGCGGACGACTTCGGGTTCTTGGTGCAGTGCAGCACGCCGTGCGGGCAGTAGTCGGTGATCGCCTGGTAGAGCGGCTTGTGTGCGGTGATCCAGGCCAGCATCAGGTTCATGTAGTCGGGGTCGTCGCCGTTGCGGAACAGCCCCCACTCCGGATAGGAGATCGGCTTGTGGTGCTGGGCCGCGAAGGTCACCTGGGCCTGGAGGCCGTACGGCTCGATCACCTGGTCGTAGAAGGACTCACCGGGCGGCTGGTCGTAGGAGTCCATGCCGACGATGTCCACCGTCTTGTCGCCGGGGTAGCAGGAGGTCCAGGCGATGGCGTCGCGCCCCCTGTTGGGTGCGAAGTCGAAGCGGAGGTGCTGGCCGGGGACGGCGCGCATCGCGGTGACGATCCGGTTCCAGTACGTCTTCCAGTCGGCCGGGTCGGGCGCGCAGCGGTGGGTGTAGGTGGTGCCGTTCATCTCCCAGCCGAGCACGATCACCGTGTCGGGCACGCCGAGGGCGACCAGCCGCCGGGCGAGCGCGGTGAAGTGCTTGTCGTACGCGCCGCTCGCGCCGGCCCTGATCCGGCTGCGGACCTGCTGGTCGGACAGGTGCGCCTCGTTGTCCTGCTGCATGGGCACGTTGAGCACCAGCAGCCGGTCGGGGTCGGCCCGCTTCCAGTCCGCCCACGGTTGGAGCAGCGTCGCGCTGCCTTCGATGTCGGCCCAATGGGCGCCCGGCAGATAGGTGTGGCCGACCCGCATCTCGGTTCCGCCGAGCCAGGTCTGGAAGACGGACAGGCTGTGGACACCGTCCGGCCCGGAGTCGGTGAAGGCGCCCATGAGCGGCGGGAGCGACGGCTGCGGTGGGACGGACGGGACGGTGCTGCCCGCCGGTGCGGCGGGGGCGGTGGCGGGGGAAGCGGTGGACGACGCCGGACTCGCCGTCGGCTCGCCCGCCCCGGGGGAGGACCGCTGCGTCCGTACCCCGTCGCCGAGGGCGGAGGCCGCGACGCCGGCGAGCAGCAGCGCCGCGGTGACCGTCGCGGCGCCCGTTCTCGCCAACCACTCGCGTCCCTCGGCCATGTCGCTCCTCCGTCGTGGGCCACGGCGCACGATCACGCCTCCTGACGACCAGTCATAACGTAGGTTGAATTACCGCGCGCTTTGATTACGCCGACCGGGTTCCGCCGTCCGAAGAGATGAGCCGCGCTCCTTATTCCTGCTCCCCGCGCGCTTTCTGGCGGTCCGTCATCCGCATCCCCGAGCCGACGCCGTTCTCACTCGGACGGATGAATTCAGCTTTGGTGCTCATCGGAAATCCGCACTCTCACACCTGTGCGGCGGCATGATGTGCGGCGCCGCACGGTAAACCCTCAGCGGTGGACACACGCGGGTGAGAGGAGCCGGGCCATGGTGACGCGCAGACGGGTGCTCAGGACCGGACTCACGGCCGCGGCCGCGGTCTCCGGTACGGCCGCGGCACTGTCGCCGATGCTGGCGGCAAGCGATCGGAACCCGGCAGCGGCCACCCCGGGCGCGGTCGAGGCGGCTCTCGGCCCGCCCGGCGAACCGCCGCAGGACGACGAGGGCAGCAGCGCCCCGCTGTTCGACGAGGTGTACCGGAACCGCCGGATCCAGGGCTTCGCGTCGGACGCGGAAGCCGGCCTGGATGTCTTCGTCGACGGCAGACCGCTCCAGCTGATGCGGCGGGTGGACGGCAGCTGGATCAGCGTCGCCAACCACTTCCAGCCGTTCCTGACTCCGCTCGCCACCGCGCGGGGAGCCGTCGACGCCATCGGGCGCGCCGACCTGTCCCTGACGAACGCCGGCCACCACCACTGACGACGCCGAGGGGTCCGTGCCGTGTACACCCGCAAGAATCAGCGCAACCTGACCAGCGACCAGCGCACCCGATTCGTCAAAGCCGTGCTGGAGGTCAAGCGCCTGGGCCGCTACGACAAATACGTCTCGCTGCACAGCCGGTACTTCGCGGCCGACGGCGAGAGCGGTCTACGGGTGGCGCACATGGCACCGACGTTCTTCCCGTGGCACCGCCACTTCCTGATCGTCTTCGAGCGGGAGCTCCAGCTGATCGACCCCGGCGTCAGCATCCCGTACTGGGACTGGACCCGGGACAGCTCCGCGTCCTCGAAGCTGTGGGCCGACGACTTCATGGGCGGCAACGGGCGGAGCAGCGACGGCCAGGTGATGACCGGCCCGTTCGCCTACCGCAACGGCGGCTGGCCGATCGTCTTCGGCGTCACCGAGGAGCGCTACCTCACCCGGAATCTCGGCCGTCCGGACCGGCCGCTGAAACTGCCCAGCGCGGCCGAACTGACGGGGGCGCTGGCGATCGCGACCTACGACACGGCGCCCTGGAACTCGTCCCCGCACACCCAGGGCTTCCGCAACCGGATCGAGGGCTGGACGGTCAGCGACAAAGCGGGCGGTTATCTGCACAACCGGGTGCACCAGTGGGTGGGCGGGCACATGATCGGCGCGTCCTCGCCCAACGACCCGGTGTTCTGGCTGCACCACGCCTTCATCGACCTGATCTGGGTGCGCTGGCAGCGCCAGCACCGGACCTCGCGCTATCTGCCGGACCGGCCGCTGGGCGCGAAGGATCCCCAGCACGGGCGGGTGATCAGCAGCAATGAGCCGATGCCGCCCTTCGGCGTGAAGCCCTCGGCGGTTTTCGACCACCGGCACTACTACCAGTACGAAGAGAACTGACCCGCACCGCACCGCACCGCTTGCGCGGCGCGGGCGCGGAAACGGCCCCCGCGCCCCGGGCGGGGCGGGAGGCCGTTCGCTGACGCGAACTACATGTCGCCGCCCAGCACGTGGGACGAGACGTTCGCACAGGTGTTGCCGAACGCCGGGTTCAGCAGGCCGACCACGTCGATGGTGTTGCCGCAGAGGTTCACCGGAACGTGCACGGGCACCTGGAGGAGGTTGCCGGACAGCACACCCGGAGAACCGACCGCGGCGCCTCCGGCACCGGCATCCGCCGAGGCGATACCAGCACCGGCGGCCAGAACAGCACCCGCGGCAGCGGTGACAGCCGCAGCCTTCGCGATACGCGACATCAAGATCTCCCTGAGATGAAAACCAGCCGCATACCCTGCGGCTTTTGACGCTCTGCGCAACGGGGCCGGATCTCCAATAGTCACGCAAGTTGAGCTGAACCGGTGACGGCCGATCAGAATAAGCCGACGGAGTGAAGGAAGGAGTGGTCCGATGCGCAAGGTCACGGTGTTCATGTCGATGTCCCTGGACGGCTTCATCGAAGGACCGGGACACGACCTCGACTGGCACCAGGTGGACGAGGAGGTGCACCGTCATTTCAACGACCAACTGGAGGCGGCCGGTGCCTTCATCAACGGCCGGGTGATGTACGAGCTGATGGCCGCCTTCTGGCCGACCGCCGACACCGACCCGGCGAGCACCCCGCAGATGGCGCGGTTCGCCAGGATCTGGCGCGAGAAGCCGAAGATCGTGTACTCGCGCACGCTGCGGCGGGCCGACTGGAACGCCACCGTGCGGCCGGCGGTGGACCCGGCGGAGGTCGAGGCGCTCAAGGCCGAGCCCGGCGGGGATCTGACGCTGGGCGGCGCGGAACTGGCCGCGGAGTTCATGCGGTTCGATCTGGTGGACGAGTACCGGGTCTACGTCCACCCGGTCCTGGTCGGCGGCGGCAAACGGCTCTTCGGGGCGGCGGACGGCATCAGGACGCTGCGCCTGATGGAGTCGCACACCTTCGGCAACGGTGTGGTGCTGCTGCACTACCGGCGCTGACCGCCGAACGCGGCGCGGGCCGGGTGGGTGGCCGCGGGCAGGCGGCGGGCACGCGGCGGGCACCCGCGGGTGTCCGGACGGACGCGGGCCCGCGGCCGCTTCGTCGTGAGGTGACGGACGAAGGGGCCGCGGGCCTGGTACGGCTGCCGGGGCGGATGCCGGCGGCGGCTGCGGGGAGCCGGGTCAGGCGGCCGGCGCGGCGGGGAGCGCGGGCAGACCGCTGCCGCCGAGCACGATGGCGACGACCACGGCGACCAGACCGGTGACGACGTTGCCGGCGGCGCCCAGCAGGCCGGACACGTCGCCGGAGGTCACCGCCTTGAGCAGCGCGTCCACCGCGCCCTGGAGAGCGGTGAGGGCGTCGGCGGGGAGGTGGCCCGGACGGTCCGCTGGGACTGGTGCGAGACGCGGTCCGGGGCGTTGTCCGAACCGGGCGCGGCGGGCGCGGCGGGCGCGGCGGGCGCGGCCGGGGTGTTCGGCATGCCGGGCATGGCCGGAGAGGCCGGGGTGTTCGGGGTGTTCGGGGTGTTCGTGCCGCCGGGCATGCCGGGCATGGCGGGATCGGCCGGCTTGGCGGGGGCGGCCGGAGCGGCCGGAGCCGGCGGGGTGGCGGGCAGCGCCCGCTTCGCTGCCGCGATGGCCGATCCGAGCATCGCCGCGTCCTTCCGGACCGTTGCCGCGGAGGCCGGGCGGGCCAGCGCGTCCTGGACCATCTTGGCGGCCGGATCCGTCACCGGGCCGAGGCCGCCGAGTGTCTTGGCCCGCGCGATGAGGGCGTTAGCCTCGCCCGGCGCCGACGGCACCACCGGGTTGGCCGCGGACGCGGGGCGGTGGTGGGCGTCGGCGGAAGCGGACGTGGCGCTGAGCACGCCGCCGGTGAGTGCGGCGGCGAGCACGGTGGAGACGACCACGCCGGTGATCCGGTGGGTACGCATGGAGAAGGTTCCCTTCGGTGGAGTGAACAACTGCCGTCACCACCGTGAAAAACAGCTGGTCCTACCGCAACCGAAGCGCGTCCGCACGGCGTACGGGCAGGTGGCCCGCGCCCCGCAAGTCCGCCGTACGCCCACGTTGTTCGCCACCGGACGATCTTCGGCCGCCACTGCGCCGTTGGGGTACGCGGGTTCGGTGAGAACCCCACGAACGGGGGAATCCGGTGCCGTACGGTGGCCCGCTGAGGTGACATCAGCCCCGGACCGGGGTGGTCGGCGGTTAGGGTCCGGCCCATGAGCCAGACCAATACCGCCGCCGCATCGTCCAAGTCCTCCCTGCAGAGCCGGCTGGGCACCCTCGTGGTGATCCCGTGGGCCGGCGAGTACGCCGAGGACGGCGCCGACATGCCGTTTCTGATGGCCTATTCGCTGGGTGACGGAGTGGACGGCCCGGAGGCCGGCGAAGCGGCCGTGCTGGCCGCGGCCGAGGAGATCGGGCTGCCGGTGGGCGGCGCGATCCTCGATGTGTCGCGCGCGTCGCGGGCCCGCGTGACCGTACTCGTGGAGGGCGGCAAGGCCGTGCTGACCATGCCGTATCTGCACGCCTCCTGCCCGGTTCCCGACCAGTGGACGGCCGCGGCCCAGGCACGCAGGGCGGTGTACGTCATCCTCGCCAGCCGCCCCTGGCCGGAGGCGGCGCCCGGCTCGCTGGTCGCCGAACACACGCTGCGGAGCTTCGCCGGCGACCCGGAAGTGCTGGGCACCGCCGCGCACTTCCTGGTGCCGGTGAGCAGCCTCAAGGGCTGAGCACGGCAAGCGAGGAGGGGCACCCCACCGGGGTGCCCCTCCTTCGGCCCGCGCAGTACGGCTGCTGACCGGCGATCAGCCGTTGACCAGCTGATTCCCCGCGCTCACCGCGTCCGCGCCGGCCTGCACGGCGTTCTTGACGGCGGTGACCTTCTTCGCGACGCCGGTCTGGTTCATCACCCCGGAGGTGGCCGTGCCGGCCTGCTCGCCGGCGGTCTGGGCGGTCAGCGCCGTGCTGGCCAGCGTGGAGCCGAGGTCGGCGGCCTGTACGGCGGGTGCGCCAACGGCCATCAGGAAGGACCCGGCCGCGGCGGTGGTGAGGATTCGACGGATGCTCATGCTCGATACAACGTCCCCGCCCCCACCAAGGGCACGCCCTCACCCCCCAAACGAGCCCCAAGGGGCGCTGGGGGTACCCCCGGACGAAGTCTGGGGGAGGAACTGCGCGACCAGCCACCACGGACGCGCACCCAACCAGCCACCGCCAGCCGCCACGAGCCCCAAAGGGGCGCGAGGAACTGCGCGACCAGCCACGACGAACCCGCACCCAACCAACCACACGGGCCGCCGGCTCACTCCCCGGGTGCGCTCTTCGGCCCAGCGGGCGGCTCCGGGTCCGTGGGGTCTTCCGGCGTCACCGGCGGAGCGGGACTCACCGGCGGAGCCGGATCCACCGACGGCTCAGGAGCCGTGGGGCCCGCCGAGGCGACCGGGGGAGCTGCGGGAGCCGCGGGAGCGGGCGGATCCACGGGAGCGGCGGGAGCCGGCGTCACCGGCTCCTCCGCCGTCAGCGGCCCGCCCGCCTCCCCCGCCGAAGAGCGATGCGCCAGCGCCCACGACAGCGCGTAGTCGGCCACGTCCTCCCAGCCCTCGTGGAAGGCGGTGCCATGGTCACGGCCCTGATACGCCTTGTACTCGGTGAGCGCCTTCGACCTGCCGAACTTGGTGAAGTTCTCGTGCACGACCGCGGCCGGGACGACATGGTCCTCGGTACCGGAGACCAGAAGCAGCGGCGACCGGTCGCCATTGGTGAAGTCGACCTCCGTCGCGGAGCGACCCTTCGGCGTGAAGTTGGCCAGCGCGGCCTCGAAGAGCGGGCGGCCCGGGCCGGGAATCGCCAGCCGGGCGCGCTCCTCGGCGGCCTGCTCGGCGGAAACGGTGTTGGCGAAGGCGTAGTGGAACTGGCTGTCGTTGAGCGCGACCGCGCGCTTGCGGTTCGCCGGGTTGCTCAGCACCGGGAAGGAGGACCGCAGCGCGGCGAGCGGCAGCCGCAGTACCCCGCGCGGCTGGGCCGGGTGCAGGGCGACGCCGACCGTGCACAGACCCCGGTCGAGCAGCAGCTGGACAATCAGTCCGCCGAACGAGTGGCCGATGACGACGGGCGACTCGGGCAGCCCGCGGATGAAGGCGTCGTAGTGGTCCACCAACTCGGTGACGCCGATCTCGGCCGGGGCCCGGTCGTGGTCGAGCGGCTGGTCCAGCTCGGAGACGCCGGGCCAGGCGGGGGCGTGCACGGTGTGCCCCTCGGCGGTGAAGCGGTCGATCCAGGGCTGCCAGCTGTGCGGGGACATCCACAGGCCATGAATCAGGACGATCGTCGCCGGCGGCGCTACGGACTGTTCTGACATGCGGTTCTCCTTGTTGGGACGGTCCATACCCTGGCAGACAGACCGTTCTGTCCCTAGAATGGGTGTCCGAGTGATGAGTGTCAATCAGAGGGACAGAACGTCCTGTTACGTTTGGGTGATGAGCGGAGAGGCAGGAGAAACGGCCGTCGACCCGACCACGCGGCGACATGAGCACCGTAGGCCGCAGCCGCGCGAGCGGCTACTGGAGACGGCCTCGGCTCTCTTCTACGCCGAGGGCATCCGCTCGATCGGCGTGGACCGGCTGATCGCCGAGGCCCAGGTCACCAAGGCGACCTTCTACCGTCACTTCCCCACCAAGGACGACCTGGTCGTCGCCTATCTGCGTGGCCGCGACGAGGCGATCCGCAGCCGGCTGGCCGACGCCGCCGCCGGGGTCGCCGACGACCCCCGCAAGACCCTCGGCCTGCTGCTGGACGGGCTGGCCGACGAGGTCTGCGGGCCGGGTTTCCGCGGCTGCCCGTTCATCAACGCCGCCGCCGAGTACCCGGACGCCGCCCACCCGGTGCGCGCGCTGATCGACGGACACCGCGGGTGGTTCCGGGCCGCGCTGCTGGAACTGGCCGCGGGCTGCGGCCACCCCGATCCGGAGGTCGCCGCCGCGGCGCTGTTCCTGCTGCGCGACGGCGCCATGGTCGGCGGCTATCTGGACGGGGCCGGCGCCCGCCGGTCCCTCGCGCAGGCGGCCGGCGCGGTCGTCGGCGGGGTGCTCTGACCGCCGTCCGCGGACCCCGCGAAAGGACGCACGCCGCGATCGCACCCGGATCGCCCAGGGGTTGCCCGGCGGTTGCCCACCGGTCGCCCGGCGCTCGCCGACAGGCCCGCGGCGCCCGGCCCGCCCTGTAGCCGGTCCGTGACAACGCCCGCACCGGCTGGCGACGTTGGCTTGGGACCCTCGGCTCAAGACCGTCGGCGCGAATGCCGCCGCCACTGTGCCAGGGGGAAACCACCATGCCCGTCCGAAGCCGCCGCCGTATCGCTGCCGCCATTGCCCTGACCGCCGGCCTCACCGCAGGCGCCTGCCTGCTGTCCGCCTGCGGCCCGGATGACTCCGTCGCCGCCAACAGCGGTTCTCCTGCCGCTGGTTCGGGTTCCCGTTCGGGAGCGCCGACGGGCTCGGCGTCGGAACCGGCGCCCGGATCGACATCCACGTCGGCATCGGCATCCGCATCCGACAGGCCGGGCAGCGGCACCGGCTCCGCCCCGGGCGCGGGAACGACCGCCCGGCCGGCCGCCTCCGCCGCCCCGCTGCAGAACGGCACGGCCGGCAACGGCCTGACCATCAGCGACGGCACCCGCTATGTGGTGATGAACGGCACCCGCGTCGACTTCGGCACCGCCGTGCGCGACCTGTCCTGGTCCCCCGACGGCAAGAAGGCCGCCTTCATCGACGGCGACGGCGACCTCGCGGTGGCCCGCCCGGACGGCACCGGCCGCGTCGTCGTGGCGAGGAACCCCGGCAACCAGAACTGGTCCCATCCGACCTGGCAGGTCCGCCCGCGCAACGCCCAGACCCAGCTGCCGGCCATCAGCAATCTGCTCTTCGCGGTCCGCACCGCGGCCGGCGTCTCCCGGCTGTACGGCGTCCCCTCCGGCTCCGTGCACGGCACGCCCAGGGTGCTCGCCCTGCAGGCGGAGCCCGGTGAGCACACCCCCGCCCTGCCGCAGACCGGCAACGTATGGCCCAGCGCCGGCGCGCAGTACGGCAACGCGGTGTACGCCAACACCGGCGACGGGAAGGTCTACGTCCGCGACGACAACCTGCGCCAGCAGGGCAGCGCGCTCACCACCGGCTCGGAGCCGGCGACCAGCCCGTACGACAACGGCGGGGACATCGTCTTCGTCCGCTCGGTCGGCGGCCACGACCACCTGTTCGTGGAGCACGAGACCAACAGCGGCGCGGTCGTCCAGGACCTGACCCCCAGGGCCACCACCGACTACACCGAGCCCGCCTGGTCGTCGAACGGCACGCTGATCGCCGCCCGCACCCCGGCCGGCATCGTGACGCTGCCCGCCGACGGCTCGCACGCACCGGTCAAGGTGTCCGGCTACCTGGGGCTGCCCGCGTTCCGCCACTCCTGACCGACCGCGCGCGAGGGTTGCGAAAGTCCGGGTCGGGGGGTCGGCGCCGCCTCACAGCGCGCGGCCGCGCCACCTCCGGCCCGGCTTTCCGGCCCGCCGAGCGTCCCGCCCGGCCGCCCGCGTCCCGTCCGCTTCGCCCTGCCGGTCCCCCGGCGGCTCCCCCTGACGTCCCCCGTCCCGCCGCTCGTCCCCGCGCGCCTCCCGCCAGTCCGCGACGGCCCGCTCGACGTCGAAGGGCTTCAGGTTCAGCGGCGGGCCCTGCGGCGGGCGCCGGATCGCGGCCTCGATCTTCTCGTTGATCCCGTTCAGGATCGACCGCACCTGCCGCTCGGAGCGGGCCGCGGCCACCGCGGCTGCCGCGTCCTCCGCCTCCTTGCGCAGGATCAGCGTCGGCGGCAGCACCGAGAGCCCCTCGCGCTGCATCTTGCCCTTGATCCACCACAACTCGTCGTAAGGGGTGTCCAGCGACGGCAGCGGCTTGCCCGCGCCCGGCAGGTCGGCGAACGCGCCGCGCTCCTCCGCCTCGCGGATCTGCTTGTCGACCCAGGTCTCGAAGGGGACACCGGGCGGCTTGCGTTCGGTCATCTCGCACTCCTCGGCTCGGTGGACCGCCGTCAGCACCTTCGAGGCTACAAGCCGGTCCCGCCGACCGGAATGACGGCGCCGCGCCGGCCGGAACGCGACCGCCGGACCACCGGCCGACCCGCCCTGACCGGCCCTGTCCCGTGCCTGCGGCAGCCGGGCCGTCGCCCTACTGCCGGGCGCGCGCGGCGAGCAGCGCCACGTCGTCCTCGGCCGCGCCCGGTGCCAGGCGGCGCACGATCCCGGCCAGCAGCGCGTCCAGCGGACCGGTGGCGTGCTCCATGGTCAGCCCGGCCAGCCGGGACAGCGAGGCGTCGATGTCCTCGGTGCGCCGCTCGACCAGGCCGTCGGTGTACAGCAGCAGGATGTGCCCGGGATGCCAGGGCACGTACACCGTCTCGTACTCGCCGTCGAGGTCCGCGCCCAGCGGCGGCCCGGGCGGCACGTCCAGCAGGGTGATCCCACCGGTGGGCGTGATCACGGCCGGGGGCAGGTGTCCGGCGCTGGCGAACCAGGCGCCGCCGCGCAGCGGGTCGGCCAGGCCCAGCAGACAGGTCCCGGGGCGTTCGGTGCCGGCCGCGGACAGCACGGCGTCCATCCGGCGCAGCATCTGGCCGGGCCGGTCGGCCATGGTGGACACCACCCGCAGCATCGCGCGGTAGTGGCTCATCTCCACCGCCGCCTCCACCCCGTGCCCCATCACATCGCCCATGGCCAGCAGGGTCATCCCGCCGGGCAGCGCGAGCGTGTCGAACCAGTCGCCGCCCACCAGGTCGGTCTCCCCGGCCGGCAGATAGCGGGTGGCGACGTCGATCCGCGGGTGCGGGGCGCCGGGGGTGGCCAGCAGCGCGCGCTGCAGCTCGACCGCTATGCCGTGCTCGCGGCTGTAGCGGCGGGCGTTGTCCAGGCTGATCGCCGCCCGGTCGGCGAGCGCGCGGGCGACCGCGACGTCGTCGTCGTCGAAGCCCGGTGAGGAGCCGGCCCTGATCAGCGTGACGGTGCCGAGCTGGTCGCCGCGGGCGGACAGCGGCACGATCAGCCCGGAGTGGATGTGGGCGGCCCGGTAGGAGGCGACCTCCTCGGCGCGGGGCGTGGTCTCGCTCAGCTCCTCGTCCGGCAGCAGGTTCAGCACCACCGGCAACCCGGTCTCCAGGCAGCGGGGCACCGGCGAGCCGCGCCGGTAGTCGACGTACTCGCCGGGCTTCATGAACCCCTCGGCGTACGCCCACAGCTCGGGCCGGCCGGCGAGCGCGGCCCGCCGCAGCCGCAGGGTGTCGGGTGGCGGCGACGGCTGGCCCTCGCCCAGGCCGGAGGCCAGCACGTCCACGCCCGCCGCGTCCGCCATCACCTCGACCAGCAGGTCGGCCAGCTCCTGACAGGTCCGGTCCATCTCCAGCGTGGTACCGATCCGGACCGCGGCGGCGTCCAGCAGCAGCAGCCGCTCGCGGGCCCTCTCCAGCTCGCGCTGGATCTCCCGGTCCGCGCTGACCTCCAGGATCACCGCGCCGATCCCCAGCACCCGGCCGTCCGCGTCCGTCAGCCGCTGATAGCTGCCCTGCCAGTAGCGCGTCGGATGCGGCGACGCGGCGTGGGTCTGCCCGGTGGAGACCACCTCCCTGGGCACCCCGTCGGCCAGCACCTCCAGCAGCCTGTCCTCTCTGGCCGCCACCCCGGGCACCACCTCGGCGATCGTCCGGCCGATGTGCTCGGCGGCCGGCACCCCGTTGATCCGGGCCAGCGCGGGATTGACATACCGGTAGCGCAGCTCGGTGTCGAGGACGGCGACCCCGGCCTGGGTGCCGTGCAGCAGCGACTGCCAGAGCCAGTCACCGAACGGTGGGCCGCCGGCCGGACCCGGCGGCGGAGGGAGGATGGGCGGCATCGGTCTCCCTCCTCCTCGGGCTGCCGGCACGGTCCGTACTTCCGCTGTCCGTAGGTTCCACAGTGCGGGCAGGGCGGCGGATCGGCGATTCAGGGCGGGCCAGCGGGTGCGGCGGGGGCGCCGATGGTGGTGCGGATGGGAAAGAGGGGCAGGTTGCGGCACAAGCCGCCCTACTGCTGCGCCCGGACAACCTTGGCCGGTAGGCTTTCCGTGTGATCTTCAAGCGCATCGGAAACGGGCGGCCGTACCCGGACCACGGCCGGGTCAGCACGCGCGAGTGGGCGGACGTCGCCCCGCGTCCCGTGCGGCTCGACCAATTGGTGACCACCAAGGGCCAGCTCGACCTCGAGACTCTCCTCGCCGAGGATTCCACGTTTTACGGGGATCTGTTCGCCCATGTCGTGAAATGGCAAGGCGACCTCTATCTGGAGGACGGTCTGCACCGTGCGGTCCGTGCCGCGCTCCAGCAGCGGCAGGTGCTGCATGCCCGGGTCCTGGAGATGGACTGACAATCCGCTTACGCTGCGCTCATGAGCATGCTGACCCCCTCCGGGATGGGTGGGAAGTACCGGGTCACCGGTAACGCGTATCCGAGGATGCGCCGGCCCAGACGTCGCGGCCGTGTCGTGGCGGCGGTGATCGCCTCGGTGGTCGTCCTCGGCCTGTTCGGCTGGGGGGCACTGCAGCTCTTCGACGTCTTCAACGGCAAGGGCGGCAACCAGGCCCAGGCGGCGCCGCTGAACAAGCCGAGCTGCAAGCCGGTGCCGGCGCCGACGCACACCGGGAAACTCGCCCCGATGCCGCAGCCCTCGGCGATCACCTTGAACGTGCTGAACGCCACCTCGCGCGGCGGACTCGCCAAGTCCACCGCCGATCAGCTGGCCGCCCGCGGCTTCAAGGTGGCCAAGTTCGGCAACGCGCCCGACGGCTACGACCAGAAGGTCACCCAGACCGCGCTGCTGGTCGCGGGCCCGGCGGGCGAGGCGGCGGCCCGGGAGGCCGGCACCCAGGTGGCGGGCTCGTCGGTGAAGATCGACCCGGCCCGCAAGGGCAAGACGGTCGACCTGCTGATCGGCGACGGCTACTCGGCACTGGCCTCGCCCGCGGACGCGGCCAAGGCGCGGGTCATCGCGGCCAACCCGCCGCCGCCGAAGCCGGTGTGCGCACCGGCGGGGGCGACCGGCGGGAAGGGCGGCACGGACGGCAAGGGCGGTACCGGCAGCAAGGCCGGTACCGGCGACAAGGGCGGGCCGGGCGCCGCGGGCAAGAAGCCGGCCAAGGCAGGCAGCCCGACCCACCACTGATCAGGTTTTCCTCCATCGTCCGGCTGCTTTCGACCGGCCGTCGTGTGGCGGCGGGTCAGCCGCCGGCCGTCCCGTACAGCCGGTCGCCCGCGTCCCCCAGGCCCGGGACGATGAAACCGTGCTCGTTGAGCCGCTCGTCCAGCGCCGCGGTGACCACGGTGACCGGCTGCCCCGTCAGCTCGCGCTCCATGACCTGGACGCCCTCCGGCGCGGCGAGCAGGCACAGCGCGGTGACATCGTCCGCGCCGCGGTCGATCAGCAGCTTGATCGCCGTCACCAGGGTGCCGCCGGTGGCCAGCATCGGATCGACCACGTAGACCTGCCGGCCGGACAGGTCGTCCGGCATGCGGGTGGCGTAGGTCTTCGCCTCCAGGGTGTCCTCGTCGCGCACCATGCCCAGGAAGCCGACCTCGGCGGTCGGCAGCAGCCGCACCATGCCGTCGAGCATGCCGAGGCCGGCCCGCAGGATCGGCACCACCAGCGGGCGCGGGTGGGACAGCCGCACCCCGCTGGTCGGCGCGACCGGGGTGCGGATGTCGACCGGCTCGGTCCTGACGTCCCGGGTGGCCTCGTAGGCGAGCAGCGTGACCAGCTCGTCGGCCAGCCGGCGGAAGGTCGGGGAGTCGGTGCGCTCGTCGCGCAGGATGGTGAGTTTGTGCGCGACCAGCGGGTGGTCGACGACGTGGAGACGCATGGGCACGACTGTATCCGGCGCCTCCCCGCGTGCGCCGGGCCGTACGCCCCCGCGCCCTTCTGCGCCCGGCCCGGGGTAAACCGCCCGATGGGGGGAAAGTGGATCAACAGGCCCGGTGCGCCTCCCGGGTGACCCGAACGGCGAGGACGGTGGCCCGATGCCGGACGTGCCCGACAGCGAGCAGGACCCGCACGAGGACGAGCGCAATCTGGAGCGGCGCCGCAGGCGCGCCCTGTTCCTGCGCGAATTGAACGAGGCCAAGGCGCTGCGCGAGCGGGTGCAGCCGCGACGCGCCCGGGCGGCCCGGATGCGCCAACAGATGCGGATGCGGACCTTCCGCTGGTGACGGTGGACGGTCATTCCGGTGTCACAACGGCCCGTCTCGATCGAGGATTTACCTGGATCTGACGAAGACCTGGCACGTCGCGGTGCGGAAGACTCCTCGTAGCGCCCCGGTTTCTGCCACGATGCCGAGTGGGTGGGACCATGGTGACGCCATCATGAACGGCCGAGCGGTCCTACCCGGTCCGGACGGCCTGAGACCTGTGGGAGAGTCACGGTGTACTTCGCCGCACTGCTCGCGCGCACCGAGGACGGTTGGCAAGCGAGCGAACCCGATCTCGACGATGTGGAAACCCTCGCCGATCTGAGCGATCTGGCCCGCGCGGCCGGCGACGAGGAGGAAACGGTTCTGGTCTTCATCGAACAGGAGGACGCCTGGTTCGGCGTCATCCGGATCGACGGTGAAGAGGACCCCAGAATCTATGTGTCCGACGCCGCGGCGGCTTCCCGCAGCTCGTACGGGGAGATTCTGCTCACCGACGAGGTGCTCGGCCGCGACCCGGAGGACCTCGACGACCTGGTCGATCTCGACGGCACCGAGGACGGCGACGACGACGCCGGCACGGTGACCGACCACTCCGAAGACCACGTACCGGTCGGCCCGCTCGGTGACACCGAGCTGCTGGCCGACCTGGGAATGAACGGCAAGGAGCTGCTGGCGCTCAGCGGCGACGGCGCCCTGACCGGCGAAGCCCTCGGTGAGATCGCGGACTCGCTGGGCTGCGGCGACGTGCTGGAGGCGGTCCGCTGACCCCAGCCGACACTCCGGATCCCGTGCGTGACCGCTGGGTGCCCGCGATGCGGCTCGCCCTGGCGGAGGCCGAGCACGCCCCGCTCACCGGCGACGTCCCGGTGGGCGCGGTCGTGCTGGGCCCGGACGGTTCGGTCATCGCCTCCGCCCGCAACGAGCGCGAGGCCACCGGTGACCCGACCGCGCACGCTGAGGTGCTCGCCGTCCGCCGCGCCGCCGCCCACCTCGGCCAGTGGCGGCTGACCGGCTGCACCCTCGTCGTGACCCTCGAACCGTGCACCATGTGCGCGGGCGCGATCGTCCTGTCCCGCCTGGACCGCGTCGTGTACGCCGCCCCCGATCCCAAGGCCGGCGCGGCCGGCTCCCTGTGGGACCTGGTCCGCGACCGCCGCCTCAACCACCGCCCCGAGGTCGTCGCCGAAGTCCTCCCGGACCCCGCCGCCGCCCTGCTCACCCGCTTCTTCCGCCCAAACGGTTTCTGAGCACGGCTGAAGGTGGGCTAGGATTCCTCTCGGTAGCGTGTCCGAGCGGCCTAAGGAGCACGCCTCGAAAGCGTGTGAGGGGGCAACCTCTCCGTGGGTTCAAATCCCACCGCTACCGCTCTGAGCAGTGCATGACGAGAGGCCCCACCGCACGCGGTGGGGCCTCTCGTCATGTCCGGCCGCGGCCGCCGGGCGGGGGACCTGCCGGCAGGCGTTCCCACCAGCCAGGCCCACCGGGCGCGTTGGGCTTGGCGTATTGAATGATGATGGGGGTGGTGCCCCGCTGCTTACGCCGTTCGGTGGATAGACTCCACCGATTGCACACTTGTGACCGGTGCGGACCCGCGGCTGGGGAGGGCAAGGAGCATGGCGCAGGCGAGGAAGATCACCATGTACGTACTGGTCATCTTCGTGCTCTACACGATCATCGACCAGCCGGCCCGGGCCGCCGATCTTGTCCAGGTAGGGTTCGAGGGCATATCGAACGCCGCCAAGAGCGTCGGGAAGTTCATGCACGACCTGGCCGACTAGGGCGGCCCGGAGCACGCGCGGACAACGCGGGGAGAACGAGGTTTCCATGATCCGGCATCTGGTGCTGTTCAAGCTCAACGAGGGCGTGCGGCGGGACGAGCCGCGCGTCGTCGCCGGGGCGCGCGGCTTCGCCGAGCTCGGCGCGAAGGTCCCGGGCGTGGTGTCCTGGGAGTGCGGCTGGAACGTGACCGACCGGCCGATCGCCTACGACTTCGCCATCAACTCCTCGGTCGAGGACACGGACGCGCTGAAGCGCTATCTGGAGCATCCGGCGCACCAGGCGGCGGTGGCGCCGTGGACCGACTTCGCCACCTGGGTGATCGCCGACTACGAGATCTGACGCCGGGCGCCGGCCCGGCCTGTCGCCCCGCCGCCGCACCCCAAGCCCTTCGCGCACCCCGCGGAGGGCTTCTTCGTACCCCGGCCGCGCAGCCGCCCCACCCTTCGTCCCACCCGTCCGGCCCCCCGCAGGAGCGGTCTTCAGCGGCCGCCGGCGGCCCTTGGGTCGTACAACACGGCAATATGCGGTGCTTGCACAAAGCACACATGAATTGTGATGCTATGACCGCTTTTGACGGATGTGTGGACCGATGAGGGGTGTGGAGTGCCGATGTCGGCCCGTACGGCGTCACCAACGTATCCGCGCGGCCGGACGCGAACGCCCAGCACCAACGCGGCGGACGCCCGGGCGCTCACCCAGGTGCTGTTCGAGCAGTTCAGCAAGCTGGAGGCCGGCACCCCCGAGCACACCCGGGTACGGGCGGCACTGATCGAGGTGAACCTGCCGCTGGTGCGCTACGCCGCCGCCCGCTTCCGCAGCCGCAACGAGCCGATGGAGGACGTGGTCCAGGTCGGGACCATCGGGCTGATCAACGCGATCGACCGCTTCGACCCGGAGCGCGGGGTGCAGTTCCCCACCTTCGCGATGCCGACCGTGGTCGGGGAGATCAAACGTTACTTCAGGGACAATGTGCGGACCGTGCACGTACCGCGCCGACTGCACGAGCTGTGGGTCCAGGTCAGCGGGGCCATCGAGGATCTGACGGTGCTGCACGGCCGCTCCCCGACCACCGCCGAGATCGCCGAGCGGCTGCGGCTGTCCGAGGACGAGGTGCTGGCCTGCCTGGAGGCCGGCCGCGCCTATCACGCGACCTCGCTGGAGGCCGCGCAGGAGGGCGACGGCGCCCCCGGCCTGCTCGACCGGCTCGGCTACGAGGACCCGGCACTCAACGGAGTCGAACATCGCGACCTCGTGCGCCACCTGCTGGTGCAACTTCCCGAGCGGGAGCGGCGCATCCTGCTGCTGCGCTACTTCGGCAACCTGACCCAGTCACAGATCAGCGCTGAGCTGGGTGTTTCCCAGATGCACGTGTCCCGTTTGCTCTCCCGCAGCTTCGCCCGGCTGAGGTCCGCAAACCAGCTCGAAGCGTAACCGATAGGGATTAAGCCACCTGCACAGATATGTCGACTTGGCGCTACAGCGTGTTGCCGACATGTGACATTCTGCGGATACCGCGTTTGTCGCGAGCGAGCCTCCGGTATTCCAGTGGAGGAAACAACCGTCGCTCGCGACACCCGTCCGCGACCTCAAGGGGGTGGCATGTCCGTACAGGTGGGCAGTCCCAAGGTGCTCCGTCAGGAACGTCATGACGCAGTGGCACCGTCCGAGTCCCTACACACCGAGGCCATCGACACCCGTACGCTGTCCCGTTCGCTGTTCCTGCGCCTGGCCGAACTCCCGGTGGACAGCCCGGAACGCACCTACGTACGTGACACGCTGATCGAGCTGAATCTGCCGCTGGTGCGGTACGCGGCCGCTCGGTTCCGCAGTCGCAACGAGCCGATGGAGGACATCGTCCAGGTCGGCACGATCGGCCTGATCAAGGCGATCGACCGGTTCGACTGCGAGCGCGGGGTGGAGTTCCCGACCTTCGCGATGCCCACCATCGTCGGTGAGGTGAAGCGATTCTTCCGCGACACCTCCTGGTCGGTGCGCGTCCCCCGCCGGCTCCAGGAGCTGCGGCTGGCGCTGACCAAGGCCAGCGACGAGCTGTCGCAGCGCCTCGACCGCTCCCCGACCGTGGCCGAGCTGGCCACCTGCCTCGGGGTGTCCGAAGAGGACGTGGTCGACGGCCTCGCGGTCGGCAACGCGTACACCGCCAGCTCGCTGGACTCCCCGCCGCCCGAGGACGACGGCAGCGAAGGCACCCTCGCGGACCGCCTCGGCTACGAGGACACCGCCCTCGAAGGGGTCGAGTACCGCGAGTCGCTCAAGCCGCTGCTGGCCCAACTGCCCCCGCGCGAGCGCCAGATCATCATGCTGCGCTTCTTCGCGAACATGACGCAGTCGCAGATCGGCGAGGAGGTCGGCATCTCCCAGATGCACGTCTCCCGGCTGCTGACCCGCACCCTGGCCCAGTTGCGCGACGGGCTGACCGCGGAAGCCTGAGGACGTGACGGGAGTGGTCGCCGGCCCGGTCCGGCCGCGTTACTTCATCGCGAGAGCGACCACTCCGACAATCACCACCAGGGCGACGATCACACCGATGATCAGCCCGGCCCGGCTACGGGTCTCGGCCCGCTGCACCTGGGCGGGCGGCGGCTGCTCGTCGACGAAGGCGCGGAACATCTGCGTGTTGCCCGCGGGGTCGTAGTTGTTGTCCGGCTGCGGCGTGGGATTCGACATGGGGCCTGACCCTAGCGTGTCGGCGGAATACCGTGCACCCCCCACCCGTTGCGCATGGTCATGGCACGCATTGGCAACTCCGAACTCGACGTCTTCCCCCTGGCCCTCGGCGCCAACGTCTTCGGCTGGTCGGCCGACGAGGCGCAGTCCTTCGCGGTGCTGGACGCGTTCGCGGCCGGCGGCGGCGACTTCGTGGACTCCGCGGACCTCTACGGCAAGGGCGGCGGCTCCGAGACGATCATCGGCAAGTGGCTGGACAGCCGGGGCCGGCGCGACGACATCGTGGTCGCCACCAAGGTCGGCGGGCACACCGACTTCAAGGGCTTGAAGCCCGAGACGATCAAAAAGGGCGCGGAAGCCTCCCTGCGCCGGCTGGGCGCGGAGCATATCGATCTCTACTACACCCACTTCGACGACCCCGAGGTGCCGGTCGAGGAGATCATCACCGCGCTGGACGACCTGGTGAAGGAGGGCAAGGTCCGGACCATCGGCGCCTCCAACATCTCCCCCGAGCGGCTCGCCGCCTCGCTGGACTTCTCCGAGCGCGAGGGCCTGGCCCGCTACGAGATCATCCAGCCGCACTACAACCTGGTCGAGCGGGACAAGTACGAGGGCCCGCTGGCGGACCTGGCCGCGGCCCGCGGCCTGTCCGCGGCGCCCTACTTCGGGCTCGCGCTCGGCTTCCTCACCGGCAAGTACCGGCCGGGCGGCCCGGCCGTGGACAGCGTCCGGTCCGAGCGCGCCGCCGTCTACCTGACCCAGGAGCGCGGCCCGAAGGTGCTCGCCGCCCTGGACGAGGTGGCCGCCGCGCACGGCGTCGAGGTCGCCTCGGTCGCGCTGGCCTGGCTCGCTGCCCAGCCGACGGTGCTCGCGCCGATCGCCAGCGCCCGCACGGTGGAGCAGGTGCCGGCCCTGCTCGCCGCCGCCGAGCTCGAACTGACCGCCGAGGAGATCGCGTCCCTCACCGAGGCATCCGCCTGAACTCGGCCCGCCCCCGGTGCCGCTCCGGACCAGCCGGCCCGCGCTGACGCCGTACCGGCCCGCCCGCCTCCCCTGACCGGAAGCGGGCGGGCCTGCGACCGTGACCTTACTCTCAGCGAGGGCATGGCAGCTGTCCCCTGCAACGATCCGCGCCGATCCGGTCCGGCGAGCCGCGACCACGCGTCGTACAGTGCCCGCATGGCTCCCAATATCGCCACGAACACCGACGTCACGCTGGAAGAGCTGCTGGACTTCGTCCGCCCGCGGCACCACGCGATCCTGCTCACCACCCGCGCGGACGGCCGCCCCCAGGGCTCGCCGCTGACCTGCGGGGTGGACGACTCCGGACGCATCGTCGTCTCCACCTACCCGGAGCGGGCCAAGACCCGCAACGCCAAGCGCGACCCGCGGGTCAGCCTCATCGTGCTGTCCGACGACTTCGGCGGTCCCTGGGTCCAGGTGGACGGCTCCGCCGAGGTCATCGACTCCCCCGACTCCGTCGAACCCCTGGTCGAGTACTTCCGCACCATCTCCGGTGAGCACCCGGACTGGGCGGAGTACCGCGAGGCCATGGTGCGCCAGGGCAAGTCCCTGATCCGGATCACCCCCGAGCGGTGGGGGCCGGTCGCGACCGGGGGCTTCCCGGCGCGGCTGGCGTAGCGGGGCGCGGGGCTTCCCTTCCGCAGTCGCGACACACGACACGGCGGGGCCCCGGACCGGTGGTGACCGGTCCGGGGCCCTGCCGGCGCCGTCAGCTCGCGGAGGCGGTGCCCGAGCCGGCGGGCGCCGCGGCCTTGGGCGCCGTCAGGTCGTAGACGGTGGTGCCGGCGACCGTCGTGGCGGTGTAGTGCGCCTCGACCCAGGCGGTGATCTGGCCGGCGGTGCCGCTGCCGCCGGCGCCGCCCATGGCGCCGCCGCCGAAACCGCCACCACCACCCGTGCCGCCAGCCGGGCCGCCACCCGTGCCGCCACCGATGAAGTAGTGGATGCGGCCGGCCGACACGTCGCTCCGGAATTGGGCCAGGGTCGGGGACGGGTCGCTGCCGTTGAAGCCGCCGATGGACATCACGGGCTTGCCGGTGGCCAGTTGGTAGCTCGCCTGATTCTGCGAGCCGATGGCCGCCGCGACCCAGGTGTAGTGGCCGGCGTCCGCCATGAGCAGGGACTTCATCGCGGAGCCGACCTTGGTGCCGCTCAGCAGGCCGCCCATGCCACCACCAGCGCCGGGGGCGCCGCCACCCTGGCCCTGGCGGAAGAAGCGGGGCATGGTGCCGTTGGTGCCGCCCTGGGCGCCTTGGGTGCCCTGGGTGCCTTGGGTGCCTTGGGTGCCGCCCGCGCCGTTGGTACCGCCCGTGCCGCCCTGGGTGCCGCCACCGTTCTGCCCCTGGCCCGGCTGTCCCGGTTGGCCCGGCTGTCCCGTCGTACCCTGAGCTCCGGGCGCTCCCGGTGCGCGACCGGGCGCGCCGCCCGGGAAGCCCCCGGTGGGACGCCCGCCGGCGCCGCCGAACATCCGGCCCCCGCCGCCGCCCGGCCCGCCCCTGGCGTCCTGGACCGCGGGACCGGCCGTCACGATGGAACCGGCGTGCGGCGTGCTCACCGTGTCGAGCGTGTACGCGACAGGTCCGCCGAGCGCGGCACCCAGTCCGACCACTGCCGCGACGACGCCGATCCGCGCGCCCATCCGTCCAGCGGTCCCTGCGCCTGTCTCTGCGGCCGTATCTGCGCTCGTCCCGCCAGTCGCCCGCCCCGCCCGGAACAGGCCGGGCGCCGCGCCCACCAGCAGCCCCGCCGCGGCGACGATCCCGGCCACCACGACGGCCACCCGCAGCCACGGGTGCCAGGACGGGGAGCGGTCCAGCAGCACCGCCGCCCAGATCGCGGTGCCGAGCACGGCCGCGGCCAATGTCGCCGCCGCCGCGATGTGGGTGCGGCGTCGCCACAGCAGCGCCGCGCCCATGCCGACCAGCGCCGCGATGTAGGGCGCCAGGGCGATGTTGTAGTACTGGTGGAAGATCCCGGACATGAAACTGAAGGTCGCGAAGGTCATCAGCAGCGCGCCGCCCCACAGCAGGAACGCGGAGCGCTGCGGGTCGGTCCGGGCCGCCCGCCGGGTGATCCACAGCCCGGCGACCAGGCATACAAACGCGGCTGGCAGCAGCCAGGCGATCTGACCACCCATGTCGGATCCGAACAGCCGCCCGATGCCGGTCGCGCCCCACCGTCCGCCGCCACCGGGACCGCCGCCGCCCCCCACACTGCCGGTCTCGTTGCCGGTGATCCGGCCGAAGCCGTTGTAGCCGAAGGTCAACCCCAGGAAGCTGTTGTCCTGCGAGCCGCCGATGTACGGGCGGGACGACTTCGGCCACAGCTGCACGATCGCCACCCACCAGCCGCCGGCCAGCAGCATCACGCCTGCCGCATAGAGGAGTTGGCGTAGCCTGCGGCCGAGGGAGGTGGGCGCGCAGACCCCGTAGACCAGGGCGAGCGCGGGCAGGATCAGCCACGCCTGCAGGGTCTTGGTGAGGAAGGCGAGGCCGAGAACGGCGCCGGCCCACAGCAGCCACTTGGTGCGGGCGTCCTCCAGGGCGCGCAGCACGCAGGAGACGGCGGTGACCATGAGCAACGCCAGTAGCGCGTCGGGGTTGTTGAAGCGGAACATGAGCGCGGCGACCGGGGTCAGCGCGAGGACCGCGCCGGCCAGCAGGCCCGCGCCTGCGCCGAACCTCCGCCGGACGGCCGCGTAGAGCACGCCGACGGTGGCGACGCCCATTAGCGCCTCGGGCACCAGGATCTGCCACGAGCCGAGGCCGAACAGCCGTACCGACAGCTCCATCGGCCACAGTGAGGCCGGCGGCTTGTCGACGGTGATCGCGTTGGCCGCGTCGGAGGAGCCGAAGAAGAACGCCTTCCAGCTCTGGCTGCCGGCCTGGACCGCCGCCGAGTAGAAGGAGTTGGCGTATCCGGAGGCGCTCAGGTCGTACAGGTAGAGCGCCAGCGTGCCCAGCAGCAGCGCCAGCAGGCCGGGGCGGGCCCAGGCAGGGTCCCCGGGGTGGCCGCGCCGCAGCCGGCCCAGCCGCGACATGCCGGGCGCCGGAGCGGGGTCGGCGGCCGCGGTGCGGGCGTACTCCGCCGGGGCGTACCGCGGCGGGGGTGTGTTGCTCGGCGCGGTCATGCCGCACTCCTGACGTCGTCGGGGTCGGTTGCGGGGCCGGTTACGGGGTCGGTCGCGGGGCCGGCCGTGTCGTAGGCGGCGGCGGGCCGCTCCGGGAAGAGCCAGGCCCGGAAGAGCAGGAAGCGCAGTACCGTCGCGGCGAGATTGGCCGCTACCAGCACCGCCAACTCCGTTTCGTGCGAGGGCCGGTGGGTCGCCGCGTGCAGCGCGGCGAGCGAACCGCTGGTCAGCGCGAGACCGATGGCGAACACCACCAGCCCCTGCGCCTGGTGCCGCACCGCCTGATCCCGGCCGCGTACCCCGAAGGTGAGGCGGCGGTTGGCGGCGGTGTTGGCGAACGCGGACAGCAACAGTGCCAGCGCGTTGGCCGGTTGCGGCCCGAGTCCCTGCCGGAAGAGGAAGTACAGGCCGAGGTAGGCCAGGGTGCTCAGCGCGCCGATCGCGCAGAAGCCGACCAGCTGCCGCGCCAACCCGGAGGGCACACCGGACAGTTCACGGTCGCGCGGATCGTCGCCGAACGGCCGCCGCAGCCGGTCCAGCGCCAACTGACCGGTCGCCAGGGCCCGTCCGATCCGCACCACGCCCCGCAGGTCGTCGGCCGCGGTCCGGACCAGATCGACGCTGCTGTCCGGGTCGTCCACCCAGTCCACCGGTATCTCGTGGATCCGCAGGCCCGCCCGCTCGGCCAGCACCAGCATCTCGGTGTCGAAGAACCACCCGGTGTCCTCGACCATCGGCAGCAGCCGCTGCGCCACATCGCCTCGGATCGCCTTGAAACCGCACTGGGCGTCGGAGAAGCGGGCCGCCAGCGAGCCGCGCAGGATCAGGTTGTAGGCCCGGGAGATCAGCTCGCGCTTGGCCCCGCGCACCACCCGCGCGGAGCGGGCCAGCCGCGAGCCGATCGCCAGGTCGGAGTGCCCGGAGATCAGCGGGGCGACCAGCGGCAGCAGCGCGTTGAGGTCGGTGGACAGATCCACGTCCATGTACGCCAGCACCGGCGCCTCGGACGCCGTCCACACCGTGCGCAGCGCCCGGCCGCGCCCCTTCTGCTCCAGCCGGAAGGACTCCACTTCGGGCAGTTCCGCGGCCAGCGCCTTGGCGAGGGCCTGCGTCAGGTCGGTGCTGGCGTTGTCGGCGACGGTGATCCGGAAGGGGTAGGGGAAGGTGGCCGTGAGATAGGCGTGCAGGTCGCGTACGCACCGCTCCAGGTCGTCCTGCTCGTTGTGCACGGGGATCACGACGTCCAGGACGGGCGCGAGGGGCCCGGCCGGGGCGGCGGGCACGGCGGACGCGACAGGCACGGCCGACCCGGCCGGGGCGGCGGACGCGGCCGGGGCGGCGGACGCC
>NZ_FMCH01000150.1 GCF_900091855.1 Streptomyces sp. DvalAA-14
CCCTCGGCGGAACCGCCGGCCGCCGCCGGAGCCTGCGCGGGCTTACGGGTCCTGGCCGCGGTCCGCCGGCCCTTCACCGCGGGCTTCGAGCCGGGGCTCCCCTGCCCCGTCGGCCGCGCCGCCGCGGCCGCTTCGTTGTCCTCGCCGGGTATGCCCGTGCCGTCGTGGTCGTCCACCTGATCCCGTCCCTCGCGCTGCCCCTTGTGGAGAAGCCGCTGTTCGTAGCCCCTCGACGCCCGGTTGCGTACTCGGATTCCCGCCGGCAGCCGGGCCGATCTGCCGGGGCTCACGGCGTCCGTTCGGCCTTTCCCCACGAGAGGGCTGAGCGTCGAAGACACAGGCTGGGCCCCGGAAAACACCCAGGGGCCGGAGAGAAGGAGCCGTGAGGATCAAGAGGGTACTGCCATCAGGGGCATGCGAGGGATCGGGGCTGCCCCGGGCGGTGGCCGACCCCCCGGTCGTCTCCCGAGCCGGCGCGGCACCGGACGCAGCACCCGGCGCCGCACCCGGTGGCGCAGGCGGAGGGGCAGGCGGCGCCGCGCCGGGAGCCGTCGCAAGGACCGGCCGCCCGGGCGGCGTTCGAGAGTCGAACCCGCCCGCGCCCCCGATTGCCGCGCTTCGGATCCATGGTGACCGGCCGCACGGCCCGCCCGCCGTGACGGGCCTTCACCCACCCCAACGCCTCAGGTTGTCTGAGGAGTTAAATGCCGTTACTGTGCCCGTCATGCCGCTGCACGAACTCCTTCTCCTCGTCCGCCGCTGCGGGGCCTGATCCGACCGGCCCCCCGCAGCGGGGGCAAGGCCGCGCCGGTCATCCGATGGCCGAATGAAAGAAGTTCCCCGCGATGGCTTCCTCTTCCCCTGTCGTGAGCGCGGCGTTTCCCACGCTGCGCACCCCTTCCGGCGCCGTTCCGACGGATGCGCCGGGATGGAACCCGCAGCGCCCGAGTGCGATGCCGCACCACCGCTACCGGCCCGCGCAGGCGCGGGTCGCCCTGCCGCTGGCGGACCGGACCTGGCCGTCCGGCGTGCTCCGGCAGGCGCCGCTGTGGGTGCCGGTCGACCTGCGGGACGGCAACCAGGCGCTGGCCGAACCGATGGACACCCCGCGCAAGCGCCGGATGTTCGACCTCCTGGTGACGATGGGCTTCAAGGAGATCGAGGTCGGCTACCCGTCCGCCAGCCAGACCGACTTCGACTTCGTACGCCACCTGGCGAGCAGCGGCGCGGTCCCCGACGACGTGACCATCTCCGTTTTCACCGCGGCCCGCCGGGATCTGATCGACCGGACCATCGCATCCGTGGAAGGTCTCCCCCGCACGGTTGTCCACCTTTACACCGCTACCGCGCCCGTCTGGCGCGATGTGGTGCTGGGGCGGTCCCGTGACGAGGTCCACGAGCTGATCCGCACGGCCGCCACCCATCTGATGCGGCGCGCCGAGGAGCGGTCCGGCGCCGACATCCGGTTCGAGTTCTCCCCGGAGGTCTTCAATCTCACCGAACCGGACTTCGTGCTGGAGGTGTGCGACAGCCTGACCGAGCTGTGGGACGCCTGCCCGCAGCGGCCGGTGATCCACAATCTGCCGGCGACGGTGGAGATCGCCACCCCCAACGTGTACGCGGACCAGATCGAGTACATGCACCGCCATCTGGCCCGCCGCGCCTCGGTGATCCTCTCCGTGCACCCGCACAACGACCGCGGCACCGGTGTCGCCTGCGCGGAACTCGCCGTCCTGGCCGGGGCGCAGCGGGTGGAGGGGTGCCTGTTCGGCAACGGTGAGCGGACCGGGAACGTCGACCTGGTGACCCTGGCGCTGAACCTGTACGCGCAGGGCGTCGATCCGATGATCGACTTCTCCGACATCGACGTGGTCAAGGAGGTGGTGGAGCACTGCAACCGGCTGCCGGTCCACCCCCGGCACCCCTACGGCGGCGATCTCGTCCACACGGCCTTCTCCGGCACCCACCAGGACGCCATCGCCAAGGGCTTGGCCCACCATGCCAAGCAGGCGGCCGACCTGGGCGTTCCGGCAAGCGCGGCGCCGTGGCAGGTGCCGTATCTGCCCGTCGACCCGGGGGACCTCGGCCGCACCTACGAAGAGGTCATCCGTATCAACTCCCAGTCCGGCAAGGGCGGCATCGCCCACCTGCTGCGTACCCACCACGGCCTGGACCTCCCCGCCCCGATGCGCGCGGACTTCTCCCGGACCGTGCAGCGCGTCACCGACGCGACCGGCAAGGAACTCGCGCCGAAGGAGCTGGGGGACCTCTTCCGCACCACCTACGCGGCGCCGGCCCAGGAGGGGCGGTTCGCGCTGGTCTCCTGGAGCACCGCGGAAACCGCCCCCGGCGTGCACGTCTTCACCTGCGTGCTGCGTGCCGACGAGCGGGAGCTGCCCTGCCGGGGCGCCGGGAACGGGCCGCTGTCCGCCCTGACCGACGCGCTGCGGGCGGTCGGCATCACCGTCGACATCCTCGGCTACACCGAGCACGCCACCGCCTCCGGGCCCGGCAGCCCCGCCGTCGCCTACGCCGAGTGCCGGGTGGACGACGTCGACTCGTGGGGGTGCGGGGCTGGACACCTCCGTTCTCACCGCGTCGGTGCAGGCCGTGATGGCGGCGGTCAACCGCGCGGTGCCGGCCGGCGGTCCGGCCGGCGGTCCGCAGCCCGGCTGACCGGCCGCGGGCCTTAGCGATCCGCCGGCCTGAGCGGTCCGCGGGCCGGCCGGTCCGGGCGTCAGTGGCCGTGGGTGCTGCCGCTCTGGTAGTCGGTGTAGGTGTACGGGTTGTCCAGCACCTTCGTCTCCGGCACGTCCGGGTTCATGCCCCGCTGCCAGGCCTCCGGGCCGAGCTGGTCCTGGAGGTAGGAGACCGTCGCGTCGACGGTCCGGCGGACGGCGGCGAGGTCGACGTCGACGAGGCGGCCGTCGCGCTTGACGATCCGGCCGTTGACCAGCACGGTGTGCACGTCGCCGCGCTGGGCCTGGAGGGCGACATGGCCGTGCGGGTTGAGCAGCGGGAAGGACACCGGGGACCGGTCGTTCTTGATCAGGACGAGGTCGGCCTTCTTGCCCGTCTCTATGCTGCCCAGGTCCGATCCGCGGCCCAGTGCCCGCGCTCCGCCGCGGGTGGCCCACTCCACCACCTGCTCGGCGCGCAGCGCGGCGTGGGTGACGGTCTCGTCGCGGGCGTGCGCCGCCATGTGCTCGCGGGACCGGTCGGCGCCCAGCGTGGTGCGCATCGCGGAGAACAGGTCGCCGCTCCACCACACCGAGGTGTCCATCGACAGCGAGACGGGGATGCCGTGGGCGCGCAGCATCCAGGTGGGCGGGTAGCCCTGGCCGGCGCTCTGCTCGCTCTCGGTCGACACCGACACCGAGCCGCCGGTGGCGGCGATCCGGTGGTAGGAGTCGGCCGACAGCGACGCGCCGTGGACGTAGACGGTCTCGGGGGTCATGAACCCGTGCTCGTGCATCAGCCGGATACCGTCGTCCCCGGTCGCGCCCCAGACTCCGGCGTGCGTGGTCACCGGTACGCCGAGTTCGCGGGCCACCTCGAAGGCGGGCTTCTCCGGGAAGGCGGGGTCACCGGTGACGTCGAAGGCGATCTGGAAGCCGAGCAGGTCCTGGCCGGTGACGCGGCGGGTGACGAAGTCGCGGAACTCCGGGGCGCCGGTCCAGGTGGCCGGCGCGTCCTGGATGTTGCCGTAGGCGAGCACGAAGCGGCCGGGCACGGCCTGCAGCGCGTCGACGGCGGCGTCGGCGTGCTCGGTGGTGCGCAGCCCGTGCGACCAGTCGACGGTGGTGGTCACGCCGGCGTCCAGTGCTTCCCAGGCACCCAGCAGGTTGCCCGCGTACACGTCCGCGGGCCGGAAGATCTTGCCCCATTCGAGGTAGTACCAGACGAAGTACTGCGTCAGTGTCCAGTCGGCGCCGTAGCCGCGCATCGCGGTCTGCCACAGGTGCCGGTGCGTGTCGATCATGCCGGGCATGACGATGCCGCCGGTCGCGTCGATCTCGACCGTGCCGTCCGGCACGGCCAGGTCCGGGCCGACGGCGGCGATCCGGTCCCCGACGACCAGGACGTCGTGTCCGGCCAGGACCTGCCGGGTGGCGTCGACCGTCAGGACGGTGCCGCCCCGCAGGACGACCGGGCGGCCCGCGGTGTCGTTCGTGGGTTGGCTCATCGCCTCACACTCCTTCACGCGTCATTGCGTACAGTCGTCCGCTGTCCGGACAGAGGCTGCTTCCGGCCACCCTCCGCCCGGGCCTGTCCCGGTGTCAATGGACGGCGCGGTCCGCCCGGGCGGCTCCCCCGGCCGCTGCCGTCCGCCTCGCGGACAGCAGCGGCTACCCTCGGGTGACGTCAGGTCGCGAGGAGGTCGTGCCATGCCACGTGCGGGAACCGGTCCCGACTTCATCGAGGCGCTGGCGCGCGGGCTCGAGGTCATCACGGCGTTCCGGCCGGGCCGACCGGTGATGACGCTCGCCGAGGTGTCCGCGGCCACCTCGCTGGCCCGCCCCACCGCCCGGCGCATCCTGCTGACCCTGGAGGAACTCGGCTACGTGCGCGCGGTCGACCGCGGCTACTCGCTGACACCGCGGGTCCTGGAACTCGGCGTGGCGTACGTGCGGTCCATGGGCCTGTGGGACGTGGCCCGGCCGCACCTGGAGCGCCTGGTGGCGCGCACCGGTGAGTCCTGCTCGATCGCGCAGCTGGACGGCCCGGACATCGTCTACGTGGCCCGGGTGGCCGTTCCCAAGATCGTCTCGCTGGCCGTCCAGATCGGCACCCGGTTCCCCGCGCTGGCCACCTCGCTGGGAAAGGTGCAGCTCGCGGCGCTGCCGGCGGACGAGTTGGAGGCGGTGCTGGCCCAGCCGACCCGGTCCGGGCTGGTGGCCCGCTGGCGGCCGGACCGGGCCGAGCGCGACGCCGAGCTGCGGGACGTGCGGGCGCGCGGCTGGGCGCTGACCGACGAGCAGCTCACCTTGGGCATCCGCTCGGTGGCGGCGCCGCTGCGGGACGGCTCGGGCCGGGTGATCGCCGGCGTCAACGTCAACTGCCACGCGGCGGAGACCTCGGTGGCCCGCCTGCTGGAGCACCATCTGCCGCTGCTGCTCCAGGCGGCCGGCGACATCAGCGCCGACTTCGCCCGCCTGCAGGACGTCCCGCACGCCGACGCGGCCGCGCCGGCCGTTCCCTGAGCGGCGGCGGGTCCCCCGGCGGGGGCCGGCGGACGCCGGTGGCGACCCTTGACCACCGACCGCCCCGGCGGCAGACTCGCCTCAGCGGACATTGGTCCGCTGTACGAACAGGGTGAAGCGAGGCAACGGGTGGACGACACCGACGACACCACGGCGGACGCCGTCTCCGGTCCCGCGGAGCCCGTCTCCGGTGCCGCGGCCGGCGGGCGGCCCGCTTCCGGGCCGCTGTCCGGAGTGCTGGTCGCGGACTTCTCCCGGGTGCTGGCCGGCCCGTACGCCACGATGCTGCTCGCCGACATGGGCGCCGAGGTCGTCAAGGTCGAAGGACCGCAGGGCGACGAGACGCGCGGCTGGATGCCCCCGGTCCGCGACGAGGTCTCCACGTACTACCTCGGCGTCAACCGCGGCAAGCGCTCGATCGCCCTCGACCTGCGGGACGACGGCGACGCCGCCCTGGCCCGCGAGCTGGCCCGCCGTGCGGACGTGGTCATCGAGAACTTCAAGCCGGGGGGACTGGCCAAGTACGGCCTGGACTACGACACGGTGAGCGCCGGCAACCCCGGCGCCGTCTACGCCTCCATCAGCGGCTTCGGCACCGGCGCCGGCCGCGACGTCCCCGGCTACGACCTGATGGTGCAGGCCATCTCCGGGCTGATGAGCCTGACCGGCGATCCGGACGGGCCGCCCTACCGGGCCGGCATCTCGGTGTTCGACGTGATGGCCGGCAACCACGCGGTGATCGGCGTCCTCGCCGCGCTCCGCCACCGCGAGGCGACCGGCCGGGGCCAGCACGTCGAGATCAACCTGCTGTCCTCGGCGCTGACCGGACTGGTCAACCACAGCTCGGCCTACGCGGCCGGAGGCGTGGTGCCGTTCCGGATGGGCAACGCCCACCCCAGCGTCTTCCCGTACGAGCCGCTGCCCACCGCGGACAGCGATCTGATCGTCGCGGCCGCGAACGACGGGCAGTTCGGCAGACTGTGCGACGTGCTCGGGCTCCCGGACCTCCCCGCGGACCCGCGTTTCGCGCACAACGCCGACCGCACCGCCCACCGCGAGGAGTTGCGCCCCCTGCTGGTGGAACGGCTGGCCACCCGCGGCGCGGTGGAGTGGTTCGAGGCGCTCAGCGCGGTCGGGGTGCCGTGCGGGCCGATCAACACCATCGACGGCGGGTTCGCCATGGCGGAGCGCTTCGGGCTCGACCCGGTGGTCGAGGTCGGGGAGGGCGACCGGGCGGTGCCGACGACGCGCAACCCCATCCGCTTCTCCGCCACCCCCGTCGGCTACCGGCGGCCGCCGCCCCGCCTCGACGAGCACGGCGCCGAACTGCGCGCGTGGCTGACCGACCCCCAGGAGGCCGCCGGTGCCTGACCGGACCGAACCCCAGCCGCCCGCGTCCGCGCCCCGGCCGCCGTCCCCGCCGCGCCCCGTCTACCAGACCGCCCTCGGCGCGTCGTCACCGGAGCGGATCACCCTGCTCGGCCAGGACCTGGCCGAGGACGTCATGGGCACGGTCGGCTTCGGTGAGCTGGCCTTCTGGCTGGCCGCCCAGCGCCGCCCGACCCCCGGGCAGACCCGGGTGTTCGAGGCCGTGCTGGCGGCGCTGGCCGACCACGGCTTCACCCCGACCGCCATCGTCACCCGGCTGACCTACCTGTCCGCGCCCGACTCCGTCCAAGGCGCGCTGGCCGCCGGCCTGCTGGGCGGCGGATCGCGGTTCCTGGGTGTCACCGAGGACTGCGGCCGCTTCCTGCACAACGTACTGGAGGCGGTCGACGGCCCGCTGCCGGACGACGACGCCGGGTGGGACGCGCTGGCCCTGGCGACGGTCACCGCGCGGCGGGAGGCGGGCGCCTTCGTCCCCGGGCTCGGCCACCACGTGCACAAGCAGGGCGACCCCCGCACTCCGCGGCTGCTGCGGATCGCTGCCGAGGAGGACCTCGTCGGCCCGCACCTGGCGCTGTTCGCCGCCATCGGCCGGGTGCATCCGCACGTCCTGGGCAAGACGCTGCCGCTCAACGGAGCCGGTGTCTGCGGCGCCGCGCTGGCCGACCTCGGGCTGCCGCTGGAACTGCTGCGCGGCTTCGCGCTGCTGGCCCGCACCGCGGGGCTGATCGGTCAGCTCGCGGAGGAGCTGCGCCACCCGGTCGGCAATGACATCTTCTTGTCGGTGGACCTGAACAACCGCTCGATCGCCCCGGATCCGTACCTTCCCGAGCAGCACTGAACCCCCGGGTGCCGCGGGCACCTGGCCCGAGACGAGGAGGGCTGATGGCCGAGCTGGTGGCGGTGATCGCGTCCACCCACCATCCCTTCTACTACCGCGCGAGCACGTCCTCCGGGGCCGACCGGCCGCCGTTCGCGGACGAGTGGGTCCGCAAGATCGAGGCGTTCCGTGCCACCTTGACCCGGGCCCGCCCCGATGTGCTGGTGATGGTCGGCTCCGACCACTTCCACCAGCTGTGGCTGGACAACATGCCGCAGTTCCTGGTCGGCAAGGCGCCGTTCTACGACGCCAACTTCGCCAATGAGCAGCGCGAGTTCGGGTTGCCGAAGATGCTGCTCAAGGGGCAGGAGGACCTCTCGGCGCATGTGCTGCGGGAGGGCCTGGACGCCGGCTTCGACCTGGCGTTCTCCAACGAGCTGCGGATCGACCACTCGATCACCTGCCCGATCATCACGCTGCGCCCCGAGGCCGATCTGCCCATCGTGCCGATCTACACCAACATCTTCGCGCCGCCGCTCCCCCAGCCGAAGCGGTTCGTGCAACTCGGCCGCACCATCCGGCAGGTGATCGAGTCCTGGCCGTCGGACCTGCGGGCCGCGGTGATCGGCACCGGTCACCTGTCGCTGGAGCTGGGCGGCCCGCGGCAGTTCGGCCCGACCGGGCCCGATCCGCAGTTCGACCAGAAGGCCGTCGGCTGGATCGCCGGCGGCGACATCGAGGAGTGCCTGGGCGAAGTCAGCCTGGACAGCCTGCACCTGCCGGGCAACGCCACCCACGGGTTCATGGACTTCATGCTGATGATGGGCGTGGCCGGCGAGGGCCGGAAAGCCGACTACGTCGACACGCTCGACCTGTTCCACACGATGGAGGCCTACTTCACCTGGTACCCGAACGGAGCGCCCGCGTGAGCAAGTACCTGTTGAACAAGTTCCTCTACACCGTGGACCGCGACGCCGACCTGGTGGAGCGCTACCGCGCCGACCCCGTGGCCACCGTCGCCCAGTGGGAGGCGGAGTACGCCAACCGCCTGCTCAACTGCGTCGACGCCGAGGCCAGCACCTGGCTGGCCTTCGACGAATCCGAGCGGGCGGCGCTCGCCACCCACGACTACCCGAAACTGTTCGAGCTCGGCGCCCACCCCTTCCTCACCCTGACGCTGTTCATCGGCCTGTTCGAGCGGGACCACGCCGAACCGCTCGGCTTCCAGCTCGAGTACGCCCGCCGCCTGTCGCACATGCAGCTGCCCTACCCGGACATCTCGACCTGAGCCAGCCGCGGAAGGCGGGGTCGCCGGGGTCGGCGTGGTCAGCGGTCTGTCGCCGACGCCGACGGACTCGTATATTCATCGGACGTCTGCCCCCATCGCTGCCGCTGGAGGTCCTGCCGTGCGAAGCCTCGCCGTTGTCGCGTCCCTGATCGTCGCCGCCGTCGGCTTCGCGACCACCGGCGCTCCGCCGGGGGCCGCCGCCTCGGACATCCTGACCGTGTCTCCCGACGGGACGGGCACGGCGTGCAGCACGCAGCAGCCGTGCGCGGTGGCGACGGCGGTGGCGCAGGCGCGGAGCCTGGTGCCGTCGGCGGCCGGGGACGTCGTGGTCGAGCTGCAGGGCGGCACCTACCGGCTCACCGGCCCGCTGCGCCTGGGCGTCCAGGACTCGGGCCGCCCCGGCCACCAGGTCGTCTACCGGGCCGCCGCCGGACAGCGGCCCGTCCTCAGCGGCGCCGTCCGCGTCAGCGGTTTCACCGAGGTGGACGCGGCAAAGAACATCTACCGGGCCGCGGTGCCGAAGGGCACCGCGAGCCGGGAGCTGTTCGTCAACGGGACGCGCGCCCAGCGGGCGCGCGGTCCGATGAATCCGGCCGGCTTCTCGGTGACCGCCACCGGCTTCACCACCGCCGACCCGTCGTACACCACGTGGACCGACCCGGCCCAGGCCGAGGTCGTGCAGAACAACGCATGGAAGCAGATGCGCTGCCCGCTGGCGTCCATCAGCCGGTCCGCGTCCGGCGGTTCGGACCTCACCGTCGACCCCGGCTGCTGGGCCAACAACCACACCTCGGTGCCCAATCCGAGCTTCCCGTTCAACGGCGCCGGGCTGCCGAGCCTCAGCGGTGTCAGCTGGCTGGAGAACGCCTACCAACTGCTCGGCACGCCGGGGCAGTTCTATCTCGACAGCGGCGCGGGCGCCCTCTACTACGTGCCGCGTCCGGGCGAGGACCTGGCCACGGCCGACGTCGAACTGCCGGTCGCCCCCGAACTGCTCGACCTGGCCGGCACCCCGGGGCATCTGGCACCGCTCAACGACACGGACTGGCGGGCGGCCTACACCGGCAGTTGGGGTTATTCGAGCGGCCGCCACCTGGGCGACCTGGACGCCGATGTGCACTACACCGGCACCAACGGCGACGCCGCGAGCTACACCTTCACCGGCACCGGAATCCAGGTGCTCTCGGAGACCAACTCGGACGAGGGCAGCGCCGACGTCTACCTGGACGGCGCCAAGGTCTCCACGGTGACGGGCAATACGACCGGTGACCGGCTCGCCCAGCAGGTGCTCGCCTCGGTGACCGGCCTGCCGAAGGGCACCCACACCGTCAAGGTGGTCAAGACCGGCGGCAGCTTCCTGCTGATCGACGGCTTCACGGTGATCCCGGACGCGGTCGCGCCCGTGCACGACATCACCTTCTCGGGGCTCACCTTCGCCTACACCACCTGGAACGCGCCCACCGCCGAGGGCTATGTCGACAACCAGGCCGGGGTGATCTGGGACCCGACGAGCCGGGCACCCAGCCGGATCCCGGCCGCGGTCCAGGTGCACCGCGGCGCACGGATCACCTTCAGCGGGGACACCGTCCAGCACACCGGGACCAGCGGCGTCGACCTGGCCGACCAGACCCAGGACTCCACCGTGACGGCGAGTTCCGTCACCGACACCTCGGGCATCGGCGTGGCGATCGGCGAGGCCGACGACTACTACCAGACCGAGCCGGCCCTGATGACCAGTGGCAACACCGTCTCCGACAGCACCGTGCAGTTCCCGGGCCAGGAGTACCAGGACGCGGTCGGCATCTGGGTCGGGCACAGCCGCGGCACCACCTTGTCCCACAACGACATCGGGTACACGCCGTACTCCGGGATCTCGATCGGCTGGGGCTGGGGCTGGGCGTCGAGCTGCACGCTGCAGGCCGAGCAGGGACTGCCCGATCCGTGCCTGCACGGCACCACCTACACCGGCGGCAACCACGTCGTCGGCAACCACGTGCACAGCGTGATGGGTGTGCTGAGCGACGGCGGCCCGGTCTACACCCTCGGCGGCCAGGCGTCCGCCTCCGAATTCAGCGGGAACGTGCTGTCCGAGTGCGTCGGCGGCTGCAACATGATCTACCACGACGAGGGAAGCTCGCTGTGGAACACCCACGACAACGTGGTGCGTTTCAGCAACGGGTCGTTGTGGACGAACCTGTGGACGCCGAGCATCCACGACGACTCGATCCACGACAACTACAGCGACACCGCCGCCTACAACAACAACGGCACCGACATCGCGTTCCAGCAGGCCACCGTGGTGACCGACGGGAACTGGCCGGCCGCGGCGCAGGCGATCACGGCTGCCGCCGGGCCGGGGACGGTACCCGGCGCGGTGGCCGACGACGACGATCTGCGGATCGCCAACACCGGCAGCTGGTCGTCGAGCGGCTCACGCGGGGACGGCGACCTCGACAACGGCGTGCACTACACCCAGCAGAACGGCGCGGCCGCGACGATCACCTTCACCGGCACCGGAATCGGCTTCCTGACCGAGACCAACAGCGACGAGGGCGATATCGGCGTCACCCTGGACGGCGCCTCGAAGGGAACGGTCAGCGCGAACACCCCGCAGCGGCAGGCCCGGCAGCAGCTGTACTCGGTGTCCGGGCTGGCTTCCGGCCCGCACACGCTGACCGTGGCCAAACTCGGCGGAAGCTATCTGCTGGTGGACGGATTCACGCTCGGTCAGTGACGGCCCGTGCCGCCGGGCCCCGGCCAGTGGCCGGGGCCCGGCCCTTGCTACCGCAGCAGCGTGAGATCGACGGCGTCGGCCAATGCCTGCATACCGGCTTCGTTCGGGTGGAGATGATCGCCCGAATCGTAAGCGGGATTCAGCGCGGCGGGGTCGGCCGGATCGGCCACGGCCTTTTCGAAGTCGACCACGCCGTCGAATGCCCCGGCGGTACGGATCCAGCTGTTGACCGCCTGCCGGACGGATTCGGCCGCATCGCTGTAATACCCGTTGCCCTTGTCCGGCAGGAGGGTGCCACCGATCATCCGGACACCGGCCGTGTGCGCCTGCCGGATCAGATCCTGATAGCCGGCGATGAGATCCTGCGCGGTGAGCGGGGCGCCCTGCGGTCCGGCATTGTTGCCGATGTCATTGATGCCTTCCAGCAGGATCACGTCCTTGACCCCGGCCCGGCCCAGCGCGTCGTGGGCGAACCGCTTCTCGGCGCTGACGCCCTGCCAGATGTTGGGCACGTCGGTCAGCACCCGGTTGCCGCCGATACCGGCGTCCACCACGCCCATCGGGCGGACACCGGCCAGCCGCCGCGCCAGATCGTCGGGCCAGCGGCGGTACGCCCCGGCCGGGGTGTTGTAGCCGTCGGTGATGGAGTCGCCGAAGGCCACCACGGTGCCGCGGGCGGCGGACGGCAGCACGTCCAGACCGGACAGGTAGTACCAGGAGGTGGTCGCGGCGAGGTAGTCGCCGTCCCCGACGTCGGCGGTGTGGTCGCCGGGACCGGACAGATAGCTCGTGTCGAAGGCGTCCGAATGCCAGGTCGCCGAACTGGTGGCCTGCGGGAGGAAGATGCTGACCAGCACGTTCTGATCGGCGGTGACCGTCATCGGTATCGGGTCGCTGACCTCCTCGGCTCCGGCCGCGATGGTCGTCGACGCCCGGCCGGCGAAGGTGACCGGATGCTGGGAGCCGGCCACCGCGGTCGCCCGGTCCGCCTGCGCGGCCACGCCGACCGCCCCCACGGTCAGCGCGGTGCTGCCGCGCAGGTTCGACAGGTGGATCCGCAGCGAGCTCCCGGCCACGCTGGAGTGGGCGACCATCCGAAGGGTCTGGTCGTTGAAGTTCGGGCCGCCGATCGTCATGGCCGGCGCCCAGGCCGCCACCCGGCCGCCGCTGGCCGCCGGTTTTCCGACCGCGGAAGCCCCGCCGACGAACAGGGCGTTGACGGCGGTGACCGCCAGCGCGGCCGACAGCATTCTCTTCTTTCCGAGCACCCCGCGTCACCTTTTTCTCCGGGTATTCCGCCCCGCACACGGCGGCTGTGAAATCACCTGAGGGTACCGGGAATCACCCGTCCGGAACAGATGGTTGCACCCTCTCGCTTCCCCTTCCGCGCGGGGGCCGCCGGTTCCGGGTTCGCCCGTTCGGCGGATCGGCCGGTCACGGCACGCCGGATCTCGAATGCGTCGTGCGGCGGCCGTAATTCGCTAAGGTCGATTCACCGTGCTTCAGCGAGCGTGGGGACGAAGGAGGCACTGTGCTCACCGCGTTCGCCCGGGCGTTCAGAACGCCCGACTTGCGCAAGAAGCTGCTCTTCACCCTCGGCATCATCATTTTGTACCGCCTCGGGGCGCACATTCCCATTCCCGGGGTGGATTTCCGCAATGTGCAGACCTGCGTCAATCTGGCCCGGGCCGGGAACAGCACCCTGTTCGGCCTGCTGAACCTCTTCAGCGGCGGCGCGCTGCTGCAGATCACGGTGTTCGCGCTCGGCGTCCTGCCCTACATCACCTCGAGCATCATCCTTCAGCTGCTGACCGTCGTCATCCCGAGATTGGAGGCCCTCAAGAAGGAGGGCCAGGCCGGGACGACGAAGATCACCCAGTACACCCGCTATCTGACGGTCGCGCTGGCCGTGCTGCAGGCCGCCGGCCTGGTCACCACGGTGCGCAACGGTGTGCTGTTCAGCGGCTGCCCGGTGGCCTCGGACATCGTCCCGGACCGTTCGCTGTTCATCACCGTCACCATGGTGATCACGCTGACGACCGGCACGGTCCTCGTCATGTGGCTGGGCGAGCTGATCACCGACCGCGGGATCAGCAACGGCATGTCGATGCTGATTTTCGTCTCGATCGCGGCCACGTTCCCGGGCGCGCTGTGGGCCATCAAGCAGAAGGGCTCGATCGCCGGCGGCTGGGTCGACCTCGGCGGGGTCGTCCTGATCGGGTTCGCCATGGTGTCGCTGGTCGTCTTCGTGGAGCAGGCGCAGCGCCGTATCCCGGTGCAGTACGCGAAGCGGGTGATCGGCCGCAAGTCCTACGGCGGCACCTCGACGTACATCCCGCTGAAGGTCAATCAGGCCGGCGTGGTCCCGGTCATCTTCGCCTCGTCCCTGCTGTACATTCCCGGACTCATCGCCCAGTTCTCCGGGTCCACTTCCGGTTGGCGGACCTGGATCGAGCGCAATTTCGTCAAGGGTGACCATCCCGCCTACCTGGTCTCGTACGTCGTGCTGATCGTCTTCTTCGCCTTCTTCTATGTGGCGATCTCGTTCAATCCCGAAGAGGTCGCGGACAACATGAAGAAGTACGGCGGATTCATCCCCGGGGTCCGGGCCGGGAGGCCCACCTCCAGATATCTGAGCTATGTCCTGAACCGGCTGACCTGGCCGGGATCGCTGTACCTGGGGCTGATCGCCCTGGCGCCGACCGTGGCGCTGGCGAACTACACCTCGTCGAACCAGCTCAGCGGTACGAGCATCCTGATCGTCGTCGGCGTCGGCCTGGAGACGGTGAAGCAGCTCGAGAGCCAGCTCCGGCAGCACGACTACCAGGGATTCCTGCGCTGACGGACCCGTCCTCGCGCATCCGTTCGAGCAGCCGCACCCTTGCCCGGCACCTTGGCCCGGCGGCGTCCCGGGGCATTGACACACGGTATTCCGGTGGTTGTCATGAGCACATGGAATGGTCGGTGGACGGCCGCCGTGTCCACGCGGCTGCGGACCAGGAGGGGAGGCCGCGACGTGCCGGACCGAGCCGTCGACGGGCCGGAGCAGGCGGCACTCCGCCTGCTCCGGGAGAGAAGAGGACTGCTCGTCCACGGACCGGCCGGCATCGGCAAGTCGACGCTGCTGGCCGCGGTGGCCGCCGCCGCGTCGGACGAGGGGGTCACCGTCCTGCGCTGCTCGCCCGGGCCCGAGGACACCGGGCTGCCCTACCTCGGCCTGATCGACCTCTTCGCCCGGATCCCCGACGAGGTGGTCGCCGCACTGTCGCCCGGTCCGCGCGGCGCCCTGCTGACCGCGCTGCTGCACCGCCCCGGACCGGGCCGCCGACCCGACGGCCTCG
>NZ_FMCH01000104.1 GCF_900091855.1 Streptomyces sp. DvalAA-14
AGGCGGCGCTGGCCGACACGTTGGCGGCGGTCCTGGCGGCGCCGGCGAGTCGGCGGGTGCTGGTGCTGGAGGGGGCGCCCGGGGCGTCGGCGTGCCGGCCGGGATCGAGGTCGTGCCGCAGGCGGGGGGCGGGCTCGACGAGCGGCTGGCCGCCGCCTTCGGGCAGTGCCGGGGCCCGGCGCTGCTCATCGGTATGGACACCCCGCAGGTGACTCCCGAGTTGCTGGGGCCCGCGCTGGAACCGGGCGCCTGGCCCGGGCGGTCGGCGTGGTTCGGGCCGGCCGTCGACGGCGGGTTCTGGGCGCTGGGCCTGGCCGAGCCGGATCCCGCGCTGCTGCGGGGGGTGCCGATGTCCACGCCGCGGACCGGGCGGGTGCAGCGGGAGCGGCTCGTCGCGGCGGGCCTGACCGTCCGTGAGCTGCCGCTGCTGCGGGATGTGGACACTCCCCGGGACGCGGAACTGGTGGCCGCCGAGGCGCCGGGCAGCCGGTTCGCCGCCGCGCTGGCCCGGCTCACCCCGGTGGGCGTGCGATGAGCGTCCCGGTGGCGCCGGCCGTACCCGTCGGCCGGCGCCAGGAGTGGTGGAGCGCCGATCCGTACACCCGGGCGCTGCGTACCGGCCGCGGTCCCCTCTTCCTGCACCGTTCGGACGGCTGGCTGCTGCCGCTGGACGTCGAACGCTGGTGCGCGCGGCCGGACGCCGCCGACCTGACCGTGCTGGACCGGTGCCGCGGCGCCGTTCTGGATGTCGGCTGCGGCCCGGGGCGCCTGGTCGCCTCGCTGGCCGAGCGGGGCCGCTTGGCGCTCGGCGTGGACGTCAGCGCGGAGGCGGTGCGCCGGACCCGCGAGGCCGGCGGCAGCGCCCTGGTCCGCTCGGTGTTCGAGGCGCTGCCGCGCGAAGGCCGGTGGCGTACCGCCCTGCTGATGGACGGCAACATCGGCATCGGCGGCGATCCGGCCGCGCTGCTCACCCGGATGGCCGCAGTCGTCGACCCGGCCGGCGCACTGATCGTGGAGACGGCCCCGCCGGGCACCGACGACGACCTCGACGAAAGAGTCCGCGTCCGGCTGGACGACGGCGCGGGCCTGCGCGGCGACGCCCTTCCCCTGGTCACGGGTGGGGCCGCTGGCCCTCGCCCGGCACGCCGGCCCGGCGGGCTGGACGGCCACCGG